>CAZZWE010000152.1:0-9765 GCA_964657675.1 uncultured Steroidobacteraceae bacterium
ACGCCCTCATTGGTCGCCATCGCGAGCGGCCAGCCTGCCGAAACCGGCGGCTTCGCGATCCGGGGTCAGGGACCCGCATTTGGAGCGACGCCCGGCACCATCGGTTATTTTGCGGAAGTGCCCAATGTCGGCGCGCTGCCGCTCGATGGCCGCCCCGGTACGTACTACGATCTCGCCAGCGTCGAAGTCTTGAAAGGGCCGCAGGGCACTTTGTTCGGCAAAAACGCGACCGGCGGCAACGTCATGTTCGAACCGCAGCGTCCGACCGATGACTTTGGCGGCTACTTGCAAGCGCAAGGTGGAAACTACAACGATCGCGCGTTCGAAGGCGCGGTGAATTTGCCGCTGCTCACCGACAAGATCTTGTTGCGCGTATCAGGGGCCTATGAGCGCCGCTCAGGCTACACCCGCGATGTGGGCCCGTTATTCGACGGCAAGGATTACGACAACTTAGGCTACGAGAGCCTGCGGGTCGAACTGTTGTTGAAGCCGCTCGATAATTTGGAAAATTATACGATTTATCGCTATTACCACTCCGCCGACCACGGCCCAGGCACCTCGGAGATTGCCTTTAACCCCAATGCCGGGACCGCACCGTTTTTGATCAACACGTTCTTTCCGAACCAACTCACCTATTTGGCGGAACAGGCGGCCCGCGGTCCGCGCGAGGTGTCTTACAACATCGACGAATATGCACGGTCGAATTTTGACGAGTTGATCAATACGACGACCTTCACGGTCAACGATGCCGTCAAGCTTAAGAACATCATCAGCTACACGAAGTCCGAAGACTCCTACGGATACGACTACGACGCATCGGTCTCGCCCATCGCCGGCCAATCGAGTCCGAATTCCTACACGTTGGCCGAAACCTACTACACCGAAGAGCTTCAGCTACAGGGCCGTGTGTTCAGCGATGCGCTGCAGTACGTGGTCGGCGGTTTCGTGGATCGGGCATGGCCGACCACCCCGTCGCTCGGACAGTTTGATTACTTCCCGACCACGTTTCTGCTCGGCGGCCCGCTCGTCACCGGTCAGACGCAGGGAGAAAAGAGCCATGCAGAATTCATACAGATGACCTACGACCTCGGCAAAAGCGTTGCTGCCTTGGACGGATTGAGCGTGACGGCCGGGTATCGCTACACCCATGATGAATTCTCTCAAGCGAGTTATTTCGTGGCGCCGCCCTACACCGGCGGCACTGGCAAGTGGAATTACGGTAGCTATTCATTCGGGCTGGACTACAAGGTCGCCCCGGATGTGCTGACCTACGTCGCAGTGCGAAGTGCTTACAAGGCGGGAGGACTTAACTCGCAGCTGCCTGCGGGATCGCCATTCGCGACGTTCCGACCGGAAGAGTTGAAGGATGTGGAGATCGGCATCAAGGGCGACTTCAAATTCGATGGTATGGCGGCTCGCGTAAATCTCGACGCTTTTCGCGGCGATTACACCAACATTCAAAGAACCACCAACGTGGTCTCGGATGGGGTTTTGATCAACGTGACCAACAATGCGGCGCGCGGTCGGATTTCGGGCGTCGAGTGGGAAGGTGTGCTGCTGCCCATTCCGAGCGTCGAGTTGTCCACGCTGTATGCCTACACGGATGCCAAGTACACCGAAGTGGACAGCTCAGAAGCGGCATTGATTCTCGCTGGAGCCCCATTCCCGTATGTTTCCCGGAACAAGGGGACCTTCTCGGCCCGCTATCGATTGCCGTTGCCCAAGACCATGGGCGACCTAGGCCTCATGGGTCTGTACACCTACCAAAGCTCGCAGTCGATTTCTCAGACCAATCAAACCGTCTATCCCTATCTTCCTGGCTACGGCGTGACCAATGCGCGACTTGACTGGCGCGGCGTGTATCAAAGCCCGGTCGATTTGTCGCTGTTCGTGACCAACCTCATGAACCGGACGTATCCGATCGGACAGTTCGACGCTTATGAGTCCTTTGGATTTGTCACGCGCACCTACGGACCGCCGCGGATGTATGGCGCGCAGATTCGTTACTCGTTCGGGAAATGAGCATGCGTAAACACTTGCTGGGAGCGCTGTTGACGCTTCCTGGGTTGGCGAATTGGGCCGTGGCGGCCGATCCGCCATTGCCGCCGTTACCGACGACGGTCAGCGAAGCGGCCCGCACGCAGCTCGCCGCCATGGCAAAGGGCGCTTCCGCGGCGAACGATGCCCTGACCATCGAGCAGATGCGCGGTTTTACCGACCAGTTTCAAGTCATGTGGTCGAACAAGCAGAAGGCGACCTATGCAGTGGACATCAAGGAGGAGTCCATTGCGGGTGTGCCGGTGCGCATCATCTCGCCGCGGGGGTCGGTCGACAAAGCAAGAATTCTGCTTGATTTGCACGGCGGCGGCTTTCAGGTGGACTCAGGTTCCTTGACCGAAAATGTTCCCATCGCCGCGCTGACCGGCATTGCCGTGGTCGCGGTACGTTATCGGATGTCGCCGGAGCATCAATTTCCCGCGGCCGTCGATGATGCGCTCGCGGTGTATCGAGCATTGCTGAAGTCGCATGACGCGAAGCACATTGCGGTTTACGGAACCTCGGCGGGCGCCATTCTCGGGCCGGAGTTGCTGGCGCGGATTCGCTCGGAAAGATTGCCCATGCCAGGTGCGCTCGGCATGTTCTCGGGAGATACGGATTTCGCCACGGAAGGGGATTCGATGCATCTGTTCCCGTTCAAGATGGGCAATCTGGATTTTGCGGGCGTCAAGGCGGCCTATACGGGATCCACTCCGATGACTGATCCTTTGCTGTCGCCCTGGTACGGCGGCTTCAAAGGCTTTCCGCCGACGCTGTGCATCAGCAGCGGGCGCGACTTCTTGTTGAGCGGCACGACGAACTTTTGCCGCCGTTTGGAAGTGGATGGCGTGCCGGCCCACTTGGTGGTGTACGACGGCTTGCCGCACGCATTTTGGACCTACATCGATGCGCCGGAGACCGACGAGGCGTTTCGGACCATGGCGGACTTCTTCGTCAAACAGCTGGGCGCCAAGCCGCGTCCGGTGAGCGTGAATTCAGCGGCGGATGCGGCGCGTTGTCAGGGACTCGCCAAGGCCATGTTACCTGATACCACCATCACCTCCGCTGAGGCGGTGGCGGCGGGTCCCTTCAAAGGCGCGTTCATGTTCGCCGAAGCGCAGCTGCCGGCGCATTGCCGCGTGGTGGGCGTGATCGCACCGGAGCCGGGTTCGCATATCGGCTTCGAGGTATGGATGCCGTTGGCCGGATGGAATGGCCGATTGTATGGCGCCGGCAACGGAGGTTTCGGCGGCGCCGTGTCTTACACGCCCGGACTGGTCGAGGCCGTGCAGCGCGGCGGTGCGGGGGTGTCGACCGATACCGGGCATCGTGTGGACACACCCGATGCGGCCATCCAAGGCGGCTGGGCGAAGGGACATCCTGAGCTGCTGCGTGATTACGGCTATCGCGCGCTGCATTTATCTACGCTCAATGCGAAGGCGTTGGTGAGCGCGTTGTATCAACAGCCCATTCAACATGCCTACTTCACGTCATGTTCCAACGGCGGTCGCGAGGCGTTGATGGAGGCGCAGCGTTTCCCGGAAGACTACGATGGAGTCATCGCCGGGGCGCCGGCCATCTCATGGACGGGCATTGCCGCTACGATGATCTGGAACGATCAGGCGCAACGCGTTGCCGGTGCGGCCATTCCGGCCTCCAAAGTGCCTGCACTGCAGGCGGCCGTGCTGCACGCCTGTGCCGCGCAGCCTCGCGTGCATGCCTGGGTGGACGATCCGAAGGACTGCCACTTCGATCCGAAGGCGATGCTGTGCAAAGGCGAGGACAGCGATTCGTGCCTGACGGCACCTCAGGTGACGGCACTGCAAAAGATTTATGCCGGCGCGCACACCTCGAGTGGCCAACGGCTGTACCCCGGATTCGAAGCGTCCGGCGCTGAACTCGGAACGGTGCCGGGATCGGGATGGGACGGATGGATTTTCGCTCCCGCAGGGCAGAGCGCCAATGAGCCGAAATATGTGGATGCGATGCTGGACTCGTTCGTCACGACGTTCCATGCCGATCATGAGCATTTCAGCCTCGATCAGGACTTTTCCAAGCTGAAAGCAGAACTGGCGCCCGTGCTGGATGCGACCGACACCGATCTGCATGCGTTCGCATCGCGAGGCGGAAAGCTGATCCTATGGCATGGTTGGGCGGATCCGGGTCTGCCGCCGCAACGCACCGTCGATTACTTCAATGCGGTTCGGGCGCGCATGGGCGCCGCGGCGGCTGCAAAAATGGTTCGCTTATTTATGGCGCCGGGCGTGCAACATTGTATCGGCGGACCCGGCGGCGCCAGCTTTGGGCAATTTACTGCGCCGCCTCGGCCGGCGGAACCCCGTAACGACATGACCGCCGCGCTTGAGCGCTGGGTCGAATCGGGCGTGGCGCCCGAGGAAATCGTTGCGCGGCACGCGGACAATCCATTGGCCGGTGCATTGGATTGGCGAACGGCCGATGCCAGCAAGACGAACCTCTTGTGCGCCTATCCGAAGAAAGCCAAGTACCAGGGGAAAGGCAATCCTGCGACGGCCGATAGTTATACTTGCAGCGCACCCGCGGCTGCGGGCACCTAACGCCAAGCGGTTATGCCATCGTGGATACAGACAACGGGTTCATAGCGCTTCGCGATCGGGTGTTGGATTCCACGGTGTCCACGGCGGAAGCGGCGGGACGATTTCGCTGGGAAGGCGTCACCCATTTCAATTGGGTGCGCGAGTTTTACGATGTCATCGCGGCAGGCAACGACGCGCCGGCGCTCCGCGTCGTGGATGACTCAGGGAACGATCATTCCTTGAGTTTCGCAACGCTGGCGCGCCGCTCTCATCAAGTCGCCTGCTATCTGTCCGACCAGGGGCTGAAGGCCGGCGATCGTGTGCTCGTGATGCTGGGCAACGTCGTGCCGCTGTGGGAAACGATGTTGGCGCTGATTCGAATGGGAGCAGTGGTTATTCCCACCACGACCCTGCTGCAGCGGGATGAGCTCGAGGACCGGGTCATGCGCGGCGGCATTTCCATGATCATTGCGGATCATCATCTTGCGCAGCGCTTCGAAGATTTAGCGCCCGCCGTGATTCGAGTTGCGGTGGGCGGCACGGCACCCGGCTGGCGAAGCTACGACGACAGCAACACGGCCCCGAGCTTGTATGTGGCCAAGGAGCCCACTCCCGCTGACGCGCTGTTGTTGCTGTACTTCACCTCGGGGACCACCGCGAAACCGAAACTGGTGGCCCATACGCACAGCAGCTATCCGGTCGGACATTTGTCGACCGCCTATTGGATCGGGCTGCGCCGCGGCGATGTGCATCTGAATTTGAGCTCGCCCGGCTGGGCCAAGCATGCGTGGTCGTGCTTTTTTGCTCCGTGGATTGCGGAAGCGACCGTGCTTGCCTATCAGTACGAGCGATTCAGTGCGAGCGCATTGCTGGATCAGCTGGTGCGCTGCCGCGTGACGACGCTGTGTGCCCCGCCCACGGTTTGGCGCATGCTCGTGCAACAGGATCTGAAACGCTGGCCAGTGCGCTTGCGAGAGATCGTCGGTGCGGGCGAGCCGCTCAATCCGGAGATCATCAGCCAGGTTCAAGACGCCTGGGGTTTGACCATCCGCGACGGCTTTGGCCAAACGGAAACGACGGCGCAAATCGGCAACCCACCGGGCTTGGCGATCGTGCCGGGGTCGATGGGCCGCCCACTTCCGGGCTATGACGTCGTGCTGCTCGGACCTGAAGGCGGCACGGCGGATGAAGGCGAAATTTGTCTGCCGTTGGCGCCGCGACCGGTGGGCCTGATGCAGGGCTATCTCGATGATCCGGAAAAAAATGCCGAGGTCATGCGGGATGGCTTTTATCACACGGGCGACATCGCCCGCCGCGACGCTGAGGGGTGTTTGACCTACGTTGGGCGCGCCGACGATGTGTTCAAATCGTCCGACTATCGCATCAGTCCCTTCGAACTGGAAAGCGTGCTGATGGAACATCCCTGTGTCGCGGAGGCCGCCGTGGTTCCGAGCCCCGATGCGATGCGCCTGTCGGTGCCGAAAGCGTTCATCGCGCTCACGGCCGCTGCCTCAGCCGACGCTGCGACCGCCCGATCTATTTTGGAGTTCGTCAAAGGCCGGGTATCACCCTTCAAGCGCATACGCCGTCTGGAGTTCTCGGAACTGCCGAAAACTATTTCCGGAAAAATACGGCGAGCTGATTTGCGGCGGGCTGAAACTGCGCGCAGCGACCTGCGGATGCGCCGCGCGCACGAATTTTGGGAGGAAGATTTTACAAAGCCTGCCTGAGATTGCGCTTGTGAGATGATGACGCGATCATCCAGAGGGCGAGTTTATGAAAGCAGTTCGAATTCACGAGTACGGCGGCCCCGAGGTCCTGAAGTACGAGACCGACGTGCCCGAGCCCGGTCTCGGCGCAGACAGCGTACTCATCGAGGCTGTCGCCACCAGCGTCAATCCGATTGATTGGAAAGTGCGCTCCGGTGCCCGGCAGAAAGATTTTCCGCTGACGATGCCTGCCATCTTGGGAAAAGATGTCAGCGGCGTGGTGCGTGCCATCGGCGGCAATATCCGGTCTTTCAAACCCGGTGATCGGGTGCTGGCGATGGCTGATGCGACCTACGCGCAATTGGTTGCGGTGCCAGGCGCGAACGTGACGCATTTGCCCGATGGGGTCGATGCCATCGACGCCGCGGGCCTGCCCTTGGTGTCGCTGACCGGGGATCAATTGGTGCGCCTCGCAACTCGCGTCGAGCGCGGCCAGCTGATCCTCGTCAGCGGCGCGCTGGGCAGCGTTGGACGCGCCGCCGTGCACAGCGCGAAGAAACTCGGCGCCACGGTGATCGCGGGCGTTCGCAAAGCACAATTGGCGCAATCCGCAACCTTAGGGGTGTCCCGCGTCATCGCCATCGATGACGATGCGGCCATCGCAGCTTTGGAGCCTTTGGATGGGGTGGCCGACACCGTGGGCGGCGACACCGCGGTGAAACTGTTCGCACGAATCAAGGCAGGCGGGCGATTTGGCTATGCCTCCGTATTTCCGGCCGACGCTGCGGCCAAAAATCCCAGCGTCGTGGTCACCCGTGTGTTTGGGCGTCCCGATGCTTCCAAGTTGCGTGAGTTCGCCGATGACATTCGCGACGGCACCTTTTCACTGCCGATCAGCCGGCGCATGCCCTTGAGCGAAGCGGCGGCGGCGCATACCTTGTTGGAAAAAGGCGGCGGCGGAAAAATAGTGTTGTTGATTTAGACCGCGTAAGAACGCGAGGCCTACGGCTTGCGCGGCTACCTGGCGGACCGCAGGTGGTCCTAATGAGCTCCTTTGTAGGACGCCGCTCACTCGATGAGCTGGAGGATGATCCGCTGCCGCGGATTTGTTGGCCAGGCAGGCCCCTGTGTGCGCTAGCGAACAGTGGCGTCGCGGCAAGCCGGTTAGTGTGTCTGATGCTGAAGTTCAAAGATTTCAAAAAGAATCATCTGTTGGCCGCTCTGCCGGACGCGGAGTGGAAGCGCTGGGCCGCTTCGCTCGAACGGGTCGACATGCCACTTGGGCAGGTACTGTACGAGCCGGGCGTCGCGCTCGGCTACGTCTACTTCCCTATGACTTCCATCGTTTCCTTGCTCTATGTCATGGAGAACGGCGCGTCGGCGGAAATCGCGGTGGTCGGCAACGAAGGGTTGGTGGGCGTGTCGCTGTTCATGGGGGGCGGGTCCACGCCGAGCCGGGCCGTGGTGCAAAGCGCGGGTCTTGGCTGTCGCCTCAAAGCGCCGCTGATGAAGGCGGAATTCGACCGCGCGGGTCCGGTGTTGCATTTGCTGCTGCGCTATACCCAAGCCCTGATTACGCAAATGGCGCAGACCGCGGTCTGCAATCGACATCACTCGCTGGATCAACAGTTGTGCCGCTGGCTGCTGTTGAGCTTGGATCGGCTGCACGGCGACGAGCTCGTCATGACCCAGGAATTGATCGCCAACATGTTGGGCGTGCGTCGTGAGGGCGTAACGGAAGGAGCGCTCAAACTGCAAAAGGCCGGCCTCATCAGTTACGCACGCGGACATATCAGAGTGCTCGACCGTCGCGGGTTGGAGGCACGAACCTGCGAATGCTACGCGGTCGTCAAACGCGAATATGACCGTCTGTTGCCCGCGCGCGCCGCCGCGTAGCGGTTCCCGCGTTATTCTTCCGCCCGCAAATTCAGGAGTTGCGCATCCCTAAGATCAAGATCGCGTTCGATGCGCCGACGCGGTTCGTCTTTGAGCTTCCCATCGCGGTAGAGGTCATTGATCAAGGTGCGCTCCTTGGCGAGTAGCAGGCACTCGATCTCATCGTCGAGTTGCACCGAGCGCTTGATTTCGGCGCCGCCTTCCTTGAGACGATCCACCAACTTAATCTGCTCCCGATAGCGGGCCTTGAGCGCGTGCACGATGCTATCGGGAAGCTTGCGCTCGGCGGCGAGTTCATCAAGATAGGCACTCGCGGCTTGAAGCACGTTGTGTCTTGCGGAAAATTCTTCGATGCGATCGGCATGCCGCTCACGCCGGCCCGCGTGCGCAAAGCCGAGCGCGCGCATGACGGCGGGCAGCAACAGGCCCTGGCCGACGAGCGTCACCAAGATCACCGCAAAGGTGAGAAACAGGATTCGGTCGCGATCGGGAAAAGCAGCGCCGTCGGCCGTGGTCAGCGGAATGGCGAGGGCGGCCGCCAATGAGACGATGCCGCGCACGCCCGTGAATGCCAGCGCCACGGGCCATTGCCAGGGCGGGGCGGGGTCATCATGGGCGACTGAGGGTATCAACCAGCGTGGCAGGTAGGTGGCGGGAAACATCCACACAAAACGCGCGCCGATTACCACGGCGCAAACGATCAGCGCAGAGATGGAAAGGTCGGCAATCGAGTACCCATGAATGCCTGCAATCAGCGTGCGCGCCTGAAGCCCCGTGATCAAAAATACGAATCCTTCGGTCAGATAAATCAAAAAGTCCCAGAAAAATATCCCTTGGAGCCGCGTTGAGGCGCTGATCAAGCGCAATCCATTCCAACTGATGTAGAGCCCGGTGGTCACCGTGGCCAGAACACCGGAGCCGCCGAGCGCTTCGGGCGGCCAGTACGCTAGAAAAGGCGTGAGGACGGAGAGCATGATTTCGATGCGTGGATCTTTGACCCAGCGGCGCAGCCGCAGCATGGCCCAGCCAACACCGATGCCCCACAGAATCTCGCCGACGATAATGGCCGCAAATGTGCCGGCCGCGTACTTAAAGGAGAACACGCCGAGACTCACGGCGGTGATGGCGAAACGATAAAGAATCAGCGCGCTGGCATCGTTGGCCAGGCCCTCACCCTCGAGGATCACGAGAAAGCGCCGCGGCAACTGCAGACGGCGGGCAATCGACAACGGCGCGACCGCATCGGGCGGCGAAACGATGGCGCCGAGCACGAAGCCCACCGGCCAGGGAAATCCCAACACCCAATGGCTGACGGCAGCGGTCGCGACCGCCGTGAACAACACACATCCCACGGCGAGCAACGAGATGGGGCGCAAATTGAATTTGAATTCCTTCCAACTCATCGCCACCGCCGAGGAATAAATGATCGGCGGCAGAACAAACAGCAGCACAAACTCGGGGTTCAGCTTCACCGTCGGCAAGCCGGGCACCAAGGCGAGCACCACGCCGGCGATTACCAGTACGATCGCCGGCGGAATTTTCAGGCGCAGCGCGAGTACCGAGGTCGC
>CAZZWE010000153.1:0-9674 GCA_964657675.1 uncultured Steroidobacteraceae bacterium
GGCCCCGGCTGCTGATCGCCGACGAGCCCACCGGCAATCTGGACCCGGACCTGGCGCTGGACATCATGCAGTTGTTCAAACGCTTCAACGACGTCGGCGCCACGGTGGTGATCGCGACGCACGACGTGCAGCTCATAGACCGTCTGGACGCGCGCCGCATCGTGATCCTGATCGATGGCCCGAAAAAGTGGGCCACCTTCACCGCCGCGGGCGAATCAGGGCCGATCGCCGAGATGCCCATCCGCGCCGTGCTGCGCCAAACTCAAACGCCCGTGGAAGTGATGTGGTCACCATGAAGCTCGAGGACGGCCGCACCGCGCTGAGCAAGGAGGCGCTCAAGAATTCCTTCCTGGATGACCTGTTTTATATTCAGGGCAAGTTTCCGGGACTGGCCACCAAGAACGATTACTACATGGCGCTGGCCTATGCCGTGCGCGATCGCATGCTGCAGCGCTGGATCAGCACGGCCGCGGTGTACACCAAAAGCGCATCGCGCACCGTCGCCTACCTGTCGGCCGAATTTTTGATGGGGCCGCACCTCGGTAACAATTTGGTCAACTTAGGGATTTTTGATCGGGTCAAGCAGTGCGTCGCAGAGCTCGGTCTCAATTTCGATGACTTGCTGCAGCAAGAGGAAGAGCCGGGCTTAGGCAACGGTGGCCTGGGACGCTTGGCGGCCTGCTTCATCGACTCGCTGGCGACCTTGGAAATCCCGGCCGTGGGCTACGGTATCCGCTACGAGTTCGGCATCTTTCACCAGGAGCTGATCGATGGCTGGCAGGTGGAGAAAACCGACAAATGGCTGCGCTTCGGCAACCCCTGGGAATTGATCCGGCCCGAATGGGCGGTGGAAGTGAAGTTCGGCGGCAGCGCCGACTCTTATGTGGACGAGCACAATCGGCTGCGGATCCGCTGGGTGCCGCATAAAACCGTCATCGGCGTGCCGTACGACACACCGATTCTCGGTTATCAGACCAACACCGCCAACACGCTGCGGCTGTGGCGCTCCGAAGCGCCGGAATCCTTCGATTTCGCCATTTTCAACAGCGGCGACTACTACGGCGCAGTGAATCAAAAAGTCGAATCCGAGAATTTGAGCAAGGTGCTGTATCCGAACGATGAACAGGCGCGCGGCAAGGAGTTGCGGCTGGAGCAGCAGTATTTCTTTGTCTCCTGTTCGCTGCAGGACATGATGCGCATTTTGCGCACGCAGAAAATCCCGGTCGAGAAATTTCACGAAAAGTTTGCGGTGCAGTTGAACGATACGCACCCGGCCGTGGCCATCGCCGAACTGATGCGGCTGCTGATCGATGACGCGCTGCTGCCGTGGTCCGATGCTTGGGCTGTAACCTGTAAGACATTCGCCTATACCAATCACACGCTGATGCCGGAAGCCTTGGAGCGCTGGCCCATCCCCATGTTCGGCCGCGTGCTGCCGCGTCTGCTGCAAATCATTTACGAGATCAATGCGCATTTTCTCGAGGAAGTGCGCATCCGGTTTCTGGGCGATGAAGAACGCATCGCCCGCATGTCGCTCATCGATGAAAGCGGCGAACGCTATGTGCGCATGGCCCACTTGGCCTGCGTCGGCAGCCATGCCATCAATGGCGTGGCATCGCTGCATTCCGAGCTGCTCAAGAGCGATGTGCTGAAAGATTTCTACGAGCTGTGGCCGCGCAAATTCAGCAACAAAACCAACGGCGTCACGCCGCGGCGCTGGATGGTGTTGTGCAATCCGCAGTTGTCCGAGCTCATCACCCAGCACATCGGCGATGGGTGGGTGAAGGATCTCTCCCAGCTCAAGGCGTTGGAGCCTTTGGCCGATAATGCCGAATTCCGCGCCCGCTGGCGCGAGATCAAGCAGTTCAACAAGCAGCGCTTGGCCGCCCGGGCACTGCAGCGCACTGGCGTCAATGTCGACCCCAATTC
Source organism: uncultured Steroidobacteraceae bacterium (assembly GCA_964657675.1). Lineage (GTDB taxonomy): Bacteria > Pseudomonadota > Gammaproteobacteria > Steroidobacterales > Steroidobacteraceae > Bog-1198. The sequence goes on from CAZZWE010000153.1 coordinate 1,930, forward strand.
GATTTTCGACGTGTTGGTGAAACGCATACACGAGTACAAGCGCCAGCATTTAAAAGTGCTGCACATCGTGTCGCTGTACCACCGCATCAAGTCAGACCCGCAATTGCACATCCAGCCGCGCACCTTCATTTTCGGCGGCAAAGCGGCGCCGGGGTATCACCTGGCGAAATTGATGATCAAGTTGATCACGGCGGTGGGCGATGTGGTGAACCGCGATCCCGATGTCCGCGACCGCCTGAAAGTGGTGTTCCTGCCCAATTTCAACGTCAAGAACGGCCAGCGGATTTATCCGGCGGCGGATCTATCCGAACAGATTTCCACCGCCGGTAAGGAGGCCTCGGGCACCGGCAACATGAAGTTCTCGATGAATGGCGCGCTGACCATCGGCACGCTGGATGGCGCCAACATTGAAATCCGCGATGAAGTGGGCGCCGAGAATTTCTTCCTGTTTGGCTTGAGTACGCCGGAAGTCTATGCCATCAAAGCGCAGGGCTACCGTCCCATGGACTACTACAACGGCAATCAAAAGCTACGCGATGTGATCGACTTGATCCGCAGCGGTTTTTTCTCGCGCGGCGATCCGGAGCTGTTTCGCCCACTGATCGATGGGCTGCTGCAGCACGATCCTTATTTGCTGTTGGCGGATTTCCAGTCCTATATTGACTGTCAGGCGCTGGTGGATGAAGCGTACGCCGATCAAGAACGTTGGACGCGCATGTCCATTCTCAATACGGCGCGCAGCGGCAAGTTCTCATCGGATCGAACCATCCGCGAATATTGCCGGGATATCTGGCACGTCAAGCCCGTGCCGATTCATCTACTCACACATGCGGAAGCAGGAAATTCATAGTGCGGCGCAAGGGTTCGGCTGCACCCCATAGCAGCTGATCGCCGACGGTGAACGCTGAGAGATAGTCACCACCCATGGCGAGCTTGCGGACCCGGCCGATGGGAATCTCCATCGTGCCGCTGACCGCCGCCGGTGACAGCGCTTTGATGCTTGATTCCTTGTTGTTGGGAATCACCCGCACCCAGTCATTGCCGGACGCGAGCAACTGTTCGATCTCAGCCAGCGGTAGATCGCGCTTCAACTTGATGGTCAATGCCTGCGAATGACAGCGCATGGCACCCACCCGTACGCAGATCCCCTCGACGGGCACCGGGTTGGACTCGATGCCCAAGATCTTGTTGGCTTCCGCGGACGCCTTCCATTCCTCTTTGCTCTGTCCGTTGCCAAGATCCTTGTCGATCCAGGGAATTAAACTGCCGGCCAACGGCACGCCGAAATGCGCCTGAGGAAAGCGCGCGTCCAGCATCGCGCTGCTGACGCTGCGATCGATCTCCAAGATACTGGACGCGGGATTCTTGAGCTGGGGTGCGACCGCGGCGTGCAGCGCGCCCATCTGCTCCAGCAACTCGCGCATGTTCTGCGCGCCGGCGCCGGAGGCGGATTGATAGGTCATCGCGGTGATCCATTCGACCAAGTCCGCCCGCATCAGACCGGCGACCGCCATCAGCATGAGTGACACCGTGCAATTGCCGCCGATGAAATCCTTGATGCCCTGCTTTTGAGCCGATTGCATGACGGGCAAATTGACCGGGTCGAGCACGATCACCGCGTTTTTTTCCATGCGCAGGGTCGATGCGGCATCAATCCAATAGCCCTGCCACCCGGCGGCCCGCAAGCGCGGGTGAATGGCCTGGGTGTAGTCGCCGCCTTGGGCGCTGATCAGCATCGGCAACTTGGCCAACGCCGCGATGTCATTCGCATCTTGGACCGGCGAGTCGGCCATTCCGATGCGCGGTCCAGCCGCACCGGCTTGGGAGGTGGAAAAGAACGTCGGCGATACGCGCTGGAAGTCGCCCTCAGCGCGCATTCGGTCCACGAGCACCGATCCGACCATGCCACGCCACCCGATAATGCCAACCTGCTTCATGGCTAAATAATAAACTCTTGCGCCGGGGCGCGGCGGTTGTAATGCGAAGACATGGCGTAGCCGTAGGCGCCGCAGTTGGCGATTAACAAAATATCACCTTCCACCGAGGGCGGCAGCCAGCGGTCCGATCCGAACAGGTCCGCGCTCTCGCAAATCGGCCCCACCACATTCACGCGCTCGCTCATCGGTTCAGCCAGCCGGGTCAGGTTGCGGATGTCGTGATGAGCGCCGTACAGCGCGGGTCGAATCAAGGAATTCATGCCCGTGGCGATGCCCACGTAATGCACTTCACCCTTGGATTTAAGCTGCGTCACCGCGGCAATCAGCACGCCCGCCTTTGCAACCAGATAGCGGCCAGGCTCCATCCAGAATTCAATGTGCGGGAACCGCTGCGCCAAGCCCGCCACGGCGCGATCCAGCCCGGCAAAATCCAACTCGGCTTGACCAATTTGTTCCGGCACACCGATGCCGCCGCCCAAATCCACCACGGTCACATCGGGAAATTTCTGGGCCAAGCTACCCAGCAAGGCGCCGGTCTCGATCCAATTGGCGATTTCGAATATTCCGCTGCCGCTGTGCGCATGCAGCCCGGTCACGCGCACGCCGGCTTGGCGGACCAGCGCACCGAGCTCGTCGATGTCGCTTAACGGCACCCCGAATTTGGAATACACGCCGGCCGTACGCACATGGGTGTGATGGCCGCGGCCAAAGCCCGGATCGATGCGCAAAAAGATCTCGCGGCCGCGAAATAGTTCGGGCCATTGCTTCAACGGGTAGAGATTGTCCACCGTCACCCGTACGCCGCGGGCGAAGCCGAATTCATACTCGGTCTTGGGCGCGAAATTAGGCGTAAACAACACCCGTCGAGGGTCAAGGCCCGGCACGCTGGCAAAGGCATGTTCCAACTCGCCCTGCGACACGCACTCCAATGTCAAACCGGCAGCGTAGATGCGGCGCAAGATTTCAGGGTGCCAATTGGCCTTCATCGCATACGCCCAGCGCTTCACGGATTTGACGCTCAGCACCGCGGCAATCGAGGCCTCCAACGAAGCCATGTCATACACGAACGCGGCGCCGTGTTCAGCGCCGATCGCCAGCAGCTGCTGTTGTTTACCCGGCTCTTCCCACCAATTAAGCGCGGGCTTGAGCAGGCGGGCGCTGTCTTCGAACAGTTCAGTCCAGGTCGGCCCCAGCACCTTGTCGGATCCGATGCCGGCGATCAGCCGCTCATGCAGTTGCTGCACCAGACGATCGCCCTGCGACTCATCGATGACAAAGGTGAAATTGAGGTCGTTGGCCGCTTGGGTGACCAGGTAGATCTTCTGATCCTGAAACAATTCAAAGGCGGAGCCCAACTCATGCAAAATACCGCGAATATTCTGACCCAGCAGACTCAACGAGGCGCAGGGCCCCAGGATTTCCACGCGACACAGCTGGCTCAGGGCCGCCACCAGGCTGTCGAGGGCCGGCGTGCCCAAGGTATTGGCGGTCGGATCGAGCGACACAGTGACGTTGGTTTCCGAGGTGGAGACCAAGTCCACCGACAACCCTTGCTGCTTGAAAATCTGAAAGGCATCGGCGAGAAATCCGACCTGATGCCACATTCCCGGGCTTTCCATCGACACCAGCGTGATGCCTTTCTTGATGGCGATGGCTTTGAGCTGTGCCGCGCTGTCCGAGACGGTCGATGACACGATGGTGCCCTCGAGCCCAGGAGCTTGCGTGGCATACACATGCAAGGGAATTTTGTACTGGCGTACCGGCATCACGCAGCGCGGGTGCAACACCTTGGCGCCATTGCTGGCGATTTCTTGAGCTTCATCGTAATGCAGCGCGCGCAGTAACCGGGCATTGGGTACGGCGCGCGGATTGGCGCTGAACAGTCCCGGGACATCCGTCCAAATCTCAAGTCGCGCGGCGCTCAACTTGGCGGCTAGATAAGCGGCCGAGGTGTCAGAGCCGCCGCGGCCAAGCAACACTGTCTCACCCGCCGCGTTGGCCGCGATGAACCCTTGAGTAATCACCACTTCATTGAGCGCCCGCCAGTTCGCCTGCAAACCAGCGTCCGGGGCGTAGTCACAGGTGGCCGATAGCAAACTGGTGGCCTGGGATATTCCATACCGATCTTCGGCCAGCAAGACCTGCCGGGCATCGACCCAACGGGTGGCAATCCCTTGTTGATTCAAGAAAGTTTCGCCGAGCGTGGTGGAGAGCAGTTCGCCCATGGCCATGACCCGGGCGCGCATCGCATCGCTCACCACGCGGGTGATCGATAGTTCCTCGGACATCGCGGTCAATTCGCGCAGGAAGGTTTCAAAGCGCTCGCTGGGAACGACGCCTAAGCTCGCCGCGAGGGTACGATGCGCCGCTTCGATCTTGGCGAGAATCGGTGGGTGGGTCCCCACCAACGCGGCCCCTAACAGCAATTCAAGCGTGTCGGTGATCCCGGAAAGCGCCGAATGAACGACGACGGGGCGGAAGGTTTCCGTGATCCGAGCGCGCACCACCGAGGCGATGTTGCGCCAATTAGAACTGCTGGAAACGCTGGTGCCCCCGAATTTGAGGACCACCCAGTCTTTACAATCGGCTAGCACGGAGGCGCGACGCACATGTGGATTCGATACCGCAAGACATGGACGACCCTCGCCGTCCCCAAGGGGTTATCGAGGACGACTAATCGTCCTCAAAAATATCGCGCAGTTCTTTTTCCAACTGGCGCTCGGCGAGCACGTCCTCAACCCGGCTCCAGGCGGCCTTCCCGCGTTTGCCGGCAGCCGCGGCTTTTGGCCTACGCTCCGTGCGTTCAATGAGGGGATCGAAGTCGTGCGATTCTTCGGCTTCCCCAAGAAATTCGTCATCGATATCGAAATGTTCGTCTTCGCGTTCACTCATTGTTCGAGAAAAGCCCTTGAAATCAATAGGATCGATCGGCTAAAAGCCGTGAAGCTGCGCACTATAGCCGATTCTGCCCGCCATTCAACAGCCACGGGAAATAAATCACTAAACTGCTGTGTTACGAAAGCAACCTCATAACTTTCATGGAGTTACTCAAGTTCCGGTCCGCGCCGAGTCCGCTCGCGCGGGCAACGCGCCCGAGGCAATCGCTCGATTGACCGCCGACAGAATCGCCAATAGCGACGCAGTGATGATATTGGGGTGCATACCTGCCCCAAACAAGGTGCGGCGCGATCGGGTGGTGATCTCGATGTAGGAAACAGCCTTGGCGCCGCTGCCGTGCCCTCGGGAATGCTCTTCGTAGGACAAGAGGTCGAACGGCAGTGCGATGGCCTTGACCATGGCATCAATGGGGCCGGAGCCCTGCCCGAGCCACGTCTCCACCCGACCCCCGACGTCCACCATCAGGGTCAACCGCTCCGTGTCCGCACCGTCGGTCGAGGCCGCCAACTGATGCGACTTATAGACATAAGGCACTCGCGGGACGAGATATTCGCGCTCGAAGAGATCAAAGATCTCCTGGGAGCTGAGTTCCTTGCCAGTAATGTCGGCTGCGGCCTGCACCACCTGACTGAACTCAATTTGCAGACGCCGCGGCAAGACCAACTGGAAATCCCGCTCGAGCAGGTAGGCCACCCCGCCCTTACCCGACTGGCTGTTGACGCGAATGATGGAATCATAGGAGCGACCCACATCGGAGGGGTCGATGGGCAGATAGGGCACGTCCCACAAATCGCCTTCCGCCCGCGCCGCCAAGCCCTTCTTGATGGCATCTTGGTGAGAACCGGAGAACGCCGTGAACACCAAGTCGCCTACATAGGGGTGGCGCGGATGAATGGGCAACTGATTACAGCCCTCCGCGCAGCGCGCCGCTTCATTGATGTTGGAGAAATCCAGCTGCGGATCCACGCCCTGGGTATACAAATTCAGCGCCAGGGTGACGATATCCACATTGCCCGTCCGCTCGCCATTGCCGAACAGCGTGCCTTCCACACGCTGCGCACCGGCCATCACGGCCAGCTCCGCCGCCGCCACGGCGGTGCCGCGATCATTGTGCGGGTGCACACTCAAGATGATGGAATCGCGGTTCTTCACGTTGCGCAAAAACCATTCAATCTGATCGGCGTACACATTGGGCGTCGCCATCTCCACCGTGGCCGGCAGATTCAGGATCGAGCGGCTGTCCGGCGTCGGCTCCCATACGGCATTCACGGCATCGCAAACCTCCACCGCGAAGTCCAGTTCCGTACCGGTGAAGCTTTCCGGGCTGTACTGAAACACCCATTCGGTGTCGCGCTGCCGCAGGGCGTGCTCGCGCACCACGGTCGCACCCCGCACCGCGATGTCGATGATGCCGGCGCGATCGGTTCTAAAGACCACCCGCCGCTGGGCCACCGAAGTCGAATTGTAGACATGCATGACGGCGCGCCGCGCTCCGCGCAGCGATTCATAGGTGCGCGCAATGAGTTCCGGGCGAGCCTGTGTCAGCACTTGAATGGTCACATCGTCTGGTATCAACCCCTGCTCAATGATCTCCCGGACGAAATCAAAATCGGTTTGCGAGGCAGCCGGAAAGCCCACTTCGATTTCCTTGAAGCCGATCTTGATCAGCATGTCGAACATGCGCCGCTTGCGCGCCGCATCCATCGGCTCGATCAGGGCTTGATTGCCATCGCGCAAATCGACGCTGCACCACTGCGGCGCCTGCGAGATCACGCGGCTGGGCCAGGTCCGATCGGACAACTCGACCGGCGCGAAGGGCCGGTACTTGGTGGAGGGCTTGTTCAACATAAATAAAATCTCACTCGCGAAAACCGGATTGATACACCGCCTTTTGAAGGGGTGGCTTGTTGGAGTTTCCGGTCTTGTAAGCGCCGACCGTTAGCGCGTAAGTGGTGGCGCCTAGCGGCGCAGCAGCGACAGCAGGCCCAGGCACAGGTGCGTGCCGGAGGTGCTAGAAAAATTGCTGCTGAAGGAGCGCATTGACCGGAATCTAGCACTGCAGGCTTGCTCGGTGCAAGCCGTTACCCGCCAAGCACCAATATCGAGCGCGGTCGGACTACTGAACCCAGCCCTGCAGGCGATTCTTGATGAGCGTCGCCAAGGCCTCAACGTGCTTGGGCTCATCGTTCAACCCGGCAATCAGCGACAGCCGCTCCCCGCCGAATTCGATGAAGGCATCTCGATACTCGACCGCGATCTCCTCCAGCGTTTCCAAGCAGTCCACCGCGAAGGCCGGCGAGAGCACATCGAGCTTGCGTATGCCGCGCGCGGATAAGGCGCGGATGGTGTCGATGGTATAGGGCTGCAGCCATTCCACCCGGCCGAAGCGCGACTGATAGCAATGCGACCACTGATCATCGCTCAAGCCTAATTCAGTGACGACCAACCGAGTCGTCGCCTCCGCTTGAGTCCGATAGGGATCGCCGTTCTTGACGTAAGAGGCGGGAATGCCGTGATAGGACAAGACCAGGTGTGAGCGCTCGCCCATCGCATCCCAGTGTTTGCGCACCTGCGTGCACAGTGCGTCGATATAGCCTGGGTCCGCATAATAGTCGTTGATGAAGCGCAGTTCCGGCAGCCATCGCCAACGCTGCAAACCTTGGCTCACTACGTCGAACACGGATCCGGTCGTGGAGGAGCAGTACTGCGGATACAGCGGCAGCACCAGGAGTTTGTCGATGCCAGCTTGCGCAAATAGTTTGATGGCGCTCGCGACACTGGGATTGCCGTAGGTCATTGCCAGTTGCGTTTGCACGCCCTGGCCATAGCTCTGCTGCAGGATGGCATCGATTTTGTCGGTCAAGCGCCGCGAATACACGGCCAAGGGAGAGCCTTCCGGCATCCAGATCT
>CAZZWE010000154.1:0-9647 GCA_964657675.1 uncultured Steroidobacteraceae bacterium
TCGACGCCGGCACCGAAGTAAACCGGCCCGATCACGCGCACCGATAGGGCCAAACCGGCGTCGAAGCCGACCCCTTTGTTGTCATTTCGCAAAGTCGCATCGCTGGTCGTGAGGCTTTGTTTCGATTGATAGAACAAGGCGGCGAATCGCGGCTCGACACTCACCCGCGGGAGCACCTCGAGCGGCATGGCAAATCCCAGGGTAATGCCGTGCCCTGCAGGCGGCGCCGCGTTGACCACTTCTTGCGCGAGACCATCGATATCGCCGGCGCCTAAATCTTGCGCCGTGGCCGTATGGATCAAAAGCGGTCGCTTAGCCGCGCCTGACTTCGAAGTTGATGCGATGCCCGAGACGTCAACACTGCTGGTTGTTTGAGTCGTCATCGACAGCGGAAATTGTCCGAGCTGCGCATACCCAAGCTCCAAGCTCAGGCTCTTCCAAATCGGCACGCCCGCATACAGTACTCCGCCGAATTGATGCGAGTTGATGGTCAGTGCGCTGATCGCATCGGCATCATCGCCAATGGAATTCTCGATGGAAGAAGCGGACGGCTTGTAGATGGATTGGCCGGCGCGCGCCCCCAGGTAGGCATGCTGCCAGTCAAAACCAAAATCATCGGCGGCGTGTCCAGGCGAGGCGAGTAACACAGCACATGCGATCATGGCTGTCGCCGCAATCGCGAGTTTCTGCACTCGTCGAGCCGATTTCACGACGAGTTCGCGGCGCACGAAAGATTTCGCGCCCCGTATCTGCCAGCTCAGGTAGGACAACAGCATCAACCCAGCCAGGGTTGCGACGTCGAACGCGCCGCCGCCGCCCACTTTACCGGAAGCCGTCGTGGTGCCGACAACAGGCACGGCATTTGCGGTTAGCGTGGCGGTCGCGTTCGCGCTGCCCCCGGCACCGGTGCACGTCAGCGTGAAGTTCTGCGAACCGGGTACTGTGGGTGTCTCCGTCACAGTTCCTGATGTGTTTTCGCCGCCCGACCATGCGCCACTGGCAGTACACGCCGTAGCATTCGTCGAGGACCACGTGAGTGCTGCCGATTGGCCGATCGTAACGGTGTTGGGATTGACCGTGAGAGTCACCGTCGGAGCTGGCGCGGTCGTGGTCAACGTGGCCGACGCGTTGGCGCTGCCACCCGCACCGGTGCAGGTGAGCGTGAAGGTTTGCGTGCCCGCGGTCGTGGGAGTTTCCGTCGCCGTGCCGGATACCGCCTGGCTGCCGGTCCACGCCCCGCTGGCGGTGCACGCCGTGGCATTGGTTGAAGACCACGTGAGGGTCGCGTTGCTGCCGACAGTCACCGAGGTCGGGTTGACGCTGACGGTCACCGTGGGAGCCGGCGGCGGAGGCGCGGCGGCCGTGAGCGTGGCCGACGCATGCGCAGAGCCGCCTGCGCCGGTGCAGGTCAACGTGAATGTCTGGGTGCCGGCGGCCGTCGGTGTTTCAGACAGTGTTCCCGATGTCGCTTCAGTGCCGCTCCAGGATCCACTGGCGGTGCAAGAAGTCGCATTGCTCGAAGACCACGTCAGCGTTGCGGTCGTTCCGACCGTGACCGAGGTGGGGTTGACGGCGATGGTGACCGTCGGCGCTGGCGCGGTTGCCGCCGTCACGATCAAATTCACCGTAGCGTTCGCGGTTTCCGTGCCGTTCGTGCAAGAAAGTTTATAAGTTTGCAATCCGGTCGTTGTCGGCGTAACCGCTAAAGTACCCGATGTCGCTTCGGTGCCGGTCCACGAACCGCTGGCAGTACACGCAGTCGCATTAACCGAAGCCCACGTCAGCGTGGCCGCAGCGCCCTGCGAGATGCTGCCCGGGTTGATGTTGAGCGATATCGAAACATCGGCCGCCGAGGGGGTCGTGACGGCAAACTGCGCGCTGACCCCGCCGATGCTCAGCGTCGCCAAATTGGTCGTGCAAGGATTCGGTGAAGCACTGACTTGAACGCTGACATAGTCACCACTGTTGATGGTTCCCGCGGCGCTGGTGTAGGGACCTCCATTGATGCTGTACGTGCCGCCGGTGATGCTGATGGGCGTTGCCGCGGCAATACCGGTAATTTGCTGGGTGTTGCTCGTAACGGCCGATCCCGGCGTCGCCTGCTCCTGCGCCGGAAATGCGAACGGCGAAACCGTGGCTACCGGCAACGGATGCTGAGCACAGCCGCTCGGCAGCGTGCCGGCCGCCTGCTGGGCTGCGGTCCACGTGGTCGGATCATAAAAACACAGCCATTCGGTTTCAGTCACCGGCGCTTTCCAACCTCCCGTGGGTTGCAGTAGGACGATGGATGTGAGATTCGAGGCGGAGGAACCGTCATTGTTGACGGCAACGATTGCTGGACTGGTGGAGCTTGAGTCGCGGAAGACGACCATGCCGCTGCCGCTGCCGTTATCATCGGCAAACCACTGGCCATTCCAATCGGTGATTTCGCAGTCAGACGCACAATTACTGGCCTGGTACGGGACGATGGTGCCGGCGGCGTTTGGTACCAGCACCGTGTTGTAGGTGGATATTGGCAGTCTTGCTACGTAGCCGCGGACGCCATTGGTGTTGAAAACCGGCGTGCTCGACGAAAACTGAATCGTTCGTGAAACGCGTACCTCGTTGACGTTGGGATCGCCGGCGGGAAATACGTTGTAAACCGTGGTCGTGGGAGCCCCTGCTTGAGAGTTATTGCCGCAGCCACAGGTGATGGTGCCGGTTGCCGTGGTCGTCATCGACGTCGCGGTCAGATTCGAGGCGGTGGCCGAAGTACCCGCAAAAATGATCAGCGGATCGGTGCCTTCCGGCTCACCGTAGGATTGGCCCCAAAACTCGTGAGGATCGCCGTTACAGTCGCCGCCCGCGCCGGAGTTTGATACGAGGTTCTGTCCAGCGAGGCCGCCGGAACCTCCGCTCCAGGTCAGTTTGTCGAGCCGATCCAAGGTGGTGGAGTTGCCGCCAATCGCGGCGTCCGCGAAGTCAAGGTTCAGCGTGCCGCCGGTCAGCACGATGCCTTGGGCATCAGCCGAGGTTGGAAGGAGGGCCCAGCCCATCAGGATCACCGCCGAAGCGGCTTTGAAGTATTTGGTCACTCGGGTTCGCATAGTTTTCTCATCCACTGTTTTGCGTAATAAGTAATAAGCCGGAGTGGCGCGAGTCCGCGGCTTCGTGCCGCTGTTTTGGAGCCGCGTGAACTTCCTTACGTGGGTAAGCGTAAACGGATGTCGAAACGGTACATCGGGGGTTCAGGCGTCGATAAATCGAGCTTGTATGTTCTGTTTCGCGATCGCTTTCCGATCTATCTAGCGAAGTCGCTACCCATACAGTGAGTAAATCGAATGCGTACGTGCATAAAAATTCCGTTCTTGGCAATCATCATGGCGCTCGGCACTCAGGTCACCGCGGCTAAGCCGCGAATCACTACCGAGGCGGAACTGCCACGTTTCAGCTATCCGTTCTCAGGAACGGCGCAGCAACTCCTTGAAGCACCCACGACTGAGTTTTTGAAGTTTGCGATTCCAGTCCGTGCCGACATCCAGAAAGTGCTTGCGGGCTATGACATTGCCGATCATGCGACGCGACGCAGGATGTTGGCGACGCGGCTTCGCGTGGACTTAATCGAAGGAGGCCATGACGCGCAGACACTGCGGATGATTCCAGATGTCCGCGCTTTGGAAGACAAGCCTGCGGAGAAGCTGACCAGCCAACTGGGTGAGGAGGTTTTTCTGCGCGGGCGCATGGCGGACCCTGCCCTCGCACCCGGCGTCTGTCCCAAGTCTTATGAATCGCTGTATCGGGCGGCGTTGAAGCCGCTGCCGTGGGGAACGGTGTCTGCGGCTATCCAGGAACTGCGCCTGCGCAATGAGCTCGCCACCAACAAGTTTTTGGTAGGCATGGCCGATGCGCGCGTGGGTCCCACATTGCAGCGGCAGCATGCGTTGTCGCTGACCGAAGCCGAATTCTTGATCGACATGCGGACCGCCATGCTGGTGATGGCGCCTTGTACCACACCTGCGTCGGCGGCCTTGAAGGCCTACGCGGCCGCCAATCAGATTACCAAGCCGGATATCTGGGCGGCGCGTGAGATGAAACTGCCGCCGCTCGACTCGCTGACCGCGGTGAACGTGGCCATTTGGGACTCTGGGATCGATCTGGCGCTATTTCCGGGACAGCTGTACACGAATGCTGCTCCCGCGCCGGATGAGGATGCGCATGGCATCGCATTCGATGTTCACGCGCTGCCGACGCATGGCGAGCTCATGACGCAGACGCAGGAGGAGCATGATCAATATCCGACACTGGTGAAACAGCTGGAGGGCGCGGGCGATCTTGAGAATGGCGCGGACACGCCAGCGTCTTCCGCCCTTAAAGCGCAGATACGATCGATGTCTCCTGCTCAGACGCGAGCCTTCTTCGACAAAATGAGCATCGCCGGTGGCTATGGTCACGGTACGCACGTGGCGGGTATTGCCGCGCGCGGCAACCCTGCCATCCGGCTGGCCTATGCGCGCTTGAGCTATGACAATAACAATCCGCATCTTCCGCCCACGGAGCAGGATCTGCGCAACTTGGTTGCGATGTACGCCGCCGATGTGGCGTGGTTCAAGTCACACGGCATCCGCGTCGTTAACATGAGCTGGTGGAACCGGCCCTCGAACTACGAGAAGGATCTGGCCGATAACGGCATCGGAAAAGATGACGCGGAGCGCAAACAAATGGCGCGTCGTTACTTTTCGATCGAGAAGGATGCGTTGTATCAGGCGATCCACAGTGCGCCTGAGATCCTGTTTGTGACCATCGCGGGTAACAATGACGCCAACAACGCGTTCGAGGAGTGCATTCCATCCTCCTTTGTTTTGCCCAATCTCATCGTGACCGGGGCGGTCGATCAAGCGGGTGATGAAACGAACTTCACCAGCTACGGCGCGAATGTGCTGGTGGATGCGAACGGATTCTCGGTGCCCAGCGTCGTTCCGGGTGGCGCTCAGGTCAGAGAAAGCGGTACGTCCATGGCGGCCCCGCAGGTGACCAACCTTGCAGCGAAATTACTGGCGGTCGATCCTCGCCTGACGGTGACGCAGTTGGTGGCACTCATCCGTGATGGTTCGACCCCGAGCGCGGACGGACGGCGCCATCTCATCGATCCTGCGCGTTCCTTGCAGTTGCTGCAGGCCAGCCGTTAAGGGTAAGGAGCGTTTGCGTTACACTCGACGGATCAATACCCAGGAGCAACCGATGGCGAACCTAACTCTCGATACTTTGCCGCGCGACGCCAAGGGTCCGCTTGCGCCGCCGCCGGTACTCGATGGCATGATCAAGGTGATTGCCGAGGCGATAGCCCAATGGCGCGACGTTGATGCGACGACTCATTGGCGTTTCGACGCGCCGGATCGCGTCGATGGTGTGGACTTCTATGTGGGCTCGAATGAGCTCGGTCATATTCATCTCGATGGATCGATTCATTTGGCCACCACGTCGCCCCTGTGCGCTGAGCTCGTTGCGGAGGGGCTGGGTCAACCATTCGCGTGGGGCCGTGGCTGGACGGTGGCCCATGTAAACCGGTTGGGCGTCGAAAAATCCGTGGGGCTTTTTCGACGCAATTACGACCGGCTCACTGAGGTTCCACCACGTCGTATCCGCGGCTCTTGAGCTGGTCGATCGCGCCGCCTTGCTTGAGCAGCGTCGTTATCGGTAACACGGCGAAGCTACTGTTGTTCTTATCGACCGCGGCCTCGGCGGTCGATAGCCACAAGTCCTCGAGTCGACTTAGGGCGCTTTCGTACTGGTCGCGAAATTCCGGAACGGTGAGGAAGGCGGCCAGACACGCGGCGTCGTCGTCTGGATAGGGCAAACTGCGCAACCCATTGATGTCTCCGAGCGACCAGAAGTTGGCGCGCTGACGCATGGGCTGCAAATCGACCTCCAATCGCTCGACCGTTTTGGCGAAGCAGCCCACCTCCGCCTCCTGTGGAATCTTCCCGAGATCGCGCACCGCCCCCTTGGCGTCGCTCAACTTGAGTTTGAGTAACACGGGCTGCACCGGCACATGGTCTTTGTGCGCGGCTTTTTCAACCACGTCCCAAACCATGCTGTTCGAGGTGAGGCCGGACGCATTCAGTGCGCCGTCGTAGACATCGCCCGCCGCCAGCATGGGTCGCTTGTGTTCATCGTAGGAGCCCAAGTACTTCACGCGCAGTGCGAGCCAGCGGATATACAGATCGTGGGGCAGGATTTGCTCGAGTGTGCGGCCGTCGGGACTCTTGCGGGCATGCAGGAGGGCGGGAATGAGCGTGAGGCCGCGAAAGAAGCCGACATCTATATCGACGTCAGGCGCGGCAAGCACCACTTGTGAATTCGCGATGCGCTCCTCGACCACGAGCGATCGCCACGTCATATTCTTCGGCAGAGGTTCCAGCGTCGCCAGTATCCACAGGTCGTGCCCATTCTTGGAGACTCGCCACATGCCAGGCCCAGGACGCTCGCCGGTGACCAGCAGTTCCTCAAGCGGCGTGCCGGCGGGAGGCGGAGGGCTGGACTGCGCATGGCACCAGGCCTGCACGCCGAGAAACAGACTCAAGAAAATTGAAATTGTTGTCCGGGACGACACTGGCGGAACTCCTTGCGGCATAACGACTTAACTCCGGCACCGGCGCGCCGTTTACTTCCGCAACATCGATATCGTCCCTCGCTACGGCGGGTTCGTCCCCGCTGCGGCGCGCGTCTCGGTCGGTGTGAGCAGGATATTGAGGGTGCCGAGTATTTTGAACGTTGAAGCACTGCGTGGACCGCCCGTTTGAACTGCGATCGTCACGTCTCGGGCTTGGTGGGGTGGTACCGATATTGAAGAGAGTCCGCGTTGGTCGAAGACCGTCGTGCAGACCGCTTTGATGCAATCCTGGATCACCAGATAGTAGCCATAATCGGTGAGCGTGTAGGTCGCAGAGTCATTGTAGAGACGTGCAGCGATCGTACCGACGGTACCGCGTTCCGCACCCGGTTCAGCACGCACTTGATCGAAGCGGATTGACTGCACGGGTAGGCGGGTTTTCGCCTCTGGATCCGCTTGGTCCAATTTCTCGATACGCAATTGCTCGAAGTCGGGTCGCCTCACTGGGGGCGCGGGTGGCACAGAGGTCTCCGGTGCGGGAGGCTCGTCGCGCTTGGCGATAACGACAATCGCAACGATCGCCACAATTGCAATCGTAATGACTGAAAGGCTGAATGGCCGGGTTTTCGGAAAAAGGAACGCCAATACCACCAGAATAAAAACCACAGTCCACAGCACGACTTCCAATTTCATTGTTTTCTCATGATTGTGAGGGCCCCGCACGCCGCCTCAGAACAGTTCCCGCGAGTTTGCAAAGATACGTCAAGAGATGCCCCTTCTTATGTGAATGACGTATACGATATATGTGCAATCGAACAGATTGCAGTTGTCACTCAAAAATCGCCATGGCTGGCACAACCGATTTTTGATTATGAAGATTTTACAATTCACCTCGGGGAGTTCTTATGCTTGAACGAGAAGCAGTTCTGCGCGCCAGAGTCATAGGCTTGGGCGCAATCATCGCATTGGGAATGTCGGCACAGAGTTTCGCGCAAGGCGCCGTTGAGGCCTATCCGCCGTACGGCACCAGTATTCCTGTCATCACCAACAACGAAGGACCGCAGGGCTCGTTGAACCAAGATTTGACCAAAGAGCCCGCACCGAATCCTGCCAATCAGGAATCGGCATGGAATATGAAAGTGGAGGGCTTCAACGATAACCAAGGACGGCCGATCTATCAGCCTCTGGTGGTGAACCAAAACGGCCGCGAAATTCTCTATCTCGGCAACATCAATGGCGCCGCCGTCAATCCGCTCACGGGCGTGATGGAATCGAACGGGACGTCGATCGTCGATGTCACCAACGTCAACAAGCCCAAGTTCCTGTATCACTTGCCGGGACCTGATCCGATCAACGGCTCCTATGCCGCCGGCGGCGATCAGATGGTCCGAGTTTGCGGTGGCGATACGCTGCCCGATGCGGCCAGCACCGGCACGGCCGGCCATTTCTACATGTTGCGCGCGCATGGCAACTCCGGCGCGTCCAATCTGAGTCATCAGATTTGGGATGTGACCAACCCGGCCAAGCCGGTGTTCGTGTCGACCGTGCTTGGTGGTCTCAGCAACACGCACAAGAGCTGGTGGGAGTGCGACTCCGGCATCGCTTATCTGGTCGCCGGATCGAAGGCGGACGGCTGGCAGCAAAGCGGTTCGACGCAGCACATTTATATCTATGACTTGAAGAACCCCGCTCATCCGGTGTTCATCCGGCAATTCGGCTTGGTGGGGCAACAGCCGAGTGCACCCATGGCGACTGCGCAGTCGTGCACCGATGCACCCAGCAGCACCTGCTATGAAGGCACCACCAATCCACCCTCGGGTGTTCATGGTCCTATTTCCATGGGCAAGAAAATCAACCGGGTGTACCTGCCTTATGGCGTCGGCGCCAACGGAGTCATCCAGATCGTGGATCGCACGAAGATGATTCATGGCTGTCTGACCAGCGGCGTCGGCGGCAATCCGAAAGCCTCCGCGAACTGTGCGAAGAGCCCGACCCAGGAAGATTTGTTGTTCCCGCAGATCAGCTACGTCACGATGAACCCCGAGAACGGCGGTCACAGCTCCATGCCGGTTTACAATGTTCCGATTCCGGAAGAGCAGACCAACTGGGTCGATGGCACGCCGCAAAGCAAGAATCTGTTGTTCGTTTCATCCGAAGGTACGGCTAACAATTGCTTTGGCGAAGCCCCGCATGACGCTTGGATCCTGGACATTTCAGCCGAGACCTCGCCCTGGCCGATGGCGACCCTGACGGTCCCGCAGCAGCCTGGCGATTTCTGTGGCAAAGGCGGACGGTTCGGTGCGCATTCGGTGACCGAGGCGATCTTCCCGCCGTACTACGGCAAGATCATCAGCGTGTCCTGGTTCAATGCCGGTGTGCGGATTTGGGACGTGCGTGATCCGAAGTCGCCGAAGCCGATTGCCTACTACATCCAAGCGCCCAATCAGAACACGATGGCCTCCTGTTCGGTCATCAATGGCCAGAGCGCCTGCTACAAGGCCACGATGAACGACTATGTGGAGTACGACGACCGCGGCTACATTTATGCTGCGGATCGAGTCGGGTCGGGGGTAACCATCTTGTCGCTCACCGGCGAAGCGAAGAAGGTCGTTCTGCCGCTGGCCGAGCAGTAGGAGTTCAATGATGAAATCCAAATACACGATGATCATCGCCGGTTTGGCGCTCTGCAGCGCGTCCGCTTTCGCGGACAATGCGCAGCAGTCTTCGAAGTCCGGCACGGGCCTGGTCAATGAAAAAGCCGTGGCGAAAATTCTGCCGGGAAAATCCACCAAGGCTCAGGTGGAGTCGCAACTCGGTAAGCCGTATCGCATCGCGCAGTTCACCGATTGCGGTCATTCGACCACGCCACCGGGACAGAACGATGAGGTGTGGGACTACCGAGGAAAGGACGCCAAGGGTGCCTATCACCTGCACATCGAGTTCGGTGACGACGGCGTGCTGACCTTGATCTCCAGGATTCCCGATGAGATGAGCGACTCAAACGGATTCGCTGCGCAGTCCGTGCCCGTGGGCGAGCATCATCACATGATGGCCGGTA
>CAZZWE010000155.1:0-9612 GCA_964657675.1 uncultured Steroidobacteraceae bacterium
CCGGCGCCGCGAGCGCTACCACGCCGGGTCGAAATGCCAGCATGCGCAGTAGGGTCATTTCGAAACCCAAGCGCGGCTCAGGCGCCATGGACAAATCGCGACGGCCTCCGAGCGCAATTTGGTAGTACAACTGCGCGTCTTCCGGGGAGATGGCCTTGGCCAAATGCTCCAGCTGCGCGGCGTCGAATTCCTCATCTTGAGGCGCCGCCTCCGGCACCACCTGCACGATGGCGATGCGCTGCAGAAACGTGGCCAACTCGATCAGAGCGCGGTCGTAATCAGGCGCGTCGCGGTCCATATCCTGAACTTGGCCGAGCAGCGTCGCACCCTCGCCTTTCGCCAGCGCCTCGATGATTCTCCCGATGTGGCCGCGATCGATGGTTCCCAACATGGAGCGGGCATTTGCCTCGCTGATGTCGCCGCCGCCAAAGGCAATCAACTGATCCAGCAGGCTCAAGGCATCGCGCATGCTGCCTTCGGCGGCGCGAGCCAATAGCGCGATGGCGGCGGCGTCGAATTTCAAGGCTTCGGCGGTGGCGATGAATTTCAAGCGCTCACCGATCAAGCTGGCGGACAAGCGTTTCAAGCTAAATTGCAGGCAGCGAGATAACACCGTAATCGGCAGCTTTTGCGGATCGGTGGTTGCCAATAAAAACTTCACGTGCGGCGGCGGCTCTTCCAGGGTCTTCAGCAAGGCGTTGAAAGAGTGATTCGACAGCATGTGCACTTCGTCGATCAGGTAGACCTTGTAGCGGCCCCGCGTCGGCGCATATTGCACGTTATCCAACAGCTCGCGGGTGTCATCGACTTTGGTTCGCGAGGCGGCATCGACTTCAATCAGGTCGACAAAACGACCTTCATCGATCTCACGGCAGGCGGCGCACACCCCGCACGGATGGGAGCTCACGCCATTGGTTTCACAATTCAGCGATTTGGCCAAGATGCGGGCGATCGTGGTCTTGCCCACGCCGCGGGTGCCGGTGAACAAAAAGGCGTGGTGCACCTTGCCGCTGTCGAGGGCGTTGGAGAGTGCGCGCAGCACGTGCTCCTGACCGACCATTTCGGCAAAGCTTTTAGGGCGCCACTTGCGCGCTAGGACGACGTAACTCATAGGGACAAGTTTATAGGAGGCGGCCCGCGCCAGCAGGACTTCGGCGCCCGACTTAAAGCTACTACCGCTGCTCCCTTCCGGGCCTGACGGGGTTCATGGCCAGTCGTCGCGAAGATGCAAACGCGAGCCACCATTGACTCATATGGCGGACAGGGTGGGATTCGAACCCACGAACGGGGTTAGCCGTTACACACTTTCCAGGCGTGCGCCTTCGACCGCTCGGCCACCTGTCCACGCGGCCGCAAGGGTACCGGAGCGGACCGCTTGCGCCTAGTCCACGCCGGCAATTTCCTCGCAATTAGCCGCTGGCCGCCTTATTGGACGGCGCCGGCTGATAACGCGGCGGCACATCATAACAAGTGTCATGCGGACCAGGCGGCGGCGGCGCCAGCTCCACCTTGGGAATTACCAATGCACCCTGGGTATTCGGCGAATCAAGTCCCGGGGGAACCGTCAGCGGCGGCATGGACAGCGCGTGCTGATATTCCTGCTTGCTGTGGCAGTCCGGGTTGAGCTTGGAGAATAGGTGGCAGCCGCTCAAACACGCGATGGCGGCTGCCACCGTAACGAATCGATCCAATCTCATGCTGCTTGATCCTCAAGAATTATTCCGGCGGCCCGCATGGCCCGCAGCACGGTTTCTTCGTGCACGCTGGACAGTTCGACCAGCGGCAGGCGTATCGCGTTCCCTATCAAACCCATTCTTGCCACGGCCCATTTGACCGGGATGGGATTTGACTCAATGAACAGATCCTTATGTAAGGGCTGCAGGCTGGCATCGATGGCCCGTGCCGTCGAAAAATCTCCCGCCAATGCCGCTGCAATCGCATCGTGCATTCGCCGCGGCGCCACATTGGCCGTCACCGAAATCACGCCGCGCGAACCCACACTCATCAAATCGATCGCCGTCGCATCGTCGCCCGAAACCACTGAGAAATCCGCATCACAGCTGGCAACGATTTCCCGGGTGCGATCCAAGGAGGCCGTAGCTTCTTTGATCGCCACGATGCGAGTGTGCCGGGCCAGGCGTGCGACGGTGTCCGGTAGAAGATCCACCGCAGTACGGCTGGGCACATTATACAGAATCACGGGAGCCGCGGAGGCATCGGCCGCCGCCCTGAAGTGGCGATACAGCCCCTCTTGAGTCGGCTTGTTGTAGTAAGGAGTCACCAGCAGCACGCCGTCAACCCCTAAGCGCGACACGGCGCGGGTGCGCGCAACCGTCGTGTCAGTCGAATAGCTTCCGGCGCCGGTAATGATCTTGGTTTTGCCCGCGCATCGCGCCAAAGCACGGGTGGTCAACTCATCCACCTCCGCTGCTTTGAGTACCGGGGATTCGCCGGTGGTGCCTGCCACCACGATGGCATCGGTGCCCTCGCGCACGTGAAAATCGAGCAACCGATCCCACGCCGCCCAGTCTATTGACCCATCGGCGGACATCGGGGTCACGATTGCTACCATGCTTCCAGAAAACATCAAGGGCTCCGCGGGAAATATCGCTACCTTAAGTGCCGGACAGCACCTAAGGCAAGCGCCCATCCGGTAGAATTTGGGCCAATGAAACAACATATCGTGATTTCAGCGGTAGGTGGCGACCGCGTCGGCATGGTGCACGAGCTGTCGAAAGCCATCGCCGACTGTGGCGGCAGCATTAGCGAAAGCCGCATGACCTGTCTTGGCAATGAGTTTGCCATGCTTTTGTTGGTGAACGGCAACTGGCACACGCTGGCGAAACTCGAGGGAGAGTTCAAAAAACTCGCTGACGCCACGGGCATGAACATTCAGCTGCGGCGCACCGAAGAGCGGGCGGCGCGCAACGACATGCTGCCCTACTCCATCGACGTGGTGTGCCTCGATCAAACCGGCATCGTCGCCGGACTGTCTGGCTTCTTTTCTCAGCGCGCCGTCGACATTGCTGAATTATCGACCCGCGCCTACGCCGCCGCGCATACCGGCGCCCCGATGTTCTCGGTACAAATGATCGTGAACGTGCCCAGCCGCCTGCACATCGGCGTGCTGCGGGAAGAGTTCATGGACTTTTGCGATCATCTAAATCTAGATGCCATTTTTGAACCAGTGAAGAGCTAGCCCATGAGTAAGATTGAAGTTGGCAAAAAAGCACCTGCTTTCAGCTTGGAGGGAACCGGCGGCAAGTGGTCATTGAAGGATGCTGATGGTCCGGTCGTCCTGTACTTTTATCCGAAGGACAACACCTCAGGCTGTACGCAGGAAGGCGAGGACTTTGCTGCGTTACATTCGCAATTTAAAAAAGCCAAGACTCAAGTGTTGGGCGTGTCGCCCGACAGCCTGGTCTCGCACGAGAAATTCAAACAGAAAATGTCATTTCCCTTTGATCTGCTGAGCGACCCCGAACATAAGGTCTGCGACTTGTTTGCCGTCTACAAAGAGAAAAGCATGTACGGCCGCAAGTACATGGGCGTTGAGCGCAGCACCTTTTTGATCGATGCCGCGGGCGTGGTGCGCGAAGAGTGGCGCAAGGTGAAGGTCAATGGACACGCCGAGGCAGTGCTGGCAGCGGTGAAGTCACTGTGACGGGGCCCGTGCGGCCCGTTGGGACCGCGCTGAGCAAAGCGGCCCCCAAGGCTTCGCCGAAGGCGCGGCCGGCAAAATCACCGCGGCGTATTTTCGTGCTCGATACCAATGTGCTGATGCACGACCCCACGGCGATTTTTCGTTTCGAAGAGCACGACATCTACATTCCGATGACCGTGCTCGAAGAACTCGACGCCGGCAAAAAGGGCTTGTCCGAATCGGCGCGCAATGTGCGCCAAGTGAGCCGCTTCCTCGATGAGCTGATGCAGGGCGCCACCAAGACCGAAATCGATCTGGGGTTGGCGCTGCCCACTTCCGTACCCATTAATCACGGCAAACGCCCGCCTGGCGGCCGGCTGTTTTTTCAGACCCAGCTCATGCAATCCGTGCTGCCCGACAGTCTGCCGGGACATGGCGCCGACAACGCCATCTTGGCCAACACGCTGGCCCTGCAGCAAAAGTTTCCCGACGCGCAGGTCACCTTGGTGTCCAAGGACATCAACCTGCGCATCAAGGCGGCCATCGTCGGCGTGCATGCGGAGGACTACTCCAGCGACAAGACCATCGAGGACGCCGATTTGCTGTCGAGCGGCGTGCAGCAGCTGCCGCAGAACTTCTGGCAGAAGCACGGCAAAGGCATGGAGTCCTGGCAGGAGAAAAGCCACACCTTCTATCGCGTCAAGGGACCATTGGTGCGCGAGTGGCAAACCAATCAATTCGTCTACGACGCCGGCGAGAACGGCGTGGAAGCGATGGTGCGCAGGATTGAGGGCGAGTCGGCGGTACTTGAGCTCACCACCGACTATCGCACCGAACGCAACAATGTGTGGGGCGTCAATTCGCGCAACCGCGAACAGAATCTGGCGCTGAATTTATTGATGGATCCCGACATCGATTTCGTGACCGTCCTAGGGCCCGCCGGCACCGGCAAGACTTTGCTCACCTTGGCAGCCGGACTTGCGCAAACCTTGGACCACAATCGGTTCAGCGAAATCATCATGACGCGAGTGACAATTCCCTTGGGCGAAGACATTGGTTTTCTACCCGGCACGGAAGAGGAAAAAATGGAGCCTTGGATGGGCGCACTGATGGACAACCTCGAGGTGTTGACCCAAAGCCAACCGGGCGGGACCTGGGGCCGCGGCGCCACCAATGATTTGCTGCGTCACCGAATCAAGATCCGCTCATTGAATTTCATGCGCGGCCGTACCTTCTTGAACCGCTTCATCATCATCGATGAGGCGCAGAACCTGACTCCCAAACAGATGAAGGCGCTGGTCACGCGCGCAGGTCCCGGCACCAAAATGGTGTGTTTGGGAAATATCGCTCAGATTGATACCCCGTACCTGACGGAAACTACCTCTGGGTTGACCTACACCGTCAACCGCTTTCATGGTTGGGCGTTCTCGGGTCATATCACGTTGGTACGCGGCGAGCGTTCGAGGTTGGCCGACCACGCCTCTG
Source organism: uncultured Steroidobacteraceae bacterium (assembly GCA_964657675.1). Taxonomy (GTDB): domain Bacteria; phylum Pseudomonadota; class Gammaproteobacteria; order Steroidobacterales; family Steroidobacteraceae; genus Bog-1198. The sequence continues at coordinate 5,129 of CAZZWE010000155.1, forward strand.
AAGTTCTTTGATTTCACGGCACTTTTGAGAGAACTTTAAAATCCGGCCATACTCAAAGGTGAACGGAGGCCGTAATGTCGATTCGTAGTTCCTTAACCGCTTTGATGGCCGCCGCAGCGGTCTGCAGCAGCGTCGGCTGGGCGGCGGGAAACAACGTTCCGGCGGCGACTAACCAAGACCTTCCTGAACTGGGCAGCGTCGCCAATGCCGCGGTGTCCATCGAGGAGGAATACCAGGCGGGCTTGGGTTACGTGAATGAGATCCGCAAAAGCGGCGTCATCATCACGGATCCTGAGATCAGTCAGTATGCCCAAGAGATTGGCCACAGCCTGTCGAGTCATGCCGAAGAGGGCCAGCATCAGTTTTACTACTTCGTGGCCCGCGATCCGGAAGTCAACGCCTTCGCAGTGCCCGGCGGTTTCGTCAACATCAACAGCGGTTTGATCATGGCGACGCGCAATGAGAACGAACTCGCGGGCGTGCTCGCGCACGAGACCGCGCACGTGACTCAGCGGCATATCGTGCGCGGCCTGATCGATCAGAAACACAATGCCCTGATGACCACTGCGGCCATGCTGGCGGCGGTGTTGATCGGCGCCACCGCCGGTCACGGCAATGGCGATGCGGTGGAAGGCGCGCTGCTAGCGGGTCAGAGCGCCATGATTCAGCATCAGATCAACTACACGCGCGACAATGAGTTCGAGGCCGATCGCATCGGCGTCACCACCATGGCCGAGGCGGGCTACGATCCGCTGGGTTTGGCCAGTTTCTTCGATTGGATGTCGCACTCGGGGCCTGAACCGAGCCGCGTCAACGCCATCCAATTTCTGATCAACCATCCGATCTTCTCCGACCGCGTTGCCGAAGCGCGGGACCGCGCCGAACAGATCGGACGCATCCGTCATGAGGACTCGCTCAGCTATCTGCTGATGAAGGAGCGGCTACGCTCGATTGCCGGCGATCCGCAGCTGGCGCGGCAGTACTACATCACCATGCTCAAAAATGGCGGCGGCAAGACCATTGAGGAGCGCTATGGCAAAGCCATTGCGGACATCAACACGCGCAATGCCGCGGCAGCCATTCCTGAATTGAAGGAATTACTGCGCGAATATCCCAAGGTCACCGAGTTCTACGGCGCCTTGGGCCAGGCATACCTTGCGAACAATCAGAATAAAGAGTCGGAGGCGATCTTATCGCGGGCCATGACACTGTTCCCGCGCAATGTGCCGATCACCATTCGTTATGCCGAAACACTGATGCATTCGGGCGATAACAAACAAGCCCACTTGGTACTGCTGGATTTATTCAACGTGGTTGAGCCCACGCCCGACCAGACCCGTTTGATCGCCAAGGCGGCGAATTCCGCCGGCGATTACGCCGACTCGTACAGCTACATGGCGGAGTTCTATTTGATGACCGGTGATCTGAATATGGCATCGAATCAGCTGACGCTGGCGCTCGGGCTACCGGGTCTCGACGCCATACAGCGTGCCCGCTACAGCGCGCGGCTGGAACAAGTGCGTGCCGCGATGCCAAAAAATCATAAAAACCAGGTGGCCGACGACAACCGCAATGGCAGTGGCTTCGTCATCGGTCCAAGCAGCTTGAATTAGTGCAAATCGCCCCAACCCTCCCAAACACTGTATCTTGGCGATACCAAGACATTTGAGGGAGATTCGAGCAATGCTGGGAGTTAAGTGCGCACGTAGCGTGCTCGCGTGTTTGATCGCATTGAGTGCCGCAGGCTGCGTTACCCTGCCGCCGAATCACCAGAAAGCCCCGCAGGATCCTTGGGAATCCTGGAACCGCGGAGTCTATCGCGTCAACGACAAGCTCGATCGCGCGGTCGCCAAGCCGGTGGCCAAGACCTACGTCAAGATTGTTCCAAGCCCGATTCGTACCGGGGTCAGTAATTTTCTCTCGAACTTGAACACCCCCACCATCATGTTCAATGACGCACTGCAGGGTAAATTCCTGGCGGCTGCGAATGATTTAGGACGATTCGTGTTGAACTCCACCGTGGGCATCGGCGGCTTGCTGGACCCGGCGACCTCCGCCGGTCTGCAGCGCAACGAGGAGGACTTCGGCCAAACCTTAGGCGTGTGGGGCGTGAAGCCCGGTCCTTTCATCGAACTGCCGCTGCTCGGACCTTCTGATCTTAGGGACGCCCCCGCGAAAGTCGTGGATGCCTATACCAATCCGCGTCAGTACATTCACAACACCGGCGTGAAATACAGCCTCTGGGGCATCGATTTTCTGGACCGTCGCGCCAGCTTGCTATCGCTCGATGACACGCTGACCCATGTCTACGATCCCTATGCCTTCATCCGCGACGCTTTCCTGCAGCGGCGTGCGTATTTGGTTTCCGACGGCAAGGTGACTGAGGAGGAGCCGCTGGTCGACCCGGGTGCCGACGATGCAGGGGCCGACACAGCAGCCCCCGCCCCGTCAGTGCCGGCGCCGGATCGCCCGGCGCCAGCCCCGCCTCCGTAGGTCTTAGCGGCCGCGGTGACCGCCGCCGTAGTAGCCACCGTGGCCGTAGCCATAGCCACCCCGGAAGCCACCGCGATAACCGTAGCCATACGCTCCGTAGCCGCGGTAGTACGGCCGGCCGTACCAATAGGGCCCATAGCCATAGCCTATGTACGGACCTGCCACCACGGGGGGCGCCACGACGATACCCGGCAATCCAACCCCGACTACGACGCCAGCCTGTGCCGGCGCGCTGATGGCCATGGCGCCAAGCCCTAAGCCCAAAGTCGCAACAACCGCAGGAATGAATTTGTTCAACATGTCTAGCGCTCCTTTAATAAACCGTTAGTTATTCAACGGGGGGCGCACCCTTGGGTTGACGGCATTCGGGGGCCCGAAACGCGAATTACGGCGGCTTAATACGCCGGATTGTGAGTGCGCAGGAAGTCTGCGGTGGCCTGCAGCATCTGCAGGCGAGTGGCGCCGGTAGAGAGCCAATGATCCTCATGCTTCAAAGTCACGAACTCGACCGATTTACCGGCCTTCTTCAACGCATCCACCATGATTTCGCTCTGCTCGTAGGGCACCACGGTGTCATCCTTGCCATGGATCAACAATACCGGCACGGTGAGTGCACTGATGTGTTTGATGGGGGATATTTCATCCAGCGAGGCTTCCTTGTTGTCGCTTATGCCCATGAAGCGATCCCAATAGCGCTGCATGCTCCGGTGATTTTCTGCCGTCCAATCACGCATGCGGCGTAAATCGGACAGCCCCCCGAATGAAACAGCGCAGCGGTAAACCCCCGGGTCAAGGGTCACGCCGGCGAGCGCTGCGTAGCCGCCGTAGCTCTGCCCCACTATGCAAACGCGCGTCAGATCGATCAAGCCTCGTTTCGCAAGATCGCGTACGCCATCGGATAGGTCGGTTTGCATCTTGCGACCCCATTCGCCAAAACCAGCCTCTAGCAACTTTGAAGTAACGTTTGAGCCCCGATAATTTGGCTGCAGCACTGCGTAGCCCTGCGAGGCTAACGCTTGCGGCAACCAGTCGAAATCATTCGAATCCGATGCGGCTGGACCCCCATGCGGCAAGACTATCAACGGCAGGTTTTTCACTTCGCGATCCGACGGAAGCGTTAGAAAGCCTGAAATGCGAAGTCCGTCGCGGGCCAAGTAATCGATTGCGCGCACTTCCGAAATCGAAGATACGCCGTTGTAAACCTGGCCCAACACGGTTGCTTTGTGCGAGTACCAGTCAAACATCGCCCAAACGAACCCGTGTCGTGCACCGAAAACTAGCACGATCATTTTCGAGAAGTCGTCGCTGTGAGACACCAAGTGGACTTTCTCGCCAGGGAATTCGCGCAGCACCGCGTTCCAATGCGCCTGCAGTTCATTGTCGAAAAATAGGTAACGTTCATCTCCGGCGCCGTGAGTACCGCCGATGATTCGGCCAGTTTTGCCGTCCTCTATAACATGGTAAAACGTGTTGCCTCGATCAAGCGGCTCGCCCCACACACCGTCCTTGATACTGAGCGGTTTCCAAATCAAGTCCCATTGAATGCAAAGCTTGCGATGACGGCCGTACCTTCGGCGTTAAAGCCAACCAGGTGCGGGATGTCGATCGCCGCAGTGCCCGCAGCAATCTGTGCCAGTCTCCCCTCCTTGCGCGCTCTGATTTCCCATTCTTTTTGCTCAGCCCGATAGGTGAATTTGGCCGCGACACGGCCGCCGTCATCGACGAGCCATTCAGTACGCAAGTTTGAGCTGTTGTCCACCAATCGGGTGCGCAAGTCGGGGAGCGTGAATGAAAACAACGCAGGCAAAACCTTGTCGTTGACGTAGACACCTGGCACAAAAAGCACAGTCTTGTTATCGACAGTTCGGATTTGAGCAGTGCCCACCGCCGTGTTGAACGTCCTTTCGTGTGGGCCCAATTGGAATTCCAACGGCCGGATCTTCTTGGCGCGGATGTCATAAATCACCATGTGCTGCCATTCGTGAAGAGGC
>CAZZWE010000156.1:0-9430 GCA_964657675.1 uncultured Steroidobacteraceae bacterium
TCCGCGCGCAACTCCTCGAAGAAGGCGGCCCGAGGCTTTGGCAGGCGTTCATGGCGGAATTGCGCGCCATGCATCTCGGTGCGCCAGTTCCGCGACGCTCGGTGTTCAAAGAACTTCAGGCCGCTTTCGAAGCGGCAGTCAAACAGAAATAAGCCTGCCTCGCGAATCTCCCCGATGAGAAAGGCTAGTGCTGGGACGCGATCAGCTGCAAGGTTTCGATAAAATCCAACGAGATATTGTTGTTCGGTTGAACCGTGATGACGGGCCAGTGCAAACCTCACGACGAGAATGCCGGCAATACGAACGCGAAAGTGGCGCCAACCCCAAAACTCAAGAGCGCGATTGCATAAATGACGGCGCTAATCCGGCGCAGCCGCTGACAAGCCCGCGCAAGGACGGGTTCCGTCGGACACGGTGCGCGCCTCCCGACCCAAAGTGCTGCGCCGCTAATGGTGAGCAACGCACCGGCGAGACCGAATACCCACGGTTTATGCTCACTGAGCCAGATGAGTTGTGGAACCGCCGTGACGAGACCCGCCAGGGCGGCCCCTGCGCCGATCGCAACAAGCACGGCCGGCAGCGCACAACAGGCGAGCGTCGCGGAACTCGCGAGAAGCGCGCCCATTGCGAGGCCGGTATTGCGGGCGAACTTGGGTGCGCTCACGGCTGCGCCTGCTTGATGCGCTCGCGTACATCAGCAATCGGGGTCTGCGAGCGCGAAATGGTCTTCACCGTGTAACCTGCGTCAGTGAGTGCCTTGCGCAGATCCACGTCCGGAATGTCCTGACCGTCCTTGAGGGAAACGGCGACCAGCCGATGCTCAAGACTGACCACCACCTCGGCGGTCGCGGGGAACTTCTTGAGCTTCTTCTCGATGCCCTGCGCGCAGAAGGCACACACCAATCCGTTCACGGTCATCTCGATGGTCGACGCGATGCAATTGGAGGCAAATGCAATTAGCATCGCCGCCATGAGAAATTGAAATCTCTTCATGTAAATCTCCGCTTAAAAGTTGAACATGGCCATGGCCTGAGCTTTGCCGGCGTTGGTCACGCCGGCTTCAATCCAGGCGCCGCCCTTAAAGAACCGCAGCAACGCGGCGGTCTCAATCCCCGAATGCAGATCTCCCGTGTAATGGCGCGCCTGGAATACGAACCAAGTCGCGAGCCCACCGTAGTCATGCTTATAGGGAGCAACGCCAAACTGCAGGGTGTCGATGCGATCGGTGAACTCCGAGCTTCGCTCAAGATCTGTCTTCATTGACGCATATATGCCCCGGGTCTCGTAGTCGACTTGCGCGCCGGCGTTACCGGTGACCCGGCTGCCATCAAAGCGGCTACCGGTGGCCGAGCCGGCGCCGCCCCACACAAAGATATTGGCCTGGGCATCATCCAAGTTCCATCGATGGGCGAGCCAATTGAGGCGCGCGTAGTTGATGTGCTCGCGATGGCCATCCACGTCGCTGGTCAAATCGACATGGCCTCCACCTAAAGAACAGTCATAGCGCGGCGCATAAAAGATCTGCAACTCCTGCATCGTGCCGGCGCCGTACTCCGCCATCACCGTGGTGCCGTCCGCAAAGGCAATGGGCTTGGACGCGACAGGCGCAGCAGCTGCTATCAGGCACAGCCCGACAAGAAGGCGAACCATCGATGTTCTCCATGACTTCAGATTTTGAATCAATGGAGCGCCCTACAGCCGCGCCATTGCAGAGGAATCGGAGTCTTAGAGGATGGGCGGGCGGATCAGCGGCGAGTCGCCGCGAGAGGAGAAAGTCGATGTCGCGAGCGCCTGCAACTCGGCAGGGACCGCACCCAAGGCAAGGACCGTGGGCGACGCCGTCGCGCCAACGCTGGAGACGCAAATATCGAGACAGCAACTCATGGCGTGTTGACCTTTGGGACAACACGAATCCTGCGACGCACCGGGGTGCGCCATCGTTGTGGTCTGGCAGTCTGCCGACATCAATGGTGAAGTCGCGGCAAACGCAACCATCGAGCCTTGCAGGCCTACGGTTAAAATCAGGATCAGGGAAATGATCTCGCGCTTCATGCCGCGAAGCTTAACCGGCACGTCGCGTCGACGCAAACCAGCGCCCCACGCTGTGACGCGGCACTCAGAAAACGGTCAAGGCGAGTATATTTGCGCGAAGTAGGTCAACTGATTGGCAGCGATTACCAATGCAACCCCGATTGCAAACGCGGGATGAACGCGACGATGTCGCCATGCGTCAACCAGAAGACAACTCAGCGCACTCGCGTACATCATCCCGAGCACCCATAACTCAACGTTGTCATGCGTTACGTTCGCAATCAGGCGGCCATACGCCGGGGGCGACAAACTGATCATGGCGATCAACATCAGCCGCTTATGGATCTCCCGTCGCCGGCGATAAAGTACCCCGGCCAAAACGAGACCGGCAAAAACCAACAAGCTGATGCCATCGAAAGCGACAAAAAGTTCAAGGAAAGTCGTGGAGTCCGCGCCAGGTTTCTGCCGTTCGATGGAGTGGGTAATTGTAAAGACGCCGAGTCCGAACACCACAGCCGCAAGCCCAGCTCCGAAGATGCCTAGATTGCGGTGCAAATCCACGCGATGTCGCGCGATGAGTAACGTCTGCGTGACAAACAATAATACCCAGGCCGTCATCACCAGCCCATGCACGTGAACCATGAAGGTTATAACGCGCGTGCCGAGCCAGGCTCTAAGATAATAGTTGCGGGAAAACCCGACAAACATGACGGCTGCGATTGCGAGTGCGGCGCCCGAGTAGAAGCCCCTGCTTGGATGGTTATCAGCGACTGCCATGCGCCGCGGCTCAGTGCGCCGGTCCGGCATAATTCCACAGTGGGTCAAATCCCCGCCGGAACTGCCATGCATTAACCGCGAGCAAGATTAAATTCAGTGAGCCCCACAGATAGCTTTTCGTGATAACCATGTGGAAGCAAAAAATGACGATCCCTAGAGGCGTTGTTCGTCGAAACAGCATCGCGCCGCCTCCAACGAGGCCGGGCACAGTAATGGGTTCATGAAGAGGCTTTCTGCCATTGCCTTCTCAAGTGGCGTCGCAGCCTTCGCCGCGTCTTTGACCGCGTCATTTGTAATAAGCCCAATGATGCCAACACCGAAGTACCAGAATGCAAAAATCAGACGAACAGCAACAAATAAGTATTTTTGGATCACTAGGTTTCACCTACTGAACGCCATCACGATCGGAGTGCTGATGAAAGGCAAGGTTACCGCAAAACTCCGCCGCTTCGCACGCCCCTTCGAGTCGCAACTTTTCGTGTCATCTCGTGTTATTTAATTGTGGCGGTTACTGTACGCCGGCCCGCGCTGGCAACCGGGCGCATTGCAAGACATGGTTTCGGGCAAGACCGGATTCATGGGCACTCAACTAGGCTTGGCGGCAACCTCTGCCATGATGGCGTTCCCCAGTGTCATGGTGTTTCTTTCGCTGGTGCTGAAGCCGCGCTCTAATCGCTGGGTCAACATCTGCCTCGGCGTGGTCTATGCCGTCATCATGCTGATGACGATGCATGGCGCATGGATGTTCTATATCCTGTTGGGAATCATTGAAATCACACTGACAGTGCTTATCATTTGGCAGGCGTGGAGCTGGCTCAAACAACTATCTGATGCCTCGCCAGCCGCCCCACACGATAATTGACATCCCCACGAGTGCCACGGCCGCACCGGTCAGATCCCATGCAGTCAGCGCTACTCCGTCCACCTTCCACAGCCAAATCAGCGCGACCGCGATATAGACACCGCCATAGGCCGCATAAACGCGACCGGCCGCGGCGGGATGGAGGGTCAACAGCCAGGAAAACAGTGCGAGGCTGAACGCAGCGGGCACGAGCAACCACGCAGAGTGGTCTCGCTTAAGCCAAAGATAGGGCAAAAAGCAGCCAACGATCTCCGCGATGGCGGTCAACACGAATAAGACGATGGTTTTGAGCAGCACCATGGATGAATTCCGGCGATGGCTATTTGCCGCGGAACACCCTGCCAGATGCAGTAAGCGTTCGCAACGAATTTCAGGGTGGTGTTGTGATGCCACTGAGTGCGGCCACCTAAACCGAAGTAATGGGCAAACTGATCGTGAGCGTGGCGGTGTATCCCGAAGTGGTACCGCCTGTGAGCGCGACTTCCGTGAGCCCCTCGGTTTGCCCGGCGTACACGCGATCGCTTTCGTTGGTGGTGGGATTCGTGCCATGCGAACGGTAAGGGGCGACCGTGGTGTTGATGGTGTTCACCAAGGCCTGAGCAAAGAAAATTTGCGTGGTATTCGTGCCATCGGTGGTCGATGACGCGGTGCTGTAATGGGAACGCAGCCGCAAGTGGATGTGCGTCGTGCGCCCGTCATACCAGCCCGGAAAAATCGTGATGAACGCGGCCTCGCCGGCAGAATCCGTTTTTTGATATCCGCGCAACCAGGTCTCGCCGACCGTGCCCTCCGCGACTTCGTCCGAGTAGATGCCGGCGGCATTGCACTGCCAGATGTCGATCTGCACGTCCTGCAAGCCGACGCAATCATTTTCCGCATCGAGCACGATGATGTTCAAGGTCAGAGGGATGCCGGCTTGGGTGCTGCTGCCATCGATACTCGAGCGAATGTCAGTTCGGTTAAACCCGGTCAGGCTGTCATCGACGAAATACGGTCCGATCTCACCTTCGGGCGTGACAACGCAGGTGCTTGAAACCAAGGAGGTGCTGCTCGCGGTCGCGGCGGCGGTGGATGTGGTGGTGGAATTGCTGCTGCCACTGCAGCTCATCAATGCGACGGCTCCGGTGGTACCTGTCAACGCGATCAAGGCTGCGCGGCGCGTCATCAAATCCTGGCGCATCGATTTCCTCCCAACGAAATTTCGATGCCACGTTAACAATCCACATTCATTGGCCAGCGCTATTTACACGAGCTTTACAATCAATCGGCCGCAGGTAAATCGACTTCCGCCTCGAAGCCGCCGCCGTCGCGGTTGCGAAATATGACTTCCCCATCGCACGCCGCCACGCATCGGCGAACGATGGCCAAGCCCAAGCCGAAGCCTCCGGTCGAACGAGTGCGCGCCACTTCCGGCCGAAAAAATGGCTCGCCTAGCCGGGTCAGCGCTGACTCAGGCACTCCCGGGCCTCGATCCCGGATCAGTAGTTTGACGCGCTCGCCGCTGCGCACGGCCGATACGTCAACGGGTACGGCAGCAGAACCCGCGTAGCGACACGCATTTCGGATCAGGTTGGCCACTGCACGGGACAGCATTGCAGAATGGGCTATCACGGACATGCCCGGGGCGATGTAGCAATTGATCCCGGCATCGCCTGCCTCCGCGGTAATAACCTTCTCGACCAGGGGCGCGAGTTCGATGCGCTCCGCCGGGGCGCGGTCCGCTTCCATCCCGGAACGGGAAAACAACAGCAATTCGTTGAGCATCCCGGCCATCTGCTCCAGATCGTCGCGGACGTCATTCAGCGCGGTCACTTCCGAAGGGGCGATGCGCCCCTCGAGAATGCCCAGACCAATTTGCATGCGGGCGATCGGCGATATCACTTCATGCGCCACATCGGCGACGAACTGGCGCTGGCCTGACATGACCACCTCCAGCCGCTGCGCCATGGAATTGATGGAGTGCGCCAGCTCGCCCAATTCGTCGCGTTGCTTATCCCCAACCCGGGTTTCCAGGCGCCCGCGCGACATCTGCTGGGTGGCGTTGGCCAGCGCACCGATACGCTTGGTGATTTGCCAAATGAACGGCCACCACAACAGCGCGGACAAGACCAACGCCGCGGTGATGAATGCGATTTCGCGGCCCAATCCCAGCAGGCGCAACAGGGCAAGGCCGTCATCGGCGTGCGCGGTGACAAGGTAGCCGCGCGGCGGCCCGCCATGGCCCGCCGCGATCACGGGGATGGTCACATCGTAGCCGTCGTTGACACCGTGAATTTTAATGGCGAGATCGCGTGGACCGCGACCACCCACTCCACCGGGGCCACCGGGTCCGCCCATGTCTTGCGGCGGCGGATGGAAATCAGGTGGCGGTGCATCGGACGTCGGTCCACGATCAAACGGAACCCCGAGCGGTCGCGGTCCAGAGCGCACCTCGAAGCGCACGTGGGCAATGTCTTGGTGTTCCGCAATCACCGTCGGCCACTTCTCAAGATCGACGTTATACAGATCGTCGGCCACGGCGAGCGCAATGGCCACGAGCCGCTCGCGCACCGATTCGGTCAGCAATAAATTGATACCGGTTTGATTGCGAGGCGCATACGCATACGCCAACGCGGCGATGAGCAACAGGTTGATCGCCGACCACACGACGAATCGCGCGTACAAAGGCACTCGCATGCCTCTCATGACACGCCGGCTTCCAGGATCAGCATGTAGCCGGCGGCCCGGATGGTTCGAATGAACCGCCCTGCACGTGAATCGTCGCCCAACTTCTTGCGCAGGCTGGCGACGTGCACATCGACCGAACGGTCGAATGCGGCCAACTCACGGTTGCGGATGTCCTTCAGTAATTGCTCGCGTGAACGTACCTGTCCGGGATGCCTGGCCAGCGACACGAGCAGTTCATACTCCACGTTGGTGAGATGCACCGCCTCCCCGTCCACGTAGACGGCGCGGGCGGCGGGTACGATGCGCAACATTCCGAATACGACTTCGGCGCCCGGTGCGTTATCGGACTCAGGAATGTCTGATCCTGCGATCACGGCGCGGCGCAACAGGGCGCGAATACGCGTGACCAACTCACGCGAGGAAGCCGTCTTCGCGACATACTCATCGGCGCCGCCTTCGAGGCCCGCCACCATATCGTCCTCGCCGCCGCGGCCGGTCAGCATCAATACAGGTACCTGTGAGTGGCGCCTCAACTGAGCCAGGACTTCGAACCCGTCGATGCGAGGCAACATGACATCGAGAATGACCAGATCCCACGCGTCTTCTTTGGCGCGCTGCAACCCTTGCGCGCCATCGTGCGCCACGGTGACCGCAAAGCCCTGCGTTCGAAGGAAGCCCGACAACAGTCGGGTCAGCTTTTGATCATCGTCGATCAGCAGGATTTGTGGCTGTTGCTCGGAGTCAATCGCCGTCATGGCGGCATGTTAGACATTGAGCACCGCGGTGTGCGGGAGATTTGTAAAGACACGTAAACTCACTGCGAGCGACCTGATCGCACCATTAGTCTCAGAACATCGGCCCACCTGTTGCTAGGAGAATGCGATGTCTTACCGGCTATTGTTCTGTTCACTGGTGGCGTCAGCCACTTTTTCGGCGCTCGCCCAGGGTGCCGATACGCCGCCTGCCGCCCAAAGTTTTGAAGCAGAGAAGGCAAAACATCTGGCGCGGCTGCAAAAAGAACTCACCTGCATCGAAGCGGCCACCAACTTCGATGAAATGCATGCCTGCCGGCCGCCACCGCCGGGTGGCCACATGGGTCCCCCGCCGCCGCGCGACTAGGAGGGATGGCACGGCGGTCCTAGAATGGCGGGGTGGATAAAGACACCCCCAGCAGGACCGCGCTCTCGACCTCTTTGATGCGGGCATTGCACAGCCGGTCGGATCCCCATCCTGTGCTGCAGGATCCTTGGGGAGACCGGCTGGTGCCGCCCGACATTCGCGAAAATTTGCCGGACGAGCTGCTGGCTAGAAGCCCCGCCTTCGCCAATGTCATCACGCGCTCGCGCTATACGGAGGACGCGCTGGAATACGCCATCGCGCAGGGCGTCGGACAGTACGTGCTGATTGGCGCGGGCTTCGACAGCTTGGCGCTGCGCATGCCGGAATACGCGCGAGAAATCGAGATCTTCGAACTGGATCATCCGGCCACCCAGGAATTGAAACTGCGCCGGATTCGCGAGTGCGGCATTTCGGTTGCACCGTCGGTTCACTTCGTTCCGGTGAATTTCACCGAGCAAAGCGTGGCGCAGGCCCTGGCCAGCTCATCGTACCGATCGGACCGCTTGAGCTTCTTCTCCTGGCTGGGCGTCACCATGTACCTGACCCGCGAAGCCAATCTGGCAACGCTGAAATCAGTGGCCTCGTGCGCCCTGACAGGCAGCGAATTGGTGTTCACCTACATGGATCAAAATGTGTTCACCTCCAAATCGGACAGCTTCCTGGCGTTTACCGAGCGGGTAGCGGCCATGGGTGAACCATTCCTGTCCGGATTTGATCCCATCACGCTGTCCCGCGAGTTGTTGGACTGCGGCTTCGATCTGCGCGAGGATTTGAGCGGCGATCAGACCAACGCCCGTTATGGCCGGCTGGATTGGAATGTGCCGGGTCGGCCGAGCAACTCGCATATTGCCCGAGCCACCGTGGTGGGCCGTTAATGCCCCAAGTCATTGAATAGTCACTAAATCGCACCTTCAGGGTTGCCGGGCGGGCCACACCCTGGTATAAAGCCCGGCTCCCAAAAAGTTCTCTTTCCGCAAGAAGTTTAAAGGTTCAAGTCCATGTCACGAGTCTGCCAAGTCACGGGTAAAGGCCCCAAAACGGGTAACACGGTCTCGCACGCGAACAATCGCAAGCGCCGTCGTTTTCTGCCGAACCTGCACACCCACCGTTTTTGGTCTGAGACCGAGAAGCGTTTCGTGAGCTTGCGCGTGTCCACCCGCGGTCTGCGAACCATTGAGAAGCGCGGCATCGACGTCGTCGTCGCCGACCTGCTTGCCAAGGGCATGAAAGTTTAAGGAACTGCGATGCGCGACAAAATCAAATTGGTTTCTTCTGCCGGCACGGGTCACTACTACACGACCACCAAGAACAAGCGCCTGCACCCGGACAAACTGGAAACGAAGAAATTCGATCCCGTGGTCCGCAAGCACGTCGCGTACAAAGAATCCAAGATCAAGTAAAGCTCTACGCCTGAGCTTCCCGAAGTAGAAACGACCCGCCGCGGCATCGCCCCGGCACTGGTCGGACACCGCGTTACCGAAGCCATCGTCCGTGAAAGGCGATTGCGCTGGCCTATACCCGCGGACTTTGAAACCAGCGTGGTCGGCCACGTGGTGCGCAGCGTTGATCGCCGCGCCAAATACATCCTGATTCGTTTTGACACCGGCACCCTGATTTTGCACCTGGGGATGTCAGGCAGCCTGCGGCTGGTGAAACCCGGCGCGCCGCTCAAGACCCACGATCACTGGGATTTGGGTCTAGACAGCGGGTGGCTGTTGCGCTTCCACGATCCGCGGCGCTTCGGCAGTCTGCATTTCACCGCCGATGACCCGGAAAAGCATCCGCTATTGAAGCGTTTGGCGCCCGAACCCTTGAGCGAGGATTTCAACGCGGACTATCTGTATCGCGCCACGCGCAAACGCAGCGTGGCCATCAAACAGCTGATCATGAATTCGCAGCTGGTGGTGGGGGTGGGAAACATCTACGCCAGCGAGGCGTTGTTTCGCGCCAAGATCTCCCCGCGCCGCGCCGCGC
>CAZZWE010000157.1:0-9244 GCA_964657675.1 uncultured Steroidobacteraceae bacterium
GCAAGATACTTCAGCCGGGCGACTTGGAACAGGGATTGGCAGCGGCTTCGTCGGTGGGCGACGATACACTCCAGCGGCGCGAGCAAGGCGCCGTGGTGCCCGACAGCTTCACGCACGGTACCTCCGCGCAACGCGTGCGCTGGTTCAAGCGCGGCTTTGAGGCCGGCAAGCTCGATAACTGCGATACCTTTAATGCGGGCTCTTCGCTGTAAGTTTCTTCTCCAGATGCTGCGCGAGCTGCGCGATGGTGGGATAGTCGAATAATTCGGTGAGCTCGATCATCCCCGGGAAATCGCGCTCGACGTTTTCGTGAATTTCGATCAGTTTGAGCGAGCTCGCACCGATCTCGAACAGGTTGTCATTGACATCGACCCGCTTACCCGGCAATGCCGCTTCGCAAATGGCCTGCAGTTTCGCCGCCAGCCCTTCGCCGGCCGTGCGGCCGTCGCCTTGCGCGTCGCGCAGGGTCTTGAGTTCCTGTAACTCGGCATCGAATTCGCCATCGATGTAGCCTTGCTCCAGCAAGTGGCGCTGCACCTTGCCGCTGGTAGTCTTCGGGATGCGTTTGGTGGGGATGACCTGCGCTACTTCGAGGCCCGTGTGTTCGTTGATCAGGCGGCTCACTGCCGTTGCGGTCGGCAGAAACTCTTGCATGGTGCCGCGGTGTAGTACGAACAGCACCAACTCTTCACCCTGTGCGCCCGGTTGCGCGACGCCTGCGGCCACCACTTTATTGAGATCGAGGCCGGCCGCGCGCTGCGCGATGTTCTCCAAGTCGTAGGGATAATAGTTCTGGCCGTTGACGAAGATGATTTCCTTGGCGCGGCCGGCAATGTACAAGCCCGCCTCGTGAAATACCCCCAAGTCGCCCGTGTCCAGCCAACCGTTTTTATCGATCGTGGCGGCCGTCGCCGTCGGGTCGCCGAAGTACCCCTGGGTCGTGGCGGCACCCCGTATCAGAATGTGGCCCACATGTCCGTCTGACAAGCCGGCGCGGGCGTCATCGGCAATGAGCATCTCTGTGTTATCGGGCACATGACCCACGCACATGAGTTCCAAGGCATCGCGAGATTCGGCCGGATTCACTTCGATTTGAGTGCCGACGGTGAGCTTATGGCGGTTCACTCGAATCCATCGATAGTCCTGTTCGGCCTCCGGCAAACCCGCAGCCAAGGTCGCCTCGGCCAAACCATAGACGGGGTACATGGCCGAGCGCTTAAGCCCGGTGTACGCCAAGGTATTCATGAACTCATTGGCCAACGGCACCGAGATGGGTTCGGCGCCGTTGTAGATGATGCGCATGCTCGACAAGTTGGCGTCTTCCAGCTTGCGGTCACCCAACACTTTCAGAAAATGCCGGTAGCCGAAATTCGGCGAGGCGGTGGCGGTAACTCGCTTGCGGGAAGCCAGCTGCATCCATAAAAGTGGGCGCCTGACGAACAAGTCGGTGGGCATCAAGTTGATATGGGCGCCGGCGGCGAACAGCATCAGATAAAAGCCAATCAGTCCCATGTCGTGAGTGAGAGGCATCCAACTCAATGACACATCTTGATCAGAGAACTTACCGCGGTGGGTGCAGGCATAGGCATTGGCCAGAATATTGTCATGGGTCAACATCACGCCCTTCGGCTCGCTAGTGGAACCCGATGAGAACTGGATGAACAACATATCGTTAGGCTTCGGCCTGACCAGCTTGGCCTGCTTGGAAATGTCGGTGATGGATTCCACCAGGAAGGCCCGCGCCTTGAGCTTGGCAAATTGATCCGATTCGCTGACTTCAGACGCCAAGCTTTCCAAGCGGCTCAAGCTCTTCGCGTCCGTATATAGAATTGGATTACCCAGCTTGCGCGCCACTCTCAGTAACTTGTGACGGTGTTCATCGCTGATGCCAACGGCGAGGGGCACGGGAATGATGCCGCCGCAGACGGCCGCCCAAAAGCCATCGAGGAATTGCTCATTGTTGTTCAAGAAAATAATCATGTGGTCGCCGGGCTTCGCGCCGGCGGCTTGCAAGTGATGCAAAATCCCCAAGGCACGCGGCAGGATGTCGCGGTAGTGCACCCGACGTTCGGAATTCTCGCCGTCGATAAAGGTGACCGTGCGGTCGCGTTGTTGATTCTTCTCGAGCAGCTCCACCACCGTGGAATAGCCCATCCGCAAACTTAAATCAGTCATCGATTTTCTACCGTCATCATGAGATTGGAACGAGGCCGCAAGTTGATCTGCGCTTCGAACTCAATGGGTTCATTGGTCGCGCGCGTCAGGCGGAAGCGGCGAGTCATCGCGTGCATATGCACCAGCATTTCAAACATAGCGATATTCTCGCCGATGCAGTGGCGCGGGCCTACTGCAAAAGGGATATAAGCAAATTTGTGGCGTTCAGCCGCATCGGGCCCTGCAAAACGCTCCGGCCTGAATTCTTCCGGCTCGCTCCAGAACTCGGGGTGCCGGTGCAGCAGGTAGGGACTGATGAATACATCGGTGCGTGGGGCAATGGCGAAGCCCCCCAGTTCATCGGCCTCGACGGCACGGCGGGTGAGCAGCCAACCCGGCGGATACATGCGCAAAGATTCTTGCAGCACTTGATGCGTGAAGCCCAACGATTCGGCTGCATCCAATCCTAAGATACCGCTGGAGGATTGCCGATCCGACTCAGCCTGCAGCGCTTCGGCCACCGCAGGATGCTGGCTGACCAAATACCAGGTCCACGTCAATGCAGCCGCGGTGGTCTCGTGGCCGGCGACGATCAGCGTCAACACCTCATCGATTAGTTCGCGATCGCCCATGGGTTCGCCGGTTTCGCGATCCGTGGTTTGCATGAACATGCTCAAGAAATCAAAATGTTCTTCGTTCGTTTCCCGCCGGGTCTTGATCAATTCCAGCACCAGCTTGGCCAGGGAGCGGAATTGAAACGCGAATTTCAGGTCGCGGTTCGATTGTTTGGCCACGACCTCGAAGGGATTTTGCCCGAGCTGCCGTTCAAGTTTTTCCAAGTCGGTACCGAAAATCGAGCGCAGCACGATCTCCAGAGTGAGTTCGCTGGTGTCGCTGGAAATGTTCACCGGCTCACTGCGCGCCGCTGCGGCCGCCCAGCGCTCTTCGTACTTTTGATTCACCTCGTGAATCAGCCGGCTGAATTGATCGATCACGCGCCGATGGAAGGAGGGCTGCATCATGCGCCGCTGGCGCCGCCAGAAAGCGCCTTCGCTGGTCATGATGCCGTTGCCGAGCAGGATTTTGACCCGATCCATCCCTTCGCCCTTGGTATAATTGCGATGGTTGGTCAGCATCACCCGCTTCACGTCTTCCGGATGATTGATCACATAGTTATAGACACCGCGGGCGGGTGCAAATACTCGGTAGACATCGCCATAGTGGGCGAAATAATCTCGCAATCGATCCAGGGATTCTTCGCTGCCGCCGAGATCGAAACCCTCGGTAGGCCCTGGCGGTAAGGCTGTGGTTTGCATCCAGCCATTGTAACTTAGGCGTTGCGTGCCACGGGGCGCATACCGAGAATACGAGCCGTGTCAGGCAATTCCATCTACGATCAACCCACCACCTCAGGTCGGCGGCTGACACCCGGGCGATTGCGTCTGTACAAGATGGCGCGACCCATCGTGCTCGCGCTGATGCGCGCGGTGTGGAATTGGGGCCGAGTGGTGCAGGTGATCGGGGCCGAACATGTGGGCGCCGCGATGGCCCGCGCCCCGTCCTTTATTCCGGTGTATTGGCATCAACACCAGCTGCTGTGCAGTAAATACATGTTTGAGATCCGGGCGTTCGGGGTAAAACCTGGAATTCTGGTCAGCCCGTCGGTGGACGGAGAATTCGGGGCCATGCTGGTGCGAAGCCTCGGGGGCGAGGTGATTCGCGGCTCCTCCAGTCACACCGGCGCGCGGGCGCTGCGCGACTTCTATCAAGCCCTGGTGCGGGATTCAATTTCGCCCGTGATCACGCCGGATGGGCCCAAAGGACCCGCGTTCAAGTTCAAAGCCGGCGCGCTGCTGCTGGCCCAGATTTCTCAGCGTCCCATCATCCCGTTTTCCTACTGCGCCAGCCGAGTTTCGATGATCAGTTGGGATCGTTTCGTCATTCCATGGCCGGGCGCGCGCATCGTCATTGCGGTGGGGGAACCGGTGTATGTGGCGAAGGGATTGGACGCGACTGCACTTGAGAACTTGCAAGTTGATATGGAACATCGACTTACGAAGTTATTTGAAACTGCGAAAGCAGCGCTTGCGTAGGCGGGAACACCCAAGCCCTATTAATACAATCGCTTAGCTTGTAATCCTTATAACTTATGCGAGAATCCGACTGTATCTAACAAAATGTCGGAGCGCCGAAGTGTGGGACGCATTCGATATTCGTCAGGGATCGAGTGGCAAACTGTTGATCTACGTAACTATCTTCAGCGGGACCAGTGACGGCGCATGGCTATAGCTCCAAACGATCCGCGCCATGCTGACCTGACCGCGTCAGACATATTGTCGCCGCAAGTCTGGCCCAAACGCGAAGTAAAGCTCGCCAATGGTCTTGACGTAATCTGTACCAAGATTGCCGTCGACTTCCAAATGATGAGGGCGAACAACGCCCTAGAGACCATCACTGCCAATCTAGAGTTACTTCGCGAGGCAACTCGTGTCGACGCCACCTTCCACCTCATGATCGATAATGAGGTAGGGGCCTTCAGCGAGATTCAGGTATCCCGCGGCATGCTGAGCACGGGTAACCCTGAGCAGCTCAAAGGTCAGCCCTTGGACAGCATGCCCTGGTTGCAATCGCGCCTGGCCCATCTGCGGGTCTCGGAAATGAAGGACACGGCGGCGGCGCGCGAGGATCAACTCGAGGATGCCAATCAGTGGAGTCACCTCGGGATTGGCTCGGTGCTGATGATCGGTTATTTCATCGAAGGCAAACCAGCAGGAATCTTAGGCATCGCCAACGCTCGCCCGCGCGACAGCTGGGAGGTCCAGCTGCACTTGTTGATGAAGTTGGTGGGCAGCAGCCTGGCGAGCGGGCTTGAGCACATCGAAATTCTGCGCCATCTCGAGGATCTGCAGGAACGCAATGAATTGGCGCTGTTCAGCGCCAACGATGGGCTGTGGGATTTTGACACCCTGAACAACCGCGTCTACCTCTCGCCACGCTGGAAATCCATGCTGGGCTACGATGAGCAAGATGTTGGGGCGGCGCCGGACTGGCGCACGCTCGTTCACTCGGACGACATGTCCCGCGTGCAAACCGCGATTCGCGATCACGTGGCCGGCAAGACCCCGATATTTGAAAGTTTGCACCGTATGCGCCATGCCACCGGCGAATGGCGCTGGGTCATCAGCCGGGCCAAGGCCAAGGTGGATGAGAAAGGGCGGCTGCTGCGCCTGGTGGGCGTCGAACTCGACATCACCGAACGCAAGCTGTACGAGGATGCGCTGTTTCGCGAGAAGGAAAGCGCGCAGATCACCCTGCAGAGCATTGGCGATGGGGTCATTACCACCGATGAGAAGGGCGTGATTGATTATTTGAACCCGGTGGCCGAGTCATTGACCGGCTGGCGCCTCGAAGACAGCCAAGGCCGCGCCATTGAAGAGATCTTCCGCGCCTTCCACGAAGAGACCTGCGAGCCGTTGGAGAACCCATTGGCGGTCGCGATCCGGCGCACCCGTTCGATCAAGTCCGTGCGGCCGATGCTGCTGATTCGCCGCGACGGCAACGAAATCTATGTCGAGAGCACCGCCTCGCCCATCCGCGACGGCAGCGGCGCGGTGTCCGGCGGTGTGCTGGTGTTCCATGACGTGAGCGAAGCGCGCGAACTGAATCGACGCCTGAGCTACCACGCCAGCCACGACGTGCTCACCGGGCTTGTGAACCGGCGCGAGTTCGAGAATCGCATGGAGCGCGCACTGAAGAGCGCCAAGGCCCGCGAGACTTCGTACGCGCTCTGCTGCCTGGACTTGGATCAGTTCAAGATCGTCAACGACACCTGCGGCCACAGCGCCGGCGATGCGCTGCTCGGACAGGTGGGTGCGCTGCTCAAGTCCAAAGTCCGCTGGCGCGACACCCTGGCGCGTTTGGGCGGCGATGAGTTCGGCATTCTGCTCGAGAGCTGCTCGCTGGATGAGGCCATGCGCACCGCCGAAGCGCTGCGCGAAGCGGTGCGTAATTTCAAGTTCACCTGGGAAGAACGCACCTTCCGCCTGGGCGCCAGCATCGGCGTGGTGCCGATCTCGGCCGACAATGCCGATGTGGCCTCGGTGTTGAGCGCCGCCGACAGCGCGTGCCAGGCTGCCAAGGAAGCCGGCCGCAACCGCGTGCACAGCTTCGAAGAGAACGACATCGACTTGATGCGCCGCAGGCGCGAGATGCAATGGGCGGCGCGCATCAACAATGCGTTGGAGGAAGGGCGTTTCGAGCTGTTCCGCCAGACCATTTTGCCGCTGCAGAAGGCCGAGTCGGGCTCGCACTACGAACTGCTGCTGCGCATGCGCGATGAGGCCGGCAAGATCGTCTCGCCGGATAATTTCATGACGGCCGCGGAACGCTATGGAATTACGCCGAGCATCGATCGTTGGGTGATCGAAAACGCCTTCCGTTGGCTGGTCTCGGAGGCCGATGAGCGCGAGAAGCTCACCATGTGCTCTATCAACTTATCCGGACAAAGTTTGGGCGATGACAAGTTCTTGCCCTACGTGATCGACCAATTCCATCGCAGCGGCTTGGATGCCACCAAGATCTGCTTCGAGATCACCGAGACGGCCGCCATCGCCAGCTTCTCGCAGGCCAACCGCTTCATTCAGGCGTTGAAGGAATTGGGCTGCAAGTTCGCGCTCGATGACTTCGGCACCGGCCTATCGTCGTTCGGCTATTTGAAGCACTTCCCGGTGGACTACTTGAAGATCGACGGCAGCTTCGTCAAAGAGATTCTGCACGATCCCATCGACCGCGAAATGGTGCGTTCGATCAATGAAATCGGCCACCTGACCGGCAAACAAACCATCGCGGAGTTTGCCGAGAACCAGGAAATCATCAACATGCTGCAAAGCCTGGGAGTCGACTACGCGCAAGGCTACGGCGTGTCTCAGCCGCAGCGGGTTTTAAAGGCCGCCAACAGCGTCTGAAGGGGCATTAGCCGCGCCACTCGAAGCGCATCGATAGGTCCACCGCATGTATATGCTTGGTGATGCCGCCCACCGAAATATAGTCCACGCCGGTTTCTGCGATTTCACGAATGCTTTTCATGGTAATGCCGCCCGAGGCTTCCAATTTCAATGGACTCGAGTGAGCGGCATTCAGCGCCACAGCCTCACGCATCAGCGGCAGCGAGAAATTATCGAGCAGGGCGATGTCGGCGCGAGCGTCGATCGCCTCTTTCAGTTGGCCCAAAGTCTCGACCTCCACCTCGATGGGTACCTGGCGCGCGGCTTGCTTGGCGTTCGCCACCGCTTGGCCGATGGAGCCGGCCGCCATGATGTGGTTCTCTTTGATCAAGATGCCGTCATACAGGCCCATCCGGTGATTCTGGCCGCCGCCGATTCGCACGGCGTATTTCTGGGCGGTGCGCAGCCCGGGAATCGTCTTGCGGGTATCGAGCAGCCGGCAGTGGGTGCCCTTCAATAGCGCAGCGTAGGACTGCGCGGCCGTTGCGGTCGCCGACAGCAGCTGCAAGAAATTGAGCGCCGTGCGCTCGCCGGTCAGCAGCGCGCGGGCCGGGCCTTCCACGGTGAAAAGAATTTGATCCGCCTGCACTGCGTCACCTTCGCTCACCTGCCACGCGAGGGAAACCCGCGCGTCGATCTGCCGGAAGGTCTCCTCGACATAGGGAATTCCGCAAATCACGGCGGCCTCGCGCGTGATCACGGTGGCTTTCCCGTTGCGCGGTGTTGGGATCAGCGCGGCGGTCAAATCGCCCGCGCCGATATCCTCGGCCAGTGCCGCGGCGACCTGCCGCGGCAAATCAGCGGGCAATTCCGTCATCTAAAACGGCAGACCGTGCATCGGACCGACCATGCACATCAACATCGGAATGGACAGCAGGAAGTTGGTCCGCGAAGCATACAGTGCGACTTTGCGGGCCTTGGCTTTCTGTTCATCAGTGGCAGGCTTTAGCCCGAGAATCTTTTTTTGGTTTGGCCAAATCAGGCCCCAGACATTGAGTAGCATGATGGTGCCGAACCACACGCCGATGCCCATGATGGTATTGGGACGTGATACGGGCGTATCCAGCAAGCCTAAGGTGAAGGCACTGACGAAGCGCCCGTGAGTCTGGGACAGCAAGTAGGCGCCCATCAGCCAGGTGGCCAGCGCCGACCAGCGGAACCACAGCAGGGCGCGGGGTGCGATATATTTGTTGATACCGGCGCCACCGGGGCCGCCTTTATCCGCCGCGGCGACGGCCATGGCGGGCGTCTGCACCGCATTGAAGTAATACAGGAGGCCGACCCAAAAGATGCCGAAGATGATGTGCAACCAGCGGGTTAGGGCGGCAACACTGGTGTGATCGAAGTGCAAGCCGCCCTCGACCACCAGACATATGATGACTGCGAGCACGAATCCTAGGATTAGCGGCCATTTGACGGTAGTTAACGGATTCATGCGATTCCCCTCCATAAAGTTTTTTTATCAGCCGATAGCCACTATGAACCCTG
This sequence comes from uncultured Steroidobacteraceae bacterium, assembly GCA_964657675.1. Lineage (GTDB taxonomy): Bacteria > Pseudomonadota > Gammaproteobacteria > Steroidobacterales > Steroidobacteraceae > Bog-1198. Next base: position 8,646 of record CAZZWE010000157.1, read on the forward strand.
TGGCGCGGCGACCTGGAAGAATAGGGGAGTGACCCCAACATTACAATTATGACCGACTTGGCCCTGCCGTCTCCGTGCGTTAAAAACTGTGCTTTGGACGCAAATGGGTACTGTCGGGGTTGTTGTCGTACAATTGACGAAATTACCCGCTGGCGCGGCATGAGCCTTGAGGAACAGAGGGCCGTGCTTCGAGCGTTGGCAGCAAGGCGTAGTAACGTCGGCTTTAGTTGATTCATTTGGAGATTGCCATGTCTGTAGTTGATCGCATCAAAGAGCAGCTTTCATCCGCCCCCGTCGTGCTGTACATGAAAGGCACGCCCGATTTTCCGCAGTGTGGATTCTCGGCGCAGACGGTTGGCGCTTTGCGCGCCACCAAGGCGAAGTTTGAACACTTCAATATTTTCGAGGATCCGGAAGTACGCGAAGGCTTGAAGAGCTATTCGAACTGGCCGACTTTCCCGCAGCTGTATGTGAACGGCGAGTTGGTCGGCGGTTGCGACATCGTGCTCGAGATGTACAAGAGCGGCGAACTGAAGCAGCTGCTGGCAGAAGCCGGCGCGGTACCCGCTTAAGTCGATCCCTCGATCGGGCCCGGCTCC
>CAZZWE010000158.1:0-9076 GCA_964657675.1 uncultured Steroidobacteraceae bacterium
GCTCCAATGACCCGCGCCAGGCTTCATCGCAAACCGAACGCGCAATATCCGGAGTGTCGGCGGCGGTGATCCGTCGGCGGATCGCGGAATTGATGTCGGTGGATGAGACTGCTGCGCTATCGTCGATCAGCGTGCCGTCGCTGGTTCTTCGCGCGATCCGTGATCGCGTCATCTCGAGGCGCGCTACGTTGCAAATCGCCGGCGGGATTACGGACGCCAAGCTCGTGGAGGTCGATGGGCCGCACTTGCTGCTCAAAACGCGCCCTACCGAATGCGCAAAAATTATTCTGGAATTCTTGTCATCTCTCCCAAGGTCTGCTCCACTAAGCTAGGCGCCAAGGACTGGAGCGGCGATTGTTTGGTCAAACTTGGATTATGCGGGCGCTGCTCGCGGTGCTCTTCGTTGCGTTCGCCCTCGGCTTACGACTCGGTCATCCGCATTCTGCACCACTGGCTGACGCGTCCACGCCGCCGGACCCCGTGACCATTCAGCCTGCGCTGCCGACACCCACGGTGCCGATTGGCGAAAAGCCGCTACCGCCGCCGTCAACGGAGTCGGTGGAGGTGTGCGGTATCGGCAAGCTGACCGCCGACGCTGACAAGACCACGATGCAACAATTGGCGTCATCGGTTGAACCGCTGCGCCAACAGTGGCTGGACGCCATGCTCCACAGCGGCGACGTGCGGTCGCGTGCCACGGGCTTGCTGTTGTCTACTCGAAAGTATGGCGACCGGCTGCATAATAGCCCGTCCGAGGAATCTACTGGCCCACTTGTTCAGCTTGCACTTGGCGCGAACGACCCTGCCGTTTATGCAATGGCCGTCTATGCCTGCCAGCCCGTCGCCGGAACTGCACCGAGTGGTTCCTGCGCAGACATCAGCGTTGAGGGCTGGGCAGCCATGCAGGCAGACAACGCGGCTCCTTGGCTCGCGATAGCCAGCGCGGCACATACCGCTAAGGATGTCGTAGCCGAAAACGCTGCTTTTTCAAAAGCTGCCAAAGCCACCATGATCGATGGATACGCCTGGTCGCTGTTCCCGAATGCCGAAGCGTTATTGCCCGTCGGTGCGACGCCCCTGGATCGCTACTTGCTGACTGTCTATGTGATTGGCGTGGAGGCGAGCTTGCCGTTGCCCTCTGTTCCCATGCATTGTTCCGCCGAAGCGGTAAAAGATAAGGTCGTGCGCTCGCAATGCAGTGCACTGGCCGAGTTAATGGTGTCGAAGGGTACAACGCTAATTGAACTCGGCTTGGGCATTTCTATGGGCGCGCGAGCGGGATGGCCGGCGAATCGAGTCGAGGCACTACGACAAAGAAAAGACGCCCTGATGGACCTCACGTTATCGCGAGGCATTCTCTTGAGTCCGAAAGATCAATGGACGTGCGAGACGATTGAGCGCGGCAATGCGTTCATGAAGGATTGGGCGCGCGTCGGCGAAATCGGCGCACTGCAGTTGGAACTCGAACGTTCCGGCAAAACCCTGTCGGAGCTATCCAATGACTATCGGGATTACACCGATGATTTGATGCGTAAGGCGGCCCAGGCCGCCTCGCTGCAGAGCGCTCCAAGCAAGTAATCACTGGCGAACGCACTGACTGTCGCGATTCGCTTGGACCAAAAAAAAAGAGCGGACCGAAGTCCGCTCTCTCTTTGATCGCAACTACCGTTTGAGCGGTAATTACATATCCATACCGCCCATGCCACCCATGCCGCCGCCCGGGGCACCATGTGCATGCTCATCTTCCTTCGGCGATTCCGCGATCATGACTTCCGTCGTGAGCAACAGACCCGAGACCGAAGCGGCGTTCTGCAGAGCCAGACGCGTCACCTTGGTGGGATCCAGAATACCCATGTCGATCATGTCGCCATATTCGCCCGACGCAGCGTTGTAGCCGAACGTGCCCTTGCCCTCGCGGACTCGGTTCAGAACGACCGCGGCATCTTCACCGGCATTGGTGACGATCTGACGCAGCGGCTCTTCGATCGAGCGGGCCAGAATCTTGATGCCCGTGGTCTGATCTTCGTTGTTGCCGACCAGCTTCTCGATGGCCTTCAACGCACGGACCAGCGCGACACCGCCGCCCGGGACCACGCCTTCTTCGACGGCCGCACGGGTGGCGTGCAGTGCGTCTTCAACGCGGGCCTTCTTTTCCTTCATTTCGATTTCGGTCGCAGCGCCGACTTTGATCACGGCCACACCGCCGGAGAGCTTGGCAACGCGCTCCTGCAGCTTTTCCTTGTCATAGTCAGAGGTTGCTTCTTCGATCTGCGCGCGGATGCTCTCAACGCGGCCCTTGATGTCAGAGGCCTTGCCAGCACCGTCGATGATGGTGGTGTTCTCTTTCTCCACCAGGATCTTCTTGGCTTCGCCCAAGTCGTTCAGGGTGGCCTTTTCCAAGGACAAGCCGACTTCGTCGGAGATGACCGTTCCACCGGTGAGGATCGCAATGTCCTGCAACATCGCCTTGCGACGATCACCGAAGCCCGGCGCCTTGACGGCGGCGACTTTGACGATGCCGCGGATGGTGTTGACGACCAGCGTGGCCAAAGCCTCGCCTTCGACGTCTTCCGCCACGATCAACAGCTGACGGCCACCCTTCGCAATGGCTTCCAGCAAGGGGAGCAATTCACGAATGTTGGAGATCTTCTTATCGACCAACAACACCAGCGGCTTGTCGAGCTCGGCGCTCTGGCTCTGCTGATTGTTGATGAAGTACGGCGACAGATAGCCGCGATCGAACTGCATGCCTTCGACCACTTCGAGCTCGTTCTCGAGACCCGAACCTTCTTCGACCGTGATCACACCTTCTTTGCCGACTTTCGCCATCGCATCGGCAATGGTCTTGCCAATGGACTCATCGGAGTTCGCAGAGATCGTGCCGACCTGTGCAATCGCCTTCGGATCCTTGCAGGGCTTGGAGAGCTTGCGCAGCTCTTCGGTGGCTGCAGCGACCGCCTGGTCGATGCCGCGCTTCAGGTCCATCGGGTTCGCACCAGCGGCGACCGACTTCAAACCTTCGCGGATGATGGCTTGCGCCAACACGGTGGCGGTGGTGGTGCCGTCGCCGGCTTCGTCAGACGTGTTGGAAGCCACTTCCTTCACCATCTGCGCGCCCATGTTTTCGAACTTGTCCTTCAACTCGATCTCTTTCGCGACCGAGACGCCGTCCTTGGTGACGGTGGGGGCGCCGAAGCTCTTGTCGAGCACTGCATTGCGACCCTTGGGACCCAGCGTTACCTTGACGGCATTCGCGAGGATATTAACGCCCTTGAACATGCGTGAGCGAGCGTCGTCGCTGAAGCGTACGTCTTTAGCTGCCATTTGCTGATACCTCTAATTAATTTGATTTAGCGGAAATGAATTCGAATTTGGAGCTGAAGGCTTACTTGCCTTCCACGATCGCCATGATGTCTTCTTCGCGCATCACTACGAGCTCGTCGCCATCCATCTTCACTTCAGTACCGCTGTACTTGCCGAAAAGAATTTTGTCGCCGACTTTGACGTCGAGCGCACGCACTTCACCATTTTCCAAAATCTTGCCCTTGCCGACGGCAACGACCTTCCCGAAGATCGGTTTTTCAGTCGCGGTATCCGGGATGACGATGCCACCTGGGGACTTACGCTCTTCCTCTTCTCGTTTCACGATCACGCGGTCATGAAGGGGACGAATCTTCATAAGACAAGACTCCTAAAGGCTATGGTTGGTACAAACTGGGCGGAGCAATTGTTAGCACTCCCCCCTTGAGGCTGCTAATCATAGTGTTTGTTTCCTACAGTTCAAGGGCCCAGGGTCCTATTTTTTTGCTGCACCGCAATATAAAAGACTAAGCTAGAGTACCGCCCATGAAATCAGTCCTCCTCGTTGTTGTTGTCCTTGCGCTCGGGTTGTCGGGAATCGCGCAAGCCAAGCCCTGGTGGATGCGGGGCTCCGATGCCAACGAAAGTGACTTTTTGCCCCCGAATGTCGCGTTTAGGGTGGGCTCCAGCATCGAGGGCACCAATGTGCGGGTGCGTTGGGTCATCGCCGATGGCTATTACTTATATAAGCACAAGATCGAGATCCTCGCGGAAAGCCCTGATTTGGTAGTGGGCGCCGCTGATCTGCCCGCGGGACAGATGAAAACCGATCAATACCTCGGTACCCAGGAAATCTATACGCAGCAGGTCGAAGCGACGGTGCCTTACACCCGCTCGGACGCCGGCGCGCACCCCATGCAAATCAAGGTCACCTATCAAGGCTGTGCCGAAGCGGGATTATGTTACCCCCCGATTACCCGGGTGCTGTTTCCGGGCATTCAAACCGCGCAAGTGACCGCACCCCAGACGCCCTACCGCTGGGAACGCATCGCCATGATTGGCGGTGTATTGGCATTTTTCCTGGCCGGTTTGGTGCTGCGCAAAGGACGCAAACTCGACTTGCCGGCGACATGAACCACACCACCAGCCTGCGGATTTTGCAGGTGTCATTGCTGCTGATGTTCGCTGTCTGGGCGGGGTTTCGTCTTCACCCCGGGTCAAAAAGCGACGCCTCGTTGGTGGCCGTACCCGTCGGCAAAGCCAGCGCGCCCACGCCCAGCGACTTGATTAGCGAAGTCCCGCTTCAGGGAATTCCCATTCCCGAGCAGCTGCCGCCATTCACGATCAATAACTTACAGGGTAAGCCGACCACTGCCGCCGCCTGGCCCGGAAAATCCCTGATCATGAATTTCTGGGCCACCTGGTGTGCGCCCTGCCAGCGAGAGGTGCCCTTGCTCAAGGCCCTGAGCACGGAGTGGGCGAGCCGCGGGATCGAAGTCGTCGGTATTGCGGTCGATCACGTCGATAAGGTCCAAGGGTTCGCCGAGCAATTCAAGATTGGTTACCCGTTGTTGGTGGGCGAACAGGACGCCCTGGACCTCGCTTCTGAGCTCGGACTCACTTCACCGGTGTTTCCGTTCACCGTATTTACCGATCATCAGGGCCGTGTCGTGGCCTTGTTCATCGGCGAATTACACCGGGCGCAAGCGGATCTCATCCTCTCGGTGCTTCAGGACCTGAACCAGGATAAAGTGCAGCTCCTCGAAGCAAGACGGCAAATTGCCGACGGTTTGGGGAAGTTGACCGAAAATCGATCGGGCTAAAGCGCTGTCCGGCGACGATCGACGCCGAAGCTTGCCTTTTCTCCTCCAATTCTGGTTATTATCGCGGACCTTTATGACGCGACATCGCTGGAATTGACTCAGGATGGCCCGAATTCTTCTCCTGAACGGCCCAAATCTAAACCTGCTCGGCACCCGCGAGCCCAGCGTCTACGGTACAGCCACGCTCCAAGATATCGAGACGCGCGCACAAGAAGTTGCGGGTTCGCTGGGGCACGAACTGACCGTGGCACAAAGCAATGCCGAGCACGAGCTGATCGATAAAATTCAGGCGGCCAAAACTGACCATGTGGACTTCATCGTGATCAATCCCGGCGGCTTCACGCACACCAGCATCGCGATGCGCGACGCCTTTCTTTCGGTGGGCATTCCTTTCATCGAAGTTCACTTAAGCAATATTTTCGCTCGGGAAGAATTCAGGCATCACTCTTATTTCTCCGACATTTCGGTCGGCTGCATTTTTGGACTGGGTCCGATCGGCTATGAGCTCGCGCTCCAAGCCGCGCACGCGCGCCTGGCCAAGACTTAAACACACACAGATTTTCTCGAGGGGGTCCGCGGATGGATATTCGCAAGGTAAAAAAACTAATTGAGCTGCTCGAAGAATCCGGCATTTCAGAGCTGGAGATCTCCGAGGGTGAGGAATCGGTACGCATCAGCCGCCATCCGCGCATGCAGATGCAAGCGCCCGCCATGGCAATGGCCCCTCAGCAAATTCAGGCCGCGCCCACACCCGCCATGCCGGCCACTTCCGCCGGCGAGCACAACCCGCGCAAGGACGACCATACGGTCACCTCGCCCATGGTCGGCACTTACTATTCGGCCGCCTCTCCGGGCGCCAAATCCTTTGTTGAGATCGGCACCGAAATCAAGGTTGGCCAGATCCTTTGCATCATCGAAGCCATGAAGATGATGAATCAAATCGAGTCGGACAAAGCTGGCCGGGTAACCGCCATATTGGCCAAGAACGGCGAGCCGGTCGAATTCGGCCAGCCACTGTTCATCATCGAATAACGGCAATGCTCGAAAAAGTCGTTATCGCTAACCGCGGCGAGATCGCTCTTCGCATTCTGCGTGCCTGCCGCGAATTGGGCATCAAGACTGTCGCGGTCCACTCCACGGCGGATTTCAATACCAAGCATGTGCTGTTGGCGGATGAGACCGTGTGCATTGGCCCGCCGCAGTCGCAATTGTCGTACCTGAACATGCCGGCGATCATCAGCGCGGCCGAGGTCACCGATTCGGTCGCCATTCACCCAGGTTATGGGTTTCTGTCGGAGAACGCCGACTTCGCAGAACGCGTCGAAAAAAGCGGTTTCATCTTTGTCGGACCCCGCGCCGAAACCATCCGGCTGATGGGCGACAAGGTCTCCGCCATCAAGCAGATGAAGAATTCGGGCGTGCCGTGCGTACCGGGCTCGGATGGCCCTTTGGGCAATGATGCGGACGAGAATTTCCGCATCGCCAAGGACATCGGCTATCCCATCATCATCAAGGCTTCGGGCGGCGGCGGCGGGCGCGGCATGCGCGTGGTGCACACCGACGCCTCGCTGCTCAACGCCATCAGCGTGACGCAATCCGAAGCATTGGCCGCATTCGGCAATGCTCAGGTTTACATGGAAAAGTTTTTGGAGAAGCCCCGGCACATCGAGTTTCAGGTGCTGGCAGACAATTACGGCAACGTGGTGCACTTGGGCGAGCGCGACTGCTCCATGCAACGCCGCCATCAGAAGGTCATCGAGGAAGCCCCGGCCCCCGGCTTATCCGCCAAACAGCGCAAGACCATGGGTGAGCGCTGCGCAAGGGCCTGCCGCGAAGTCGGCTACCGCAGCGCGGGCACGCTGGAGTTTCTCTATCAGGACAATGAGTTCTACTTCATCGAAATGAATACTCGCGTACAGGTGGAGCATCCCGTCACTGAATTGGTGACCGGCATCGACATCGTCAAAGCGCAGTTGCTGATTGCCGCAGGCGAGCCCTTGCCTTACAGCCAGGGCGACATTCAAATCCGCGGTCATGCGGTCGAATGCCGCATCAATGCGGAAGACCCAAAGAATTTTACGCCCTCACCCGGACCCATCCGACTATGGCATTCGCCCGGCGGGCCGGGTATTCGCGTCGATAGCCATGTGTACACCGGCTACAACGTGCCGCCTTTCTATGACTCGATGATCGGTAAAGTCATTGCCTACGGCGACACACGGGACACCGCGATCGCACGCATGCGCAATGCCTTGGCGGAAATGGTGGTCGAAGGCATTAAAACGAACATCCCTCTGCATCAGGAAATATTCAATCACTCTGCCTTCAAGCAAGGCGGCACGGATATTCATTACCTAGAGCGGCGCCTGGGATTGAAGTGACATCGCCCGCATGTTGCATCGATGAATTTCTATGAAATCGAGTTTCCGCTCGCGGGATTGAATTCGGAAACGGTCGAAGCGGCATTGATCGAAGCTGGCGCCAGCGCCATCACGTTCTTGGATCGCGCCGATGAACCCATCCTGGAACCGAAACCTGGCGAATTCCGTTTGTGGAGCGACACGCTGGTACGCGCGCTGTTTCAAGAATCCTCCGATTCGACCCGCGACGCGCTGAACAATCTGACTCAGCTGTCCGCCTCCCTGGGCGCCCACGTCACCGAGACGGCACGCATCCGCGCCGTCGAGGATCAAGCGTGGGAGCGGGTCTGGCTGAAAGATTGGAAATCGATGCGCTTTGGCCGGCGACTGTGGGTGGTGCCGAGCACCGGCGAGCTACCGCAGGATCCCGACGCCGTCGTGGTACGCCTCGATCCGGGATTGGCGTTCGGTACCGGCACCCATCCGACCACAGCATTGTGTCTGCAGATCTTGGAATCCTTGCCCGTGCAGGGTCGAAGCATCATTGATTACGGCTGCGGCTCGGGGATACTGGCCATTGCCGCATTGAAGTTGGGCGCCTCGCATGTCGTCGCGGTCGATATCGATGACCAGGCGCTCATGGCCACACGAGAGAATTCAATTCGCAATCAGGTGTCGGATCGGGTCAGCGTGCAGAACATCGGGCCTGCGCTGCAGCCGGCGTTCTGCGTCATGGCCAACATTTTGGCGGGCCCCTTGGTGGAGCTGAAGCCCGTGCTCACCGCGGCCTGTGAAACCGGCGGCTACTTGCTGCTGTCAGGATTACTCAAACAACAAGCCTATGAGGTAAAGGCCGCGTACGCCGATGGTTTTGATATGGTGCAGGTAAGCGAACGAGATGACTGGTGCTGCATTTACGCGCGGAGAGTTTCTTAGCGTGTTCACGCAATGTTCGAACTGCGAAACCGTTTTCAAGCTGTCGGCCGACGTGCTGCGGGCGGCCGGCGGCCAAGTCCGTTGCGGTAATTGCGGCGAGGTGTTTAATGCGCTTGCACGACTCGCCGAGGATGCCAATGCATTCGCGGTCAACAACGAGTCGTCGCATGATCTAGAAACGCGCGCCGACAACATCCTGCACGAGCCGTCCTCGCCCAATCGGCCGTCCCCAGTGGAAAATTCCGACGACTTCGGGCCGCCGGGCGTGGAAATCGCCCGTCTGCAGATTCTCGACTGGAACGAATCGGACAGCGCCCCAGCGGACACGGCCGCGGCGCAAGCCGATGACCACACCGACACCGATCCGTCGATGGAATTTACCCTGCCGCCGGGCGAGCTGGATCGGATATTCATCGAGTCGAAAAAGAAAAAAGAGGCAGCCCAGGCCAAGTCGCCGCCGCCTGAAGACCCAGAAGAATTTGAAGTAGATATCGCGCCCGTGCCGATCCAAATCAAACCGATGCCGCCGGTGTCGCCGCCGACGCCACCAGCGCCTGCGGTAGTACCAGCGCCTGCGCTCGTGCCGACGCCCGCGGTGACACCCACGGCTGCGGTTGCACCCACGGCTGCACCGAGCCGCTCACCTGCGCCACGGAC
>CAZZWE010000159.1:0-9032 GCA_964657675.1 uncultured Steroidobacteraceae bacterium
GGCGGCGCCGCCCGCCGCGGCAAAGTCGCTGACCAGCTTGCGGCGCGCGCCGGAAGACAGCGAATAGCGCGCGGGATGGGCGAGTACGGCCGCGCCCCCGGCCGCGACGATCCAGGCCACTACTTCTTCCAGTGCAGGCCATTCAGCGGCAATGTGTGCCGCCTTGCCCTTACTCAAATACTTGCGAAACGCAGCATCCGGGCTATCGACCGCACCGATGGCCACCAGTGCATGCGCGAGATGGGAGCGGGTGGGCACCCCGGGGAAGGCTTGCACCGTGGTCAACAGTTTCTCGCCGGGCAAGCCGATTTTCGCGAGGCGCACGCAGATCTTGCGCATGCGTTCGCGGCGCAATTCGGTTTGCGCCGCCAAGTGCGCATTGAAATCAGGGGACTGCGGGTCGATCCACAAGCCGAGCACGTGAACCCCCTGCGCGCGCCACGATGCGGAGATTTCCACCCCCGGGACCAGCACGACATTGCAGTGGGCGGCGGCGGCTTGCGCCTCGTCTAAGCCGGTGATGGTGTCGTGGTCGGTCAACGCCAAGACCTGCACGCCGGCGGCCGCGGCGCGATTGACCAATTCGGCCGGCGTGAGCGTGCCGTCGGAGCAGCTCGAGTGGGTGTGCAGGTCAATTAGCAAGACCGACCGCCTCGAGCCGGCCACCGGCCAGCACGATAAAACCCTGATAACGCTCGAAGCCATCGTTGGTGTAATCGAAGGTGTAGGTGCGCTGCAACCGGCGTTTCCCCTGGGCATCTTTGGCGAAACGAAAGCCGGCGAATGCGACGGTGCCATCGAGCAGCTGCACCACGGCCCGGGAGCAGGCGTCCTTGGCGATGTGGTTGGCCGCCTCGCGGGCATCCATCGAAACCTGCCAGTACTTGTACCCGGCCAGCAGCGCCAAACCTGCCAGAACTACCATGAAAAAGCCTTCATCCATGCCGGGAAGCTTAACCTACCGCCGAGGGTTTGCCGGGGGTCTTGGATTTCCTACCCCGGGACCCCATAAATGACTCATGAACAAAACCAGCCCGACTTCGCTGACCATCCGGGTCGACCCCAATGAGATGTTGCGTTATGTGCAGCGCCTGATGACGGCGCCCCACAGTGACAAGGATGCTGATCCCTCGGCCGCGATCGCACAGCGGCAATGGGGAGGAGACACGCCCGTGGCGCGTTCGGCGCAGATGCGCTGGAGTGCGCTGAATCGCGCATTTGGCGACTCGCGTGTGAGCACCTGGACCTCGCCGCAGCGGCGCGATCAAATCCATGTGCCCGCGGCGCTGATTGCCGCGGCCGGGGTGGCCAAGCTCACGATGGCCGAAGACGAAGTGGTGTTCGACATTCCCACCCTGCTCGATGCCACGTTGGAGTTGTGCGAAGCGGTGGGTCACGCTTAATCACGCGGCTGTGCCTTGAGTGCACTCGGTGTGCTGAAGGCAATGAAATCGCCATTGATCAGGCTTTCGCGACAATTGTAACGCAAGCGATGGCCATCGAAGCGGGTGACCTGCCCGCCGGCGGCTTCCAGCAGCGCTTGGCCTGCGGCGGTATCCCACTCTGAGGTCGGCCCGAAACGCGGATACACATCGGCCTTGCCTTCCGCAATCAAACAAAACTTCAGTGAACTGCCGATGCCTGTGATGACGTGCGCGGGCAGGGATTCCAAGTACGCCGCGGTCTGCGGGCTGGCATGCGAGCGGCTGCCCACCACGCGCAGCGGCTGCGAGGGGGGTGCCGTATGGATGGGCTGACGGGTCGCGCCGGTGTGATGGCTGAAAGCACCGATGCCTGCGGCGCCCCAATAGCTCAAGCCTTTTGCGGGGGCCGTGACGATACCGAGCAGGGGCTCGTGATCGACCACCAAGGCGATGTTGACCGTGAACTCGCCATTGCGCTTGACGAACTCGCGCGTGCCATCGAGTGGATCTACGACCCACAGTTCGTGCCAGTGCTGGCGCTCTGCCCAGGGCGCTGCGGCGGATTCTTCGGACAATATCGGGATGTCGGGGGTTAGGCGCCGCAATCCGTCCATGATGATTTGCTGCGAGTCCAAGTCCGCCAACGTCAGCGGTGAATTGTCTTCTTTGCGCTGCACTTCGAAGCCTTCGTCATACACCTTCATGATGGCTTCGCCGGCGCGCGCGGCCAACGGCATCAAGGCCTCGGCCAAGGCGGTCAGATCTCTCATCCCTTATCATACCCATATGCCGAGCGCCGCTTTGGATTGGTCGCAGATCGACACTGTGTTGTTGGACATGGATGGCACGCTGCTGGACTTACGTTTCGATAATTGGTTTTGGCTCACCTTCATTCCCATGCATTACGCAGCCGCGCATGGCATCAGCGAGGAGGAGGCGCGCCGGCGGTTGGAGCCCAAGTTCAAGAACGTGGCGCACACCATGCAGTGGTACTGCATTGATTACTGGACTCGTGAGCTGAAGCTCGAGATCGCCGCGCTGAAGCGTACGGTCACGGAGCGGGTGGGCTACTTGCCGGGCGCCGAAGCCTTTCTCGAGCGGCTTCGCGCCAGCGGCAAACGCGTGGTGCTGGTCACCAATTCGCATCCGGAAACGCTGGCCATCAAGGATGAACGGGTGGCGCTGACACAATACTTCCATGCGGCGTACTCGACGCATTCGTTCGGCATCCCGAAGGAAAATCCGGATTTCTGGCCGCTGCTGCTGGCCAAAGAACAGTTTGCGCCCTCGCGGGCACTGTTCGTGGACGACAGTCTGCCGGTTTTGGAATCGGCGCGTCGTTTTGGGATCGCGCATATTCGCGCGGTACGAAACCCTGACAGTGGCGCGCCGCCTCAGGGCACGCGCGACTTCATCGCCATCGACGGAGTCGCGCAGTTGCTCTAACCGGTCGGGCCTGCTGCGCCGGGATTGGGCGTGCCGCCCGCGGGACCCCCACCGCCACGCCGGCGACGGCGCCGTTTGCGAGCCGGATCCTGGGTTTGACCCCCGGCGGAGGAGCCATCGGCACCGGCGGGTGCGGACGGGCTTGCGCTGGCTTGCTGGGGTGCGGGCGGTCTTGGGCCTTGTGTACTGCCGCCGTGCGGCGGGCCACGCCGGGGGCCGCTGGAAGAGCGTCCACCGCCGCCGGAGCGGCTGGGGGGGCCGGAGCGTCCACCGCCCGATCGTCCGCCGCCACCGCTGCGGGATTGACCGGGACGCGGCGCGCGCTCGCGCCACACGGCGGGGGGCGGTGCAGTGACCACGGCTAAGTCGGCGGCTTCGATGGTGGCGCGCGGAATCTGGTGACCGATGTAGCTTTCGATATCCGGCAATGAAATCGCGTACTCCTCGCAGCCAAAACTGATGGCATCGCCTTCAGCACCGGCGCGCGCGGTACGGCCGATGCGGTGCACGTAATCCTCGGCATCGTTCGGCAAATCGAAATTGAACACGTGGCTGACATCGGGGATGTGCAGGCCGCGCGAGGCCACATCGGTGGCAATCAAAACGGCGATTTCGCCGTTGTGAAAGTCGCGCATCATTTTCAGCCGCTTGTTCTGTGGTACATCCCCGGACAGTGCCTGGGCGACGAAGCCATTGGCGGTCAGCGTGCGCTCGAGCACCTCGGCGATGCGCTTGGTGTTGACGAACACCATGGTGCGCAGCGCGCCGATGCGGCGTAGAAGGCCCATGAGCAAGGGGATTTTTTCAACGGTCGCCGGGAAGTACAGCACCTGCTTGACCCGATCCACGGTCATCTTGTCCGGCTCGATGCGGATCAGCTCAGGATTGTTCATATGCTCGTAGGCGAGCTCCATCACGCGGTGGGACAGCGTGGCGGAGAACATCATGGTCAGGCGCAGTTCAGGATGGGGCAAACGCCGTAAAATGAAGCGGATATCCTTGATAAAGCCCAAATCGAACATACGATCCGCTTCATCCATGACGGCCACTTGGATGTGGCGCAGGTCGAACACGCCCTGTTTGAAGTAGTCGATGATGCGACCGGGGGTACCGATCAGAACATCGACACCGTCCTCCAAGACCTTGCGTTGTTTTTCATAATCCACGCCGCCGAATACGATGGCCAATTTCAGGCCGGTGTACTTGGCGATGCCTTCGGCGTCGGAATGAATCTGGACCGCGAGTTCGCGCGTCGGTGCGATCACGATGGCCCGCGGCGCGTTGATGGGACGATTGGGCGCGCCTGGATCGGTGAGTAGCCGATTGAACAGAGCGATGAGGAAGGCTGCAGTTTTGCCGGTACCCGTTTGCGCCTGGCCCGCGACGTCCCGCCCGGCCAACGCCACGGGTAGTGTCTGAGCCTGAATCGGCGTCGCGCGGGTATAGCCAAGTTCGGCGACACCCCGCTTGATGGATTCGGGAAGTGTTAGGGAATCAAAACTGAGCTGACTGAGATGTTCGTCTGACATTTTTCCTTTATGGATCGCAGAAACTTGCAAAATGGAGGGGACCGGATAACAATATGGCCAACCAGGAGCCGGTCTATCCGCTCCCTCAACCGTATCATCGGTACCCTTTTAAGGTAATCAAGACCGCTAAACCCGCTGTATTGTGCCCGAATGGTCGCGCATCGTCACTTCGCGCGAAAAGTTCAGGTCATTTCTCCCACAAACAACCCGCCCTACATCCAATACAAATCTCCAAAAGGAGGTATTTCCGCAGTGAGTAATCCAAGTATCGTTCATACCAGTGACGCCACGTTCGACAAGGACGTGCTCAATTCAGACAAGCCCGTATTGCTGGATTTTTGGGCTGAATGGTGCGGCCCTTGCAAGATGATCGCGCCGATTCTCGATGAGATCGCCGACACCTACAAAGACAAGATCCGCATCGCCAAACTGAACATCGATGAAAATCCCAACACTCCCCCCAAATTCAAAATCCGCGGCATCCCGACCTTGATCCTGTTCAAGAACGGCGCCGTGGAAGCTCAAAAAGTCGGAGCGGTGACCAAGTCCCAGCTCGCGGCATTTCTGGACAGCAACCTGTGAGAGGCTACCTAGGGAATCAATCAAGAGGCGGCCAGGGTGGCCAAGGCGGCCAGCAGGGCGGCGGTGGTCAAGGCGGCCAGGGCGGCGGCGGCGGACGTTCGAATCGATCGAACCGCGGCCCGCGCAACGACAATCGCAATGGCAATACCAATGGCGGACGTCCTCCGCAGGAAGATTACGGTGACCTGCCGGAAGGCGGAGATGATCTAGAGATCATTGCACCGACCGATCTTGCCCGCAGCCGCAGCTCCATGAACCTGACGGAGCTGAAGAAGCGCCCGATCAGCGACCTGGTGAAGCTGGCCGAGACCATGGGTCTCGAGAACATGGGCCGCTCGCGCAAGCAAGACATCATCTTCGGCGTATTGAAAGCCCACGCCCGCAAAGGCGAGGACATTTACGGCGACGGTGTGCTGGAAATCCTGCAGGACGGCTTTGGCTTCCTGCGTTCGTCCGACTCGAGCTACCTCGCCGGCCCTGACGATATTTACGTCAGTCCGAGCCAGATTCGACGCTTCAACCTGCGCACCGGCGATTCGATCTCCGGATTGATCCGCCCGCCCAAGGACGGCGAGCGCTATTTCGCGCTGTTGAAGGTCGGCGAAATCAATTTCGATTCGCCCGAGAGTTCGCGCGGCAAGGTGCTGTTCGAGAATCTCACGCCGCTGCATCCGACCGAGCGTCTGAAGCTCGAGCGCGGCAACGGTTCGACCGAGGATCTGACGGCACGCGCCATCGATCTGGTGGCGCCGATCGGCAAGGGGCAACGCGGCTTGATCGTCTCGCCGCCCAAGGCCGGTAAAACGATGCTGCTGCAGAACATTGCTACCGCGATCACGGCCAATCACCCGGAAGTCATTCTGATCGTGCTGCTCATCGATGAGCGCCCGGAAGAAGTCACCGAAATGGCGCGCACCGTGAAGGGCGAGGTCGTGTCATCGACCTTCGATGAACCTGCCAGCCGTCACGTGCAAGTGGCGGAAATGGTGATCGAGAAGGCCAAGCGCCTGGTCGAACACAAGAAAGACGTGGTCATTCTGCTCGATTCGATCACGCGTCTGGCACGTGCCTACAACACCGTGGTGCCGAGTTCCGGCAAGGTGTTGACCGGCGGTGTGGATGCGAATGCCTTGCAGCGCCCGAAGCGATTCTTCGGCGCCGCGCGCAACATCGAAGAGGGCGGCAGCCTCACCATCCTGGCCACCGCGTTGGTGGACACGGGCTCGAAGATGGACGACGTCATTTTCGAAGAGTTCAAGGGCACCGGCAATTCGGAAATCCACCTGGATCGCCGCATCGCCGAGAAACGCACCTTCCCGTCGATCAATATCAATCGTTCCGGCACCCGCAAAGAAGAACTCATCACCGAGCCTTCGGAGCTGTCCAAGATGTGGATTCTGCGCAAGCTGCTGCATCCCATGGACGAGCTGGCGGCGATCGAGTTCCTGCTCGACAAGATGAAAGATACCAAGACGAATGCGGATTTCTTCGACGCCATGAAGCGGTAGTTGCCAGCAGGCGCGCGGCAGCGCGCGCCGGACTTGAGGAGTTAGAGAATGCAGTGGTGGGCGTGGATTGCGGTCGGCGCCGTGCTGTTGGGTTCGGAGCTGGCGTTCATCGATGCGCAGTTCTACCTGGTGTTTGTCGGCGGTTCCGCGCTCATCGTCGGCTTCTGCGAATTGTTGGGCCTGGTGCCTGCGGACTGGATGCAGTGGGTGCTGTTCGCACTGCTCGCGGTGGTCTCCATCGTGGTATTCCGGCGGCGAATTTATTCGCGGCTGCGGCGCAATCTTCCCGATATGAAGCACGGTCCCGTGGGCGATACGTTGGTGTCGCCTGCGGAACTGCAGCCGGGGGAAGTTTGCCGGCTTGAGTATTGCGGCAGTTCTTGGAGCGCCGTCAATGGTGGACCCTCCCTTATCTTGGCCGGCCAGCGCGCGCGCATCGATCGGGTCAATGGCCTGACCCTCGTCATTCATGGAGAAGTTTCGTGATCAATACCTTGGGCTTCGGCGCCGTCATCATTGCCATTCTGGTCGTGATCGTCATTGCTAAGACCGCGACAGTAGTACCGCAGCAAAGCGCCTTCGTGATCGAGCATTTGGGCAAGTACAGCCGCACGCTGTCGGCCGGATTTCATATTCTGACCCCCTTCATGGAGCGCATCGCCTACAAGCACAGCTTGAAGGAGATCGCGATCGACATCGCCGAGCAGATCTGCATCACGCGCGACAACGTGCAGGTGGGTGTGGATGCGGTGCTGTACATGCAGGTCATGGATCCGCACCTGGCCTCTTATGGCATCACCAATTATGGATTCGCGATCTCGCAGCTGGCACAAACCACGCTGCGAAGTGAAATCGGCAAGATTGAACTGGACCGCACCTTCGAAGCGCGCGGCCAGATCAATACCAATGTCGTGAGCGAGTTGGACAAGGCCTCCATGCCATGGGGCGTCAAAGTACTGCGCTACGAAATCAAGAACATCACGCCGCCGAAGGACGTACTGTCCGCCATGGAGAAGCAGATGCGGGCCGAGCGCGAAAAGCGCGCCGTGATCTTGACCTCCGAGGGCGAGCGCGATGCAAAGATCAACGCTGCGGAAGGCGACAAGCAGCGCGTGATCAAGCAATCGGAAGCCACCAAGCAATTACAGATCAACGAGGCCGAAGGTCAGGCCTCTGCCATCTTGGCGGTGGCGACTGCGACGGCCGAGGGCCTGCGGCAAGTCGGCAGCGCCTTGTCGGATCGTGGCGGCATCGAGGCCATGCAGCTGCGCATCGGTGAGGAGTATGTGAAGCAGTTCGGCAAGCTGGCACAGACGGGAACCACCCTGGTGGTACCGGCCAACCTCACGGATCTCGCATCCATCGTCACCATGGCGACCAGCATTGCCCGCAAGCCGGCCGGTCCGCCGACCGCGCCGTCCGCACCCATGCGGGGTGCGTAAGTAAGTGTCGGAGACTGAAGAGCGTCCGCCAAACCCGGCTCACGGCAAGATTGGTTTCACCGAATTCGTAGTTCTCGCCGCGGCGACCATGTCGACGCAGGCGATTGCCATCGATGCCATTCTGCCGGCCTTTCCGGTCATCGTGCAGGCGCTGCAGGTGAGCAATCCCAATCACGGCCAGTGGTTGGTGACCGCCTACATGACGGGGCTGGGTTGCGGCCAATTGTTCTGGGGTTTGATGTCGGACCGCTTCGGCCGGCGCCGCGTCCTGATCGGCGGCTTGAGTCTGTATGTCATTGCGGCATTGATCTGCAGCCTGGCGGGTACTTTCCAAACACTGCTGGCCTGGCGTTTCGTGCACGGCTTGGCTGCCGCCTGCGTGACGGTGACGCGCTCGGTGATCCGCGACCTGTATTCCGGGCGGGACATGGCGCGGGTGATGTCACTGACGTTCGTGGTGTTCTTGATGGTGCCGATGATCGCGCCGAGCATTGGTCAGGGCATTTTGCTCATCGCGCCCTGGCGCACCATCTTTGTGATGTTTGCGACTTTCGCCGCCTGCGTGGCGGTCTGGGCGTATTTGCGGCTGCCCGAAACCCTGCATCCTGAATACCGGCTGACGCTGAACTTAACGTCGATCGGTCATGCCGCGAAGCTGGTGCTGGGCACGCGCTCCTCGATGTTCTACACCCTGGCGATGACGGTGATGTTCGGCACCATCATGGCCTACGTTGCCATGGTGCAGCAGATCTTTGCCGACGTGTTCCACCGGCCGAGCTGGATGCCCGGGATGTTCGCGCTGTGCGCGATCTCCATGGGTTTTGCAGCGTTCTTGAACTCGCGCATCGTGCAGCGCCTGGGAATGCGGCTGATTTCGCACACGGCTCTCATCGCTTTCATAGGCGTTACCGGTTTGCATACGGTTTTTGCGGTCTTTGGCTTGGAAACGATGTGGAGCTTCGTCGCCTTTCAAGCAGCCACGATGGCCTGCTTCAGCCTGTCGGTGTCAAACTTTGGCGCCATGGCCATGGAACCCATGGGTGCTGTCGCGGGCATCGCAGCCTCAGTGCAGGGATTCATTTCCACCTTCGCCGGCGCCTT
>CAZZWE010000160.1:0-9004 GCA_964657675.1 uncultured Steroidobacteraceae bacterium
CCATGGTGTTGCAGTATTGAATCGCCAACTGCGCCACACCCACCTGGTTCGCGGAAGAGAATCCTTCCAGCGTCGGGGTGGCCGGCAGCTGCTGCTGCACAGCCAGGTATGTGCCGTTCACATCCGTCTGGGTGGTCGGGATGGCGGTCAATGCCGACAGAGTCGCGTTGACCTGTGCAAAGGTGCGGATGCCGATGTCAGCCACCACCGGGCCCGGGGCCGGGGGCGGGGCAATCGGCGTCGCTTCAACCACCACATGCGATTGGCTGCCGAGCACATCGAAAGTTAGGAAAAACTGGTCGGTCAGCGGACCGCTTTGCAGACCGATGATGGTACCCACCGAGGACAACACCTGACCCTGAGGCGTGTAATTGGCCGCGGTGACGCTGGTGTTGAGCGGAATGTAGGCCTGGCCCACCTGCGGCACACCGCCATTCAAGCCGATGCGCAAACCCTGCACAGGAATCGGCGCAGTGATGGTTGCCGCCGGATCCAAGGAGATGAAGGTCGGCTGGTAGAACAGGTAGGAGTAACTATCGTACTGGCTGACGGTGAACATCACGTACGACTGGTTTACGCCAGTGACATTCGAGACGTTGAACAGCATGTAGTAGCGCTCACCAACACCGGCGTTGTAGTTCTGCATCACTTGCGCTGCGGACAAGGCGCGGCTGTGGATGGCCACGAATTTGATCAAACCCTGCCAAGAGCGGTCGCTCGACACTTCGTTGCCGAGCACCAGCGCGAAGGTGCTGTCCCAGTTGGCGAGCGTGCCGCCCTTCTGCGGATCCGGCGGACCGACGCTGACCCCGTTGACGTAAATCTGACGACCGTTGACTGAATCGTAGGTCAGTACGACATGCTGCAGCGAGGCCTGCAGCGCCATTGCGGCGTTCGGCGTCTGCAACTGCGGCATGCCGTTGAGACCGGTGCCGCTGTTGCGCAACATGAAGTCATAGTCTTGATTGGTCTGGCCCAACGTGAAGTTGCGGGTGGTGTCGCCGCCCGAGTAGCTGACCATGTAAGAGTTGTCGACCGCGACCAGTGACGGTGCCACCCAAGCCTCCACCGAGAATTCTCCCGTGGCCTGGATGGTGTTGTAAATCTTGGCGCTGGCCGAAGTGGTTGCCTGGGCTTTACCGCCGGCGCCCACGTTGATGCCCCAGCCGCCGGCCAAGGTCACGCTGCCGCTAATCGTGAGGTCCGCGGCAGGATCGATGCCGCTGGTATCGAAGGTGGTGTTATTGACCACCGACTGAAACTCGTACTTCGCGATCGTGTCGGCGTCGTAACGGCTGGCGCCGCTGGCGATGGTGCCTTGCGAGAGCGTAATGGCCTTACTGACCACCAACGACGGATCGATGCTCGAGGGCGTGAGCATGGCGGCGAAGGCTTGAATCTGGGCCAGCATGGCCGCGCCGTCCGCAGCGCAATTGTCCCAACAGTTATGATTATCTGTGACCAGGCGCTGATAGAAGCGCGAGTTGGTTCCGCACGTTCCACTGTTAACGCCACCCGCCCCCGCGCAGCCGGTGAAGTCGATCTTCGGGATCGCGGCGGGATAGGCCGTAGCCAACGCCGGATCGGCGAAGTAAGGCGACTGCTCCACCGACGGATCAGCCGTCGAGGAATGGCAGCGCACGCAGTACTTGCTGGTCAGGGTGTAGACCGTGTTCTGGTAATCGGTGTAAGCCGCCGGGAAGTTCAGGCTCTGACCCACGGTCTGATCCTGTGGCGCCTGCAACTGCACCTGGGTCGCCGAACCTGCGCCGGTTGCTCCGGCCCAGTTTGCGATCCACGTGGTCAAAATCTGGCCGCAAGCACTGTTGTCCGCGAGCCAACAGTTATGACCGCCGCTCACCTTCGTCACTATTAAAGAGGTGGAAGGCGAGGACAGGCTGACCACGGTGTTGGCCTGCGCGTAGGCCAGGTTCACATCGTCGCTGCGCGCGAAGTTCGGCATTTGCGCCGGCGTCGTCGCGTTGTGACATTGACCGCAGCGGTTCTGGCTGCGAACGTTGTTCCAGAAGTTCACCTGGAAGGCAGTGACGTCGGCCGTCGCCGCTGCGGGACCCGTGTAAGCATCAGCCGTGCTGGTGCTTCCCTGGCTCGGCGTTTGAGTGGTCGGAGCCCCTCCACCGCCGCAGGCACTGAGGGCAAACGACGCCGCGAGGGCGAGGAAGCCGGTTATACGTGTAACGTTCATGCTCAGGTCCCCATGCAGTAAGCGGCGCCTTCAGCGAAGACCTGCCGCAGTTTGTGGCCGTTTTGGAACGAACTAATCATCGAGTTGACTTGGGTGAAGTCCGCCGAAGTATTCGGCGCACGCAAGCACACGGTCTTGAAGACCCGCGTGACTTGGCAGCTGTCGAAGGCCGCGCTGCTCTCCAGTTCCGTTCCTAATGAGTTGGCGCCGTTGCCGCTTCCGGGGAGCGATCCGCTCCATCCCAAAATTGCGTTTGGCCCCGAGCGCCAACGATTGGTCCAGGAATCGTCCGGCGTGTTGAAGCCTTGCGGGAAATTGGTGTTGTTAATGTGATACTTCGGCTGCGTTTGGCCGGCCGTATACACCACCGTGCCCATGGTGTCGGCGGTGTCCGGATCCGTATTGTTGAAGTTGTAGAAGGCGAAGGCCTGGGCCATGGGGTCCATGCCGCTGTGGCAGCCGATGCAATTGGTCAAGAACAAGGTGCTGACGCCGCCCGGGCTGCGGGTTACGTCCTGACGGATGCGATCGGGCGGACGCGTAATGTCCATCACCGTCTGCAGGTCGTTGCACAGATGATTGAGCATGGTGAAGCGGAACATGGCGCGGTTGGTACCGTTGATGAAGTACGCGCTGCCGGCGCCGCGAGTAGTGATCACGCCGGCGACCGCCGCCGCAGGCAAGCCAGTGGTCGTTGATTGCTGCGCCTTGACCAGGTGCGCCTTCAGGTCGACGTTGTTCGCATCCATGGCGTCGTACATCGCGTTATTGCTGTACGAGTAAGCGGGCACGCCCGCTGCGCCGTCGGCGACGTAGATGATGTCGGCGCTCAACAAGGTGTTGAACGCGACGTCGTCGCGCACCATGCCGACCACCGTCGCGGTGTAATCATTCAGCGGCACGAACACTGATTGGTCACGGTTGGTCCACGGTGCGGCCATGTTGCGAATGGTGTTGTTGTAGAACGCCGGGTCTTGAGTGGCGATCAATGCCGCACTCACCGAATCCGTGGCGGTCATCGAGGCCAGCTGCGTTGCAGTCGGCGGTATGCCGGCAATGCGGTTGTACATCCGCGTCGCCTGATCCGCTGTAGGGTTGGCGGCGAACGCGGTCCCACCGAGCAGCGCCAGCGCGCCGACACAGAGTGCAATCTGCCTCATTGATTTCTCCATCCCGTAATTCATGTTGACATCCACTCGCATTGAGTTGTGAGTTTTGACTGGCGGCGAGTATAGGCAGCAGCCAGAGGCTCCAGTAATGTCTCATCCCACCGACGTCGGTGTTTCGCGACAGTACCGACCGCGAAGAACGCACCTATATTCTGAGCTCGAATAACGCACGATCTGCGCAGCGTGCACAGAGAAACGGATATCGATAAGTTCTTCTGTGAGTGCGTTAACAGAATGCGTACGAGCATCAAACGAAGATGCGGATATGACACCTAATAAGTTCAATGACGCTCGAGCTTGCACACGCCGACGCATCACTGAAGCGAACAAACGGGACAGGTAGCGACTATGAATATTTTCCGTACGCGTGAACGCCGTCACGGTTTGCTAAAGCTCACGGCGCTCGTCATGCCGTTGCTGGCGGTGATCGGCTGTAGCAGCGCATCAAGCGGACATGCCCCCGGCGTCGCCGGTGGTCAGACGCTAACGCCCGGCATCACCAACTTCCCGCTGGCCTATATTAAAAAGCCGATTCCGCAAACCGACATCAACGTACGTGACCTGATCACCTCGATCAGCGGCGGCGATGTGTACATTCGTGATCAGACCAGTGCGGCCGGCGCGGAGACCAATATCACGGCCTCCATCACTCAAGGCAACGGCGACGTGCGCGATCTGGATGTGTCTCCCGATGGCACCAAGCTGGTATTCGCATTGCGGCTGCCGCTCGACCCGAAGAAAAAGAACACCGATATCACGCAGCCGAACTGGAAGATCTATCAGTACGACACGGCTACCAAGACAGTCACCCAACTCACCACCGATGACATCACTGCGGGCCATGACGTGGGGCCGCACTACCTTCCTGACGGGCGAATTGTTTTCTCCTCTACTCGGCAGCTGGCCACGCAGTCCATCCTGCTCGACGAAGGCCGTCCGCAGTACGCGGCGCAAACCGATGACATGTCGCAATCGATTTTCTTGCTGCATGTCATGAATGCCGATGGCACTGAGATGCATCAAATCAGTTTCAACACCAATCATGATTTTGCTCCCTCCGTGATGAACAACGGCCAGATCGTGTTCAGCCGCTGGGATCCAGAGAACGGCGCCGATCAAATGAGCCTGTACCGCGCCAATCCCGACGGTACGGGTTTGGAATTGTTGTATGGCGCTAACAGCCATGCCACCGGCGCCAACATCGCCGGCACCAATAACAACGTGGTTCAATTCTTAGGCGCACGGCAATTGGCCGATGGCAGCGGCGTAGTTGCCATCGTGCGCCCTTTCCTGGGGACACAGTTGGGCGGCGACATCGTCAAGATCAATACCGACGGCTACGTTGAAATTCACCAGCCTTCCACGCCAGGCGGATCGACCACCGGCACCGGACAGATGAGCGCAACCACATTAGGTGTCACCACGGATGCCAACATGCCCTCCTTGGGCGGGCGTTTTGCTTCGGTGTACCCGTTGTACGATGGCACCAACCGCATGTTGGTCAGCTGGTCGCCTTGCTTGGTGGTGGACACCACCGTGACCCCGAATGCCACCCACGTCTGCACCGCAGACAACACCTCTGGGGCCAATGTGACCTTGGCGCCGCCGCAGTACACCTTGTGGATTTACGACTTAAACGCCGGCACCTTAGGCCCCGTCCTGAGCGCCGATCCCGGCATGATGGTGATCGAACCGGTGATCCTGCAGGCGAGAACCCCTGCGCCCACGTTTATCCGCGATGCCATACCCACCGACGGACCCGCCAAGGCGCTGTATGACGCGGGCGTCGGCGTGCTCAATATAAGTAGTGTGTACGATGTTGACGGCACCGATACGGCGACGCCCAGCATCGCCGCCGTGTCCGATCCCAGCCAGACCGCGTATAACGCGAGGCCGTATCGCTTCTTGCGGGTGCAAAAAGCCGTTGAGATCCCCGGCGAGAAAATTCGCAAGCTGAGTAACAGCGATTTTGGCCCAGCCAACATGGGCATGCGTGAAATCTTAGGGTACGCACCCATCCAGCCGGATGGGTCGGTCTCGATCCAAGTTACCGCCAATGTGCCTTTTACCATTGATGTGGTGGATATCAACGCCAAACGAGTGACGGCACTCGCGCGCCATACCAGTTGGATATCACTGTTGCCCGGCGAGACCAAAAATTGCAATGGCTGCCACAGTACGGCCAACAAGACTTCACACGGCCGCGAAGGCCTCACCGTGGCCGTCAATCAAGGACCGCCCATCGCCGGCCAGCCCTTCCCGAACACCAATCCGACCTTGACGACGCAGCCGGCCGAGACCATGGCGCAAACCCTGGCCCGAATCACCTGCGTGAATGGCAGCACCTGCTCGCAATTGCTCACCTCGGATGTGCTCTATACACCGATATGGACGACTGGAACTACGCCGGCAGCCCCTGACACGGCCATTTCGTACACCTATGCCGATGCATCGCCGACGCCGCCCACCAACTCGAGCTGCAGTCCTTGGACCGCGCAATGCCGCAGCACCATTCACTATGCGGCAACGCTCCCCAGCGTCGCCACGCCGCAAGTCTTTATCCAGTCGTTGTGGAGCAAGACACCACGCCTGGCGTCGGATGGCGTGACTGCAGCGACCTGCATCACCTGTCACACGGAGCTCGGCGCTGCTGCCACGTTGATGGTGCCGCAAGGTCAGATCGATTTGACCGGCACCCCATCGACTTTGGATGTGAACGTTGTGACTTCGTACGAACAATTGCTGTTCCCTCACAACGAACAGCAGCTTAATATGGGTGTGCTACAAGACATAATGGTGCCGACAGCCGGTCCGCCGGACCCGGTGACGGGGCTGCCGACCACCGTTCTAATGCCTGTAGTACTGACGCCGCCCATGACTGCCGGCAGCGCTGCAGGATCGACCACTTTTTTAAGGATGTTTGACGGTAGCTTCCATGACCCGGTACAGGATCACACAGGTTATTTGTCGGCCGCGGAGTTGCGCTTGATAGTGGAATGGTTGGACATCGGTGGTCAGTTCTATAACGATCCTTTCGTCGCGCCTGTAGCGAACTGATTCTATAGATGCGTCAACTGCTCGCGCTGGTGCTGTTGGTGCAAGCGTTACATGTCGGTGTTGCTGAGGCGGCGGATAAGTTCCTCGATCTGGTCGTCACCGACCCGTACATCGAAATGCACTCCGGCCCCGGCCGCGGCTTTCCGGTGACCTACGTCATTGGCCGCGATGAAGAGCTGACGGTCCTGTATAGCCGCACCGACTGGTACAAGGTCAAGGCTGCCCATGGACAGGAAGGCTGGGTGCGTCGCACCGATCTCGCGCGTACCGTGTTGCCGAACGGCGATGCCGCACCCATCCCCCCTTACCCTGAGTTTTTGACTCATCGATGGGAGTTTGGCGCAGGCTATGGTGTTTACAATCGCCAGAACTTGGTCACGACTTACGGCGACTTTAGCCTGACCACGAGTCTGGATGCCGAATTCGTGCTGCAGCAAGCCAACGGCACGCTGGACAACCGCTACATCGCCTCGATTGGCTTGCGGCATACCTTCATCCCTGAATGGAAATGGTTCTCGCCCACGGCGGGAATCGGCACCGCGTATCAATACATCGAAGACAAGAACCCGCCGGCGCCGCGCGAGAAAGATAACGAAATGGCCTATGTCTCGTTGGGCGTGCGCGGGTTCATTACCAGACGATTCATGTGGCGGGTCGATTGGCGCCACTACGTCGTATTCAACACCCTGAATGTGTATGAGGATCTAGAAGAATGGAAATTCGGCCTAGCAGTGTTCTTCTAGCCGCTGCGCTGCTATCGACTGCGCTACTGTCCGGCTGCAGTTGGTTTCATCGCGGCGAGAAGAAATCCAATGACATCGTGGTCGAGGAACCCGAGGGTGATCCGGCCATCGTGCAACCGCAGGTGACACGGCGGGTGGTGAAAACCCCGAAGATCAAATCCAAGGATGTGGAACTGGGGGGCTATTTCGGCGCGCTCAGCATTCAGGACTTTGGCACCAATCCGGTGTACGGCATCCGCGCGGCCTACCACGTGTCCGAAGATATTTTCCTGGAGGGATTTCTGGGCCGCTCCAAGGCCGGCACCACCAGTCTCGAAGACGTTTTCCCCGATATCACGGTGGTCAGCGACTCTGGGAGGCACTTCACGTATTACGACATCGACCTAGGCTACAACGTACTCCCCGGCGAGATTTTTCTCGGGCGTGGACGCGCCTTCAATTCAGCCCTGTACGTGACGGTCGGCATGGGCGATGTGAAGTTTGCCGACAAGGACCAGTTCGCGCTCAATTTCGGTGTCGGTGAGCGCCTCCTGATAACCGATTGGCTGGCTCTGCACTTGGATGTGAGGGATCACGTATTTGAGACCGATCTGACCGGACGGACCAAGAACGTTCACAACATTGAAGCCACCATGGGCCTAACGGTTTTCTACTGATCAGGAGGACAGATCAATGCAAATTTCAAAATCGACTCTTTTAAAACGCTGTGTCATGGCCGCAATCGTCGTGACATCGACCGCCTTTGCAGCCGCCGGCGATGCTTCGGGCCCGGCCCCGGCCTTCACATTGACGACCCTGGAAGGGCAACCCTCCGGCTTGAGTGCCTACAAGGGTCAGGTGGTGATGGTGAATTTCTGGGCCACCTGGTGCGGACCCTGCCAACAGGAAATGCCGCTGCTCGATCAGATGTACAAAAAGTACAAGCCGGCCGGTTTCACCCTGATCGGCGTGAACGTGGACAAGGAAGCGCCGGCGGTCAAAGCGTTATTGACGCGCAAGCCGGTGAGTTTCCCGGTGTTGCTCGATCCGGCCAATTCGGTCAGCAAGGCCTATCACGTCGATGAGATGCCAAGCTCAGTCATTATCGATCGTAAGGGCGTGATTCGCTACGTCCACCGTGGCTATAAGCCCGGCGACGAAAACGATTATCAAGATCGAATCCGACAGCTGATCCGGGAGTAAACCATGCATTCATTGACCCGACTGTTGCCTTTGAGTGCATTGCTGTTGCTCGGCGCTTGCAGCATTCAGCCCTGGGTCAAGCCTTACGAACGTGATCGGCTGGCGGACCCCATCATGGCCTGGGACCGGGATGCCATTTCGGATGCGTATTTGGATCATATTCGCGAGTCACGCGAAGGCTCGCATGGGGCCACCGGCGGAGCAGGCGGCGGTTGCGGCTGCAATTGATCACTATGGTGCATAGAGGACGTCTATTTGCGCGAGCAGCAATGATCGCTGCCTTGATCCTTGCGCGCACGGCGGCGGCCGATGTGCTGCCGGACGATCGGGCGGATGTCTTCTATAGTAAGTACAGCGGCGGCGGGATGAATATCACCGGCGAGTCTGCGCTGATACAAAAGAAAATCACTGAAAATCTGGCCGTCCAGGCCAACTACTTCGTCGACAAGGTAAGCGGTGCGTCGGTCGACGTGTTGAGTCAGGCCAGCGTCATCAAGGACACGCGCAAGCAATCGAGCATCAATGTTCAGTACCTGCACGATAAGACGACTTATACGGCGTCATACGTTAATAGCCGGGAACGCGACTACATCTCCAACACGACGCATATCGCCCTGAGCCAGGACATGTTCGGCGATTTGACCACG
>CAZZWE010000161.1:0-1961 GCA_964657675.1 uncultured Steroidobacteraceae bacterium
CTTGATGCGGACTCAGCTCCATGGATTGCAACCCCGGCAGATGGTGAAGTCGTTGTGGAAGGTGACCTTGGCCTGCGTGCCCTTGGTGGCGGTTTGTGCGGCGGCGAATGTGTGGTTGCTGCCTCACTGGGCTACGCAGTCCTTCTACGCCAAGACCGGTGCACTGATCTTGGCCGTGTCGGTCGGCGCCGCTGCCTTCGCGGCAAGCAGCTGGGCGCTGCGCGTTGAAGAAGTGGGCCAGCTGGTGGCCGCGGTACGCCGCCGACTGCGACGCTGACCTTTAAGCGCGCTTGGGGATATTCAAGCCGCGGATCACGGCGGGCCGTTCGATGAACACCTTTAAGACGCGCGCGACTTGTGTGTACTCATCAAAACCCACCAGCTCACGGGCGCCGTAAAAGCCAATCAAATTATTAATCCAGGGAAAGGTCGCGATGTCAGCGATGCTGTAATGAGCATCCATGATCCATTCGCGGTCTTTAAGGTGCGTATCGAGCACGCTTAGCAGCCGTTTGGATTCGGCAACGTAACGGTCCAACGGACGTTTGTCGGGAAAGTCCTTACCGGCAAACTTGTGAAAGAAGCCGAGCTGACCAAACATGGGTCCAATCCCACCCATCTGAAACATCAGCCATTGAATGGTGTGGTAACGGCCGACCGCATCCTTCGGCATCAACCGGCCGCTCTTGTCGGCGAGATAAATCAAGATGGCGCCCGACTCGAACAACGCCATGGGCTTTCCCTCCGGGCCGTGTGGATCAACAATGGCCGGGATCTTGCCGTTCGGATTCACCGCGAGAAATTCCTCCGACTTCTGGTCATTGGACTCGAAGCTGACCAAATGCGGCTCGTACGCAAGCCCGCTTTCCTCCAGCATGATGGATGCCTTCACGCCATTCGGCGTCGGCAGCGAATACAGTTGGATCCGATCCGGGTGCTGGGCCGGCCATTTATGATTGATCGAAAAATTTTTAAGGTCGCTCAAGTTCAATATCTCCGCGGGCGCAGAAGAATCTTTGCCCAAGCATTGAGTAACAGTAATTCGCCACTGCCATGAGTGCGGCGGTATTTTTGACGAATGTGACGCCACGTACTGGGCGATACCGATATCGGACCGGCTCGGCGGTGAACGATGGGCCGATCCAAGTATATAAAATCATCGGCGCGCGCGATTCGGGTCCATAAATCGAGGTCTTCTCCGTCGCTCAGCGCGGGGTCGAAACCACCCGTGGCGAGAAAACTCTCGCGTTTGTACAGGCAGGCGGAGTTAACCAGCACGGGAGGGCAGTACAGCAGATTCGCCACCAACTGGAAGCGCGAATTCAGGCTGCGTGCCACTCGCGCAGCCTCCCGGTAAATCGCTTGTTCGCGTTCAATGCACGCGGGATCCTCGCCAAGCGGAATGATGGCGCCAAAGGCCATGCCGGCCTGTGGGGCGCAATCGAGCGCGCGCGACAATGCGAGCAATGCGTCATCCTCCAGCCGGTCTTCGCCGTCGAGAAAATGCAGATGACGACCACGGGCGGACGTTGCGCCGGCGTTCCTGGTCATAGGCGCGGAATCGCCGTCGTTCATTGGACATTGAAAATAGCGCACACGCGGGTCGGAGAAGGGCTTCGCGGCCTCCGGTGCAAGCACCTCAACGGACAAATCACTCACCGAGAGCACTCGCTTGATCGATTCGAGCAGTTGATATTCGCGTCGAGAGGTTGGGAGCACAACCGACACATCGACGTCGGTCAGCCCCATCTCAACCCCAATTGTGTGCCGCCTGACGCGACAACCGACCCAGCAGGGAGGGCTTTGGGCCGTCTTCGCTCGCGAGGTTGAAACCAGCCCAGGCCAATTGGGACAACCGAGAGGGATTAACCACCACCGCACGAGCCAAACTCACTTCACGGACACCCCAGCGCGACTTGGAGATATCATGCCCGGTTGAGAAATTCACGGTTTTCATCTGA
>CAZZWE010000161.1:1971-9003 GCA_964657675.1 uncultured Steroidobacteraceae bacterium
TCTGATGGAGCAGGGCGTATTTGATCGCCTCGACCAGCGTGGTGGTCATCACCCCATAAGCGCCCCACCGAGGGTCGAATCCTGAGAAGTACAAATAAAGACAATCATCGACGACGAACGCCGCACGGGCCGCAACCACTTCGCCGTTGATCACCAGTTGAAACAGTCGAACCGCGCCGAGCGGCGCTAGACGCCGGCAAATGTCTCGGAAGAAGTTGCGCATGCGCTCGTTGCGAAAGGTGTTTCGATGAGCCACGGTACCCTGCAAATTGGCGCGCAATTCGTGCAGCGCGAAGTATCGATCCAGCGCCGCGTGGATGCTATCGGCGCTGTCCGCCACCTTAAATTCAAATGCGATGCCGTCGCGTTTTAGCGAGTTGTAACTGTGGCGGATCGACTCGCGAATGTTGCGTTTCAAGCCAGCGCGCAACAGCTCCCACGTGGGCGGCAGATCCAAAATGTAATCCTGCACCGGTCGCTCTGCTTGAAGTGGGGTCACGATGGCGAGTGCGTCGCCGAACGGGCCATTGATATTGTTCCAGCGCACCCAATCCACGGATCGCAGGGCCGCCAACTCGCGCTGCATGACCCACGCCACCCGCGCTTCGAAACCCGGCCAGATGATGGCACCGCGAATTTCTGTCAGCCCGGGGTCGGACCCTACCAGATCCAGACTGCTGATTCGGATGGGCCCTATCGAGCGCCGTGTCAGGATGAACGGCAGGATGGCCACGCAGCGACCCTCTTCATCACGCACCACGTAAAAATGCCGGCTTGTCTTCAGGTGCGGCCGCGATTCGAGAAAATGCTCGCACCATGCGACATGCCACTCATGCAGTGCGAAGGGAAGCTTATTGCTGCTCGCCTGCAGCACCCGCTGATAGTCGTCTTTGATCGCCGCCAGCTCATCGGCGGTGGTGGCCAACTCGACGGTGAGGCCGAGCGTTGCATGAGCGGAGAACACATGCCCGCCCACGGGTCGCTTCGTAACGGTCACAGATTCATTGCGCAGTTCCGGCTGTAAGACCACGGCATCGTCCTTGGCGGCTCTTGTTCAAAGCGACAGGCGGGCAGTCATTGCCCCGCGGGATGTAAGGCTTCTCGGTTTCGATTGTAATATTAGATTACCACCGATAATAAGATCGATGGCGGCGAAAATAACCTGATTTATCAAACGTCCAATGCTGCGGA
The DNA here is from genome assembly GCA_964657675.1 of uncultured Steroidobacteraceae bacterium. GTDB lineage: Bacteria > Pseudomonadota > Gammaproteobacteria > Steroidobacterales > Steroidobacteraceae > Bog-1198. Next base: position 3,163 of record CAZZWE010000161.1, read on the forward strand.
AGCACCTTCACGTTTCTTGACATCCCATTCATTGGATGTGGGTTTTTGGAAGGTTTCGCCGATTCGAAATGGCAGGGTCGAGGCATAGATGCGAAAGCTCTTTTCCACGGCGATCGCCAGCGAGATTTCGCAATTCAATAGGGCGCGGACCTGCGCGATCCCATCAGCCTGCGCAAGGCACTCACTCAAATGGTGGTGTTTTGGAAGGGCGATGCTCCGGTCGCGCGCATACATCAAATGCGCACCGCTCCGAACGGCCATGGCAGCCACACCCGTGCGTTTATTTTTCCATTGCGTGGCGGCGATGGGTGCGTCAGTTCTCAACGTGTCGTCTCGATGCCAATGCTCGATGTAGCGCACATCGCGGCCCTGCTCGATGAGCACTTCGTTATCCCAGGTAAGGGTGCCGACATCCGCGTAGGGACCGGACGGTTGAAAGTCGATGATCCTATTCCATTCAAAGAAATGTCCGTCAAATGTTAAATCGCCGGCGAACGCCTGTTGCTCTGACAGCCGCTCGCAGTCCTCTCGCGATAAATCCGCTAAGCCCTGCGCACGTGGAAAATCCGTCAGCTCTGCGGGTTGTCGCAAATCACCGAACGCGCCAAGCCCCTGTAACCACAGTACTTTAGAGGTGGTATCGCGCCTGCCATCCGGCCATTCAATGAGCGAACGTCGCCACAAACCGCTCAATTCGTTCAGTAAAGGCATGCGATCTCCACGGGTGCCGAAGCATCAAGATCGGCTATGATAGTTGCGGATCCCAAAAGATAAGCGGAGCGCTGTCGTGAGAGCATTATTTTCCCTCTCCCTATCCTCGATTTTTCTAGGCTGCGCTTTGTTTGCGGCCGCTGCCAATGCCGTTCCCGTTTCGCACCTCGAAGTGCGTGTGGTGACGGGTGCGCAGGAGTTGAGTGCCGGCAGCGATTTGGAATTGAGAATTTACGAAGCGGGCAAGAGCGTGCGCCGGTTGCCGCTGGTGCATGGCGAAGCGTGGTTGCCGGCCTCGACGCATTTGATCCCCATTAAACTCAATGACACTCTCGATCCGCGCAATGTGCTGCGCTTCGCGCTGTACTATCGCGCGGCAAATCCCATGTCGCGCTCCTGGGAAGTCGTCTCCGCGGATGTTGAACTGCCGGGGTCTGTCGATTCGCATGAGCGCTTGCTGGGCGCGACGTTATCGGGCGTCATTCCTCGGCAGGGAGAGCTGGCGTCCGTCGAGCGGGATCAGTCAACGCTGACCTGCATGGACGATTCGGACTGCGACGATCGACGTGCGTGCAATGGTCGGGAACGCTGCGCCCCGCGCACACCGGGGGCCGACGCGCGCGGCTGCGTCAAGGGCGCGCCGGTGGTGTGTCCCGTGAACCAAATTTGCGGCGAGAGCGTGGGTTGTCACGGCACCGATGCGCTGAAGACCTTCAATACCGATTCGAACAGCTCGAAATGACGGTCGTCCACCGCCGCGAATTAGCAGCCTAGCGCTTCGTACAACGAGCCGAGTTGATACTCGGCATGCGTCAATATCGCGGCGCAGTCCTCCGCCTTCAGCCCGATCGCTTGGAAGGACGTGATGCCCTTGACCGGTATCACCCGCGGTGCCGGGTTTTTCATTGCTTCCGCCAACACCGTGCTTACGATCAAGATATCGGTGAGATCGGCATCAAGTTTCCGACGCCGATCGTATTCGTTTTGATCGCCGACGGCTTCGCACATTTCCTCGGCGAAGCCCCAATTCTCCAAGACCGCCTTGCCGATTTGCGCGTGCCAACTGGCGATCAGATCGATAAATGACTCATCGGGTGCGAAATCCGCGGTGTGTCCCACGGCGCGAACCATGATGTATAGGCGTCCAATGCCATGCATGAGGCCGGTGAGAAATGCTTCATCGGGGCTCACTTTGGTGCGGCGGGCCACCACGTGACTGATCGACGCCACGGTGATGCATTCCTTCCACAAGTCGGTCAGCAGTTTGGAAATGGAACTCAAGGATTTTTCTTGCTTCACCTGCTGCACGGCGAAGGCCATGGCGGCGCTTTGCACCAACTGATGCCCGAGCCGGGTGATGGCCGAGCGCAAATCGGTCAGCGGTCTGCCGGTGGTATTGAACGCAGCCGAATTCGCGGTTTGCAGCAGCCTGGCTGCGAGCCGGGGTTCAGCGCCGACCACGGTGACCGTCTGCTCTGGGGTCGTTTGCGGATCGTCGAGTGCACGGCGCACGCGAATGACGACGTCGGGGAAGCAGGGCAGGTCGACCGTACCCCGGGAAACTTCGGTGGCCAGTTGGCTCAAGAAGTGTAAGCCGGCGCCGCGCACTTCAGGCGAGGTGGTGCCGCCATTGGCTTGGACTATCTTTTTTCCGGACTGGTACGTGGGAACCGGTGCATTGGACATAATCTTTCCGCTCTCCGAATCATTTCGCGCGTCGCAGTCTTATCGGCAGCTCATCGAATCCCTTAACGGGCGATTATGGTTTTGTTAAGACGCAAATTTGGATCGGGCCTCATCGGGTAAATGTAAAACTCCGGCTAAGGCTTTTTGCAGATGAGTTGGGTTGATGGGTTTGGTGAGGTAGTCGTCCATCCCGGCGGCCAGACATTTGGCGCGGTCAGTGGCCAAGGCATGAGCCGTCAGAGCAATGACCGGGATGTTGCAATTGCGCACGCCGCTCTTGGGGTCGCGCAACTGTTTGGTGGCTTCGTAACCGTCCAGCAGGGGCATCTGGCAGTCCATCAGCACGGCGTCGAAGTCTGCGTCTCTGAGGCATTGCAAAGCGACCAAGCCGTTCGGCGCGAGTTCAACCTGTGCGCCGAGCCGTTGCACCAATCGCATCGCGAGCTTTTGATTCACTGGATTATCTTCCGCCAATAGAACGCGACGGCCGGCAAACGGCAGTGCCTCCGGCTCCGGTTCCCTATGCAATTCGCTGCCGGAAGATTGCGTCAGTTCGCACAGCGCCCTGACCAGGGTGGCGGTCTTGGTCGGCTTGGTTACGATGCGATCGACCAAGCGCAAGTCGGCCTCGGCCAAGGAGGTGGATAACGAAGTCATCAACAGCAGCGAGGGCGGGGGCGCGGCGCAGTCGCGAATTGCCTTGGCCAGCCACAGCCCGCTGCGATCGGCGAGTTCGTGGTCCATGAGCACCAGTCGTGGTGCGCAATCGGCGTGCAGCATCTGTCGATATTGGATCAGAGCGTCTTCCGCGCAATTGGCAAAGGTCAGCTCGGTTTGCTCGTTCGCCAGCTGTCGCTCCAGTGTGCGACGACTGCTGCCGTGACCGACCACCACCAGGATGCGCACGCCGGCCAGCAGCGGACGCGCCTGGGTCGGTGCGATGCGCGACGATAAAGGCAGTGCCACGCTGAAAGTAAAGGTCGAGCCCTTGCCGACCGTGCTGGTCACCGCGATGCCGCCGCCCATGGCTTCGGCTAGCCGCTTGGAGATCGACAGCCCGAGACCGGTGCCGCCGAAATTTCGCGTGGTCGAGGTGTCGGCTTGAATGAAAGGCGCGAACAAGGTGGTGATTCTCTCAGCCGGGATTCCGATGCCGCTGTCGCGTACCGCAAATACCAGTTGCATCAAGCCCTCGCCGGTGGGCCTGGCATTGACGATCAATTTGACGTCGCCGCTGCCGGTGAACTTGATTGCATTGCTCAGCAAGTTCAACAACACCTGGCGCATGCGCAACGGATCGCCGCGAAACAGATGCGGCAGTGCTGGGTCGATGTCTGCCAACAGCTCGAGATCTTTCTCCGCAGCGCGCAGCGCCACGGCATCGATGCTGTCCTCGATGACGCTTTGAAGGTTGAAGTCGATGCGCTCGAGCTCCAGATGACCGGCTTCGATTTTGGAGAAATCCAAAATATCGTTGATCAGCGCCAGCAGCGACTCACCGCTCGAGCGGACGATTTCTGCGTATTCTCGTTGTTGCGCGCCTAGGCTCGAGTCGAGCAACAGGCCCGTCATGCCGATCACGCCGTTCAAAGGCGTGCGGATCTCATGGCTCATGTTGGCGAGAAAATCGCTCTTGGCGCGATTCGCAGCCTCCGCAGCATCTTTGGCGATTCGCAGGGTTTCCTCGGCTTGCCTCGCGTCAGTCACGTCTTGAAAAGCACCGACGACGCGGACCCATTGGCCGTCGCCCATTTGCGGCTTACCGATGGAGCGCACCCAGCGATGCCGGCCCTTGGCAGTGACGAACGGCACGATGATGTCAAAGGCCTTGCCTTGCTCGAGCGCTGACTTCACGCTGCTGCTGACCAGCTCGCGAGCGTCGCCGGGGAAGAAATCCAATGCTCGATCAAGGTCGGGTGCATGGCCCACCGGCAGATCATGAATCCCATAGATAATGTCCGACCAAAACGGCATGCCACCCGCGGCGTCCACTTCCCAGCAGCCGATTTCACTCATGCGGCCCATGGCCGCCAGGCGCGCCTCTTGTTGCTCCAGTCGGCTTTCGGCTTTTTTGCGCTCGGTGATCTCCACCACCAGGGCATAGAATCCGAAAACCTGCCCCTCTTTAATATCGGGAATGTACTCGCATTGCCAGTGACGCACCGTGCCGTCTTTGGTGCGGCTGCTTTGATCAAACAGTTGTCGCTCGCCGCGCATGGCGGCGGCAATCCGCGCACGCATGCTGGCGTCGAACTGCGCAATTTCCTGCGGCGAGTGGGTGAGTAAATCTTCAACTGACATGCCGACTATTTGCTCGGGCGTCAAACCGAAGCGATCGAAGTGGGCTTGGTTGGCAAAACGACAGATGCCTTCGCGATCCCAATAGGCAATCAACGCGGGCAGGTTGTTGGAGATCTGCCGCAAGCGCTCTTCACTGGCCCGCGCACGCGATGCCTGTCGTTCGAGCTCGGTATTAATATCGGTCAGGCGGGCGGCCTGCGCTGCCGTTCGCGATTGCAAGTGGGCGTCGAATACGGCGGTAATCAAAGTGATGGCGAGCATTGCCACCGTGATGGCGGCTATCAACAGCGCCAGCTGTTGATTTTCGATGGCGACGCCGCCCACGCAATACGATGCGGCGCCGAAGCGCGAAGCGGCCATGCCGGTGTAGTGCATGCCGCTGATGGCGGCGCCCATAATGAGCGCAGCGGCGATGCGGCCTGCCGCCATCTGCCAGGACCGCCCGGTGCGAAGGTGAAAGGCCAACCACAATGCGGCGAAGGAGGCGCCTACCGCGATGAGAATCGATGCGGCCACCAAGGCGCGGTCGTAGTTGATCAGGGGCACGATCTGGATCGCGCTCATTCCGGAGTAGTGCATGGCGCAGATGCCGGCGCCCATCAGCAGCGAGCCGCTGAGCAGCCGCGGCCAGGTCAGCCGGACGCCGGCGGCGATCCATAGCGCACCGCCCGAGGTGATCACCGCGATGGCCAGGGAGATCACCGTGCGGCCCACGTCGTAGCGCAAGGCGATCGGCAGGGAAAAGGCCATCATGCCGATGAAATGCATGGACCAAATGCCTAGGCCCATGGTGAGCGAGCCGCCGAGCAGCCAGACGCGCTTCAGCGAGGAATTGGCCGCCGCGACCCGCGCGGCCAGCGACAGCGCCGTATAGGAGACCATGATCGCAACGATCACGGACAAAACTACCAGCCAATGGCTATAACTACCCTGCATCTCGCTCATGTCGGCTCGGATACGCCCGCATTGCGTATCGGCCGTGAAAGTTCACAATTAAGGCTACTGTTAGGCTATGTGCGTTAGCTTACAGTCGGTATGGCTTCGGAGAATGATTTGGACGGCTCGGATTCAACCCTTTCCCGCATCGATTTGCGTAGCGACACCGTCACTAAACCGTCGCTTGCCATGCGCGCCGCCATGGCT
>CAZZWE010000162.1:0-8869 GCA_964657675.1 uncultured Steroidobacteraceae bacterium
CCTCCGCCGCCGCCCCCGCCGCCGCCGCCGGAACCCCTCGATAGCGATGGTGATGGCGTGCCCGATTCGATCGATCGCTGCCCCAACACCCCCAAGGGTGACATGGTCGACGCGTATGGCTGCACCATCAAGGATGAGATTCGTCTCCCCGGTGTGACCTTTGCGGTGAACTCGGCAGATCTGACGCCTGAGTCCGATCAAGTGCTCATGTATGCAGTGGAAACGCTGAAGCACCACCCGAACTTCGTGATCGAAGTGGATGGACATACCGACAGCACTGGCTCCGACAAGCTCAATCTGGCTCTGTCGCAGCGTCGAGCGGAATCAGTCATGGCCTACCTGCAAAGTCATGGTGTGACCAACACCTTGACGGCAAAGGGCTTCGGCAAGGCACGTCCGATCGAGGACAACAAGACGGCAGAAGGCCGGCTTGCGAACCGCCGAGTGACTTTGAGAATCCTGAGCGGCCGATAAGCGCTCGCAGAGTTCAGCTCTGCACTTTAAAAGCCCCGCACACGCGGGGCTTTTTTTTGCCTGCACTGTGCATAGACATCAATGTGACATCCTGCTAGCATCGTGATGCTATGAGAACGACTTTAACCTTAGATGAAGACGTTGCAGCTCGCCTTCAGGCGGAAGCTCGACGCACGGGCCGTCCCTTTAAAACTGTGGTCAACGAACGGCTGCGCATGGCGCTCACTCAATCCACGGCGGTGAAGCAGCTCAAACCCTTCAAGATCGAGTCTCGATCTATGGGTGCTCTCGTGTCGTTCGACAACATCGGTGCCGCCCTTGAGGAGCTGGAAGGCCCCTACCACCGGTGAAGCTCATTGACGTCAACGTTCTGCTGTATGCCTACGATCGCGAGGCTTCACAGCATGCAGTTTGCAGCGCTTGGTTGGAGTCGGCGCTCAATTCAGAAGAGCTTGTCGCGTTGCCCTGGCTTACTTTGCTGGCGTTTCTGCGCATCACGACGAATTCCAAAGCTTATAAGCGGCCCTTTACGAACGATGAGGCCTGCCAGATCATCAGTGGCTGGATGGCACGGCCCAACGTTAGGCTGATCGAAGCAGGTGAACGATTCTGGGAGATTCTGAAAGCCCAAATGGTGGAAGCTCAGGTTCGCGGACCCATGGTGAGCGACGCGGCTCTGGCCTCGCTCGCAATCGAGCATGGCGCCGAAATGGTTTCGGTCGACAGGGACTTCCGTCGATTCCGAGGTCTTCGGCTAATCGATCCAACTGAGGCGGCTAGATAGCGTCAGTTTAAGTCTTCGGTCTTCCCGGGAAAAAAGCGTTGGTGCGGCGGATATAGTCGGCGTACTTCGGTCGCCGCTGGCCGATATCTTTTTCCAGCAGCGTCACACCTGAGACGCGCATCAGCAATACCGACATGAGGAGCGGACCCGGAATACTCCACCACGCGCCCGCCCCGACGGCCAGGAGATACAAGCCCCACCATACGCAGAAATCCCCGAAGTAATTGGGGTGACGGGTGTAACGCCATAAACCACGATCCATCACCGCGCCTTTGTTGGCGGGATTCGCCTTGAAGCGCGACAACTGCCAGTCGCCGCCGGCTTCGAAAATCATCCCAATAATCCACAGTGCCGCCCCACAAAAGTCGAGGGGGTGCAATCGCGCCGAACTCAATATCGCGCCGAGCAGCGGTAATGAAATCAACCAGGCCAAGAATGCCTGGAGCAGGAACACCAGATAAACGCTCTTGAATTCGAAGTTCGGCTGATTGCGTGCGCGGATCGCTTGATAGCGCGCATCTTCGGCGTGACCCCAATTGCGCCAGGTGATATAGCCAGACAGGCGCAAGGCCCACACACTCACCATGACCAGCGCCCAGATGGCGCGCGGCTTCTCCGCGATCGAGGTATAAGCCGCGTAGGTGAAGGCGCCCAAGGCAAACAAGGGGCCCCAGGCACTATCGACTATCGAGACATTGCGCTTGGCCAAACTCAATAGCCACACCAGCAACACCGTGCCCACCATCACGGCGAGGCCGCTTAAATAAATGTTGATGGAGAACATCGGCGATTCAGCGGCAAGGCAGCAGCGGGGCGCGCAACGCGGCCGCAACCGCGCCGGCATCGCTGGGCTTGCGGTCGCTCAGGCGAAAAGTGATATCGACCCGTAAGTTCTCGCCCGCCTTATCGCGAAGATCCGACATGCCTTCATAGCGCACCAAGACGTGATCTCGCTCGCTATACGACACGTCGATACTGGGCGCTATCCAACCAACGATGCCTTGCAGCTTGAGCCGAAAAACTTCCGTGGGAACGCCCTCTTCCATGCCTTTGCGTACGTGCTGCAATTGAAAGCTCATGGCCTCGAGCCGGCTTGGCACCAAAAACTGCAGCGGCAATGAACCGGAGTCCATCAACGCATCCCAATTGCGGCGAATAAATTCATCGAACCCTGAATCAATGACCAGCTCGGAGAGTGCGGGCAACGGCGCTGATTTCTCTGACTGGCCATCCGCACCGCGGAAAAATATGGTGCGCAGCGAACCCGGGCGATCGCCTGCTCGCACGCCCTCGCGCACACCGTTGGTAATATCCTCGAACACAAAATCCGGTGCCAACGGATTGGGATAGACGCTGCTTTTGCGGGCAAATGGCGTGCCGTCGGGACAGGTGTAAAGCACCACGCGTTCTGACAAACGGCCATCGTGATAATGCAGTACATGACTTTCGCCATACAGCAGCAGCCCAGAACGCTGCGCCGCGGCAACGCCGAAATACGCCAGATATTCTTCCGATGCCCTCGCGCCGCCGGCCAACAGGGTCAAAACGCCAAGCAACAACAATCCCCGGCAGGTTTTTCGAAGCATTGAACTCCATTTCGGCCGCCCCCGAAAATCGGATGCAAGCGCATGTTTCCTTAGGCCTATTAAGAATACTTTAAATATCAGTTGGCTGCGGAATCGGTCGGCAGCGGCGCCTGTCATCCGGCTGAAGCAGACATAAGCTTAGATAATTGCGTAATAATGCGGCCGTTGGCCGGGTCTTTTACATGAGCAGCAATATCGCTGCGTTTAATAACTAGAGGTTACAACTATGCAGATGAACAAACTGTCGACCGCCGCGATGGCTGCTGCTGCCGCGATGCTGTTCTCGTCCACCATCACCACCACGTCTTTCGCCGCCGATGCCGCCACCGTGAAATGTACGGGTGTGAACTCTTGCAAGGGCACATCCGAGTGCAAGTCTGCGAAGAACAGCTGCAAAGGTATGAACAGCTGCAAGGGTCAGGGCTTCGTCTCCATGACCAAGTCGGCTTGCGACGATGCCAAGGCGAAAGCCAAAGCCGGCTAATCTGCCACTCTCGCGTTGAATAGGAGCCGGGCTCAAGGCCCGGCTCCGCTTCCACCAAAATTGAAAAACGAAACCTCGGGTTTTCAATGAAACTTTCAGGATTCGGGCTCGGCCTTCGGCCTTCTCATTACGAAGCCATCTTGAGCGAACCTCAGCCCATCGACTGGCTGGAGGTCATCACGGAAAACTATCTGGTGCCCGGCGGCAAAGCGCTCGACTATCTGGACCGCATCCGCGAACGATATCCGGTGGTCATGCACGGCGTCTCGCTGTCCATCGGCAGCACCGATCCCATCGACACGCAATATTTGAAAGACGTGCGCGCTCTGGCTGCGCGCGTCGAACCGCATTGGATTTCCGATCATTTGTGCTGGACCGGAATCGAGGGCAAGAATCTGCACGACCTGATGCCCTTGCCCTACACTGAAGAAGCACTGGCGTCGGTAGTGGGGCGAGTTGGACAGGTGCAGGACAGCCTCGGCCGCCGGATCCTGCTGGAGAATGTCTCCAGCTACCTGACCTTTAAGCACTCAGAGTTGAGCGAGTGGGAATTCCTCAAGGAAGTCGCGCAACGGGCCGACTGCGACATCCTGCTCGACATCAACAACATCTACGTCAGCAGCATCAATCATGGCTTTGACGCCATGGAGTATCTGCGCGCCATGCCGAAAAGCCGCGTGCGTCAATTTCATCTGGCCGGCCACAGCGACATGGGCGGCCATCTCATCGATACCCATGATCATCCTGTCATTCGGCCGGTATGGGACTTGTATGCGCAAGCACTGCGCTTGTTCGGCGAGGTGCCCACCATGATCGAGCGGGACGACAACATTCCCGACTTACCTGAACTGCTGGCTGAACTCGACATGGCCCGCAACATTGCGGCCCGGCATTCGCGCCAAGCCGCATGACGCCCGCGCCGCCCCCGACGCCCGCACCCCCTACGGCCTTGCGCGATTTGCAGCGCGACATGCAAAGACACGTGCTCGGATTGGATAGCACCGTCGCCGAGGTCATCGTCGACTCACCGCCGCTGCCGGCGCTCGAACGCTTGGCGATTTATAAAAACGCTTATCGGGTTCGATTGATCGATGCGCTGCACGAGACTTATCCGGTGCTGCACGGCTTGCTGGGCGATGAGATGTGGGTGGCGCTCGGCGATGCCTACGTCACTGAATTTCCCTCGCCATTTCGATCGATCCGCTGGTACGGACGGGAACTCGCACAATTCATGGCCCGCACCTCGCCGTTTGATGAGTCACCGGTGCTGTCCGAGATCGCCACGTTGGAATGGACATTATCTGAAGTCTTCGACGCCGAAGACGCGCCGGCCGTGGATCGATCGGCACTGGCCGCGGTCGAGCCGCAGGCTTGGGCCGGCTTACAATTTGTGTTTCATCCCTCACTGCGGCAACTGGAGTTCCTGTGGAATGCCGCGGCAGTGTGGAAGGCCATGAGCAACGAGGAGACCCCGCCTCAGCCTGAAAAGGCGGAGGCGCCGGCCCGATGGTTGTTATGGCGTCAAAACCTCCAGAATTACTTTCGATCGATGAGCACGGCAGAAGCGGTGGCGCTTGATGCAGCTCTGCGCGGCCGCTGTTTTGGACAACTCTGCGAAGACTTGAGTGCATACCTGCCGGAGCAAGAAGTGCCGGCCGCCGCCGCAGGCTTTCTGGCAGCCTGGGCGGACAGCGGCATTCTCACCGGCCTCAAATCGGATCCCGCTTAAAGCGGATCGCCGCCCTCGCCCACCAACTCCCTGCGCAGCAATGGGATTGGGGGACCCCCATAGGATAGAAATTTGTCGTGGAATTCATGCCAGCGTGATTGGTCGCCCTCGGCCGGCGCCGATCCCGCAGGCGCGGTCTTGGCCAGCCAATCGGCGCGCAACTTGCGGATCATGAGTTTGCCCAAGGTGTAGTTCAGATACGCCGGATCGTACGTCCCGCGCGCCGCCTGTTGCCGGGCATTGCCGGGATCCTGGAAGGCCTGTTCGCGAAACATCTTCTCGGATTGGGCCACCGTCATGCCATGCGTGTGAAGGCCGATGGCCGAGAGCAAACGCACGTCGCGCAGTAACGCCTCGTTGATTTGTCCGATATGCGACTCGGAATCACCCTTATTCAAACCCATTTCCCACATCATTTCTTCCGAGTAATGCGCCCAGCCTTCCGCGTAGGCGTACCCCACCCAAAGCGCCTCGAGCTTGTCGTCGTTCGCGTTGGAATGCAGGAACTGCAGAAAATGCCCGGGCCACACTTCATGCACCGAGGTGAACAACAAGGTGGCTTCGCTGGGGATGTACGACGCCTGCTCGGCCTTCGACCATTTGGGATCCGGCGGGGCAATGTTGTAAATCGAAACAACGCCCTTTTCATAGGGGCCCGATGGATTGATGAACGCGGCGTTCGCGCGATTATAAGGCGGCGCTTCCGCCACCAGCGCCTCATCGCTGCTGGGAATGGACGCGACGTTGTTCTTGATGATGAACTCTTTGAGCATTTTGAGCTGATTGCGCGCCTCCTCCACCGGACCGGCCTTCGGCTTGTTGGCGGACATCTTTGCGATGCACTGCGCCAGTGAACCCTTGGGCACATAGGTCGCGCACTCGGTCTTCAACGCCTGCGTGTTGCGCTCCAGATCGGCGCGGCCCGCGGCCTCAATCTTCTCAACCGGCAAGTCCACCTGTTCAGTTTGCTTCACCATCAGCGCGAACAAATCAGGGCCTAAGGCAAATTTGTCGTTGGCGTTTTTGCGCTCACTCACCAGGTAATCTTTCAAGGACGCCATCGCCTGCGCCGCCTCCTTGTCCGCATCCGCCAATTGCTTTTGCAGATCGGCATCGGAGACAGAAGCAAACACGGCGGAGACGTTCTTTGAATAGAAATCCGCCAAGCCCCCGAATTGATCGATGCCCAGCTCCACATAGCTTTTCGGCAGCGGCGACTTCAAGTTCTCGCGAATGGTCGCGGCCATGTGCGGTATGGCCCGCGCATACTTGATGTAGGCCTTCAACCGCACATCGAGCGGCGCATAGTTGCGGCTCAAGTACATGTCCGGATCGATCTGGCCGATGTACCACGAGGGATTGCTGCTTGGGAACTGCGATTTCTCCAACCAGAATAGATCCCGGTCGATCACGGCCAGCAGATAGGACCGATCGAATTGCTCGCGCGGTGTCAACGCCGCCGCATCGACCGCCGAGATTTGCTCGTGTTGATCGTGCAACCGCGCGATCTCGCGCTTGATACCGTGGGCGCTCAAGTCCGGCAACTTACCGTCGAATTCATGACGGCCCGCCTGGGCGGCGAAGGCCGGCTGATTGGTCATGTAATCTTCGATGAAGCCGTTGGCCGTTTTCTGCCATTTCTGACTGGCGAGCGATGGGCCTTTAGGCGCCGCGGGCGGCGGCGCTTGATTGCATGCCGATAGCACCAACAGCAATAGGGCCGACAACGCGGCACTCAAGGTACGCGGATTCCACATTCAAACTCCCCCTCTTCTTTTAACGATCGACTTGTCTTTAGAAATCGTAGCGGCCGCCGCGTTCCAAGGCGCGCTTGTAGGCCTCGCGCGCATGAATGCGCTCGACGAAGGCCATCAACTTAGGACGGCTGGCGTTGAGGCCGCCGCGCGCCACGGCCGCTTCGAGCGGGAAGCTCATCTGCACATCGGCGGCGGTGAATTCTGCGCCGGCAAACCAGGCATGCGTGGTGAGTTCCGCTTCCATGTAATTTAAATGACGCGACAGATTGGGCTCGATGAAAGAGTTGTCCACGGTCGAGGCGATGCGCCGCGCGATTGCACTGATCGGCCAAGGGGCGGGATTGTTGGCAACGCGATTAAAGATCAAACGCAACAACAGCGGCGGCATGGCCGAGCCTTCCGCGTAATGCAACCAATAGGTATAGCGAAGACGCTCCGGCGATCCTGCAGCAGGCTTCAATCGCCCCTGGCCGTACTTATCCACCAGATACTCGATGATGGCGCCGGACTCAGCCAGGGTGATGCCGTCATCGGTGATAACGGGCGATTTTCCGAGGGGATGCACGGCCAGCAGCTCGGGGGGCGCCAACATCGTCTTTGGGTCGCGCTCGTAACGCCTGACCTCGTAGGGAACACCGAGTTCTTCCAGCAACCACAACACCCGTTGCGAACGGGAGTTGTTGAGATGGTGAACGACGACCATCCTGCCATTGTAATCCTTACGAGTCCGCGGGTGGGAACCACTCCGCTTTCACTGAGCGAAACTCACTCAAGGCTTCGCATTGCGCAACGACGGAAGCCAATGCCGGATAGGCCGCCCCCTCACGATTGAGCGCCAAGGCATCGCTCAAAAATGTGTAGACGCAGGCAACCGTGATGTCCGCTTGGGTCATCCTCTTTCCCAGCAGCCAGGGGCCACTGCGCACTTGGCAGACTCGATCGAGCTCCGCGAGCCCTGCGTGCATTTGAGTGTGACAGCGCTCCACCCAAGGGCGATAGCGCTTCTCAGGGGGTCGGAACGCAGACTCGTATACCTGGGTCACGCCCTTTTCCGCTGCACCGATGGCCACGGCGATGATGTGCAGAGCTTCGCGTCGCGCATCGCCCGACCGCGGCAGCAGAGCGCGCGACGGATCGACGCTTTCATCGAGGAAATCCAAGATTGCAGAGGATTCAATCAGGGTATCCCCCACCGTTTGCACCAGGCACGGAACCCTTCCCAGGGGATTGAATTGACGGATCAGTTCAAAGTCCTTGCCCACCGACCAGCTGCGGTGCTCGAACGGTATCTGCAGAAAGTTCATGCTCACCGCCACACGGCGGACGAAGGGCGAATCGAACATGCCGATGAGAATCATCAATGACCGCCTTTAACCAGAAATCCGGCATCGAGCAGCGCGCATGCCAGCTCGACTTCGATGCGCGCCGCTTCGCTGCGTTTAATGTATTGCAAATGCAACGTGGGTCCCGTGAGCACTTCTATTCCTCGTTTCAAAACACTACCCGCCGAACGAATGCCCGCCTTGTGCTGGTCAAAGCGCTGCGCCGGACTATATTTACTCATGCCGATGTAGACGCCAAACCTCTGCCCTCGATCGGCGAAATCCAGCAGCACCATGTAAATGTTGGTTCGCCCTTTGGCGGCAGCCTGGCACTGTAAGGCAATTTCATACGCCTGAGGTAGCCACTCCACGTATCGCATGGGTAGCCACTCGGGCACCGAGGCGGCGGCGCGGGCCCACAACAATTCAAGTGCGCTTTCGATGTTAAAGGACAGCTCGTTGCGCATCCACAGTTCGTGGATGCAATGCGCGCCGGTGGGGCCATCCGCGTCGGTCAGCGCGCTGTTGAATAGTCTCGTGATGGCGATGGACGCCAACGCCTGCATCGGGCGGAGGGTCGGACTCGTTTTGACGTCGATGCGCAATTGGCGATTGTAAGCGCAGATGCCCCGCGCCAGCGCTGCTCGCTCTTCCGGGGGACCTAAAAAAAAGCCCCGCCGGAAGCGGGGCTTTTCATGGCCTTAAGCCTGCAAGAATTTAGAATATCTTGTAA
>CAZZWE010000163.1:0-657 GCA_964657675.1 uncultured Steroidobacteraceae bacterium
AATTCGCCGGCGGAGAACAAGGTCGAATGACTGCCCAGAATTCGCTCGACCAAGGTGGTGCCGCTGCGCGGTAGGCCGATCACGAAAATGGGTGCATCCCCGCAGGCGTTGGCAGTCTGCGCGGCCGGCACTGACGGAAACGCTTCCATGATCCATTGCACGGTATGCAGATCCATGGCTGCGTCATAACGCATGTGTTCACGCCGGATCTTGGCCGCCTGCGACAGCTCGGTAAAAGACTGCGGGTACTGCGCCAAATCCTCCAGCTCTTTGGCCAGGGAGTATCGAAGCTGCACTTCGCCGCGCCAGTCGCCTGCGATGCGTGCGGTGAGCTGTTGTAATTGAGCGATATGGTTGCGCTCACGCGTTTGCACGCGAAGATCTGATCGATTCTTGATGGCCTCGAAATCGGTGGGCGACAATTCGATGGCCGCGTCGTAGTCGCGCTCCGCGCCCTCAAGATCACCGAGAAACCGCCGCACCGTCGCGCGGTTGTACAAGTACTGCGGATGGTTCGGCTGCTGTTTGAGGGCCGCGTCGAAGGACAACAAGGCGCTCGCGTGGTCATTACCGAAACTGTACAGCGTGCCTGCCGCGTCACGCAGCGCAGCGTCGGTAGGCGCGCTGCGTTCGGCGGCGCGCGCCGCGGCCAGCGCC
>CAZZWE010000163.1:667-8830 GCA_964657675.1 uncultured Steroidobacteraceae bacterium
TCACGTGAGATGCCTCAAGACTTAACCTCTCCCGCCTCGGCGCGCAAGCCCAATCCCATGAGGCACTGCGCGCGTTGCAACAGCAGTGGCGCGCTCTGAGGTTCTCGCGTCAGCTTCGCATCGATTTGGGTCAGCGCATCACGCCACTGCCCGGCGTGCATGAGCCGCAGCACTTCGCGCGACTCGGCATAGGGACGGCTGCTCATGGGGTCTTGGACTTACGGCGTTTGCGGCGCTGTCCGGGCACCGGCACCGACATGCCCGGCACATAGCCTTCGCTGATCAGCTCTTGGCAATGCCGTTCAAAGGCCTCGACCAGCCGAGTTTTCTTCAGCTGCGTGAGAGTCGCCACCCCTAAACGCATGGGCGGCGGATCGCCCGCCAACGGCACGCGAAACACTCGCTTGCCATCCAAAGCCACATCGGCCCGCGGGCGCACGTTGGCCAAGGTGTATCCCAGGCCATTCGCGACCATGGTCCGAACCACATCCAACTTTTCTGAGGACCAGGCCACGGTGGGCTCAATGCGGTCGCGCAGAAACAGGGCCAGGAAATACTCGCGGCTCATCGGCATATCGAGCAACACCATCGGCAACGGCGCAAGCTGGCTGAGTTTCACCGAGCGTTCGCGGGCCAGCGGATGCGAGGCGCCGAACAATGCGTACGGCGGCAAGCTTGCCAGCGGCAAGAAGCTGATGTCCTCGCTAATCTGTAAATCATAGGTGATGGCCAATTCGATCTCGGCAGCCCGCAGGCTTTTCATCAGGCCTTCTTGATGGTTCTCCACGATTCGAATGCTGGTTTCCGGAAAGGCCTTGAGAAACGATTGCACCGTCTCGGGCATGACGATGGGCGCCAAGGTCGAGAACCATCCCACCGACAATTCGCCGCGCATTTGATGGCTGATATCGGCGGCCGCGGAATATAATCCGTTAGCCTGCTTCAACAACTGCTTCGCGTCGCGCATCAGCGCTCGGCCTGCCGGCGTCAGCGACAGCCCTTGCGCGTGATGCCGCAAAAATAATTGCACATCCAATTCTCGTTCGATGTGAGAAATCGCCGTCGAAATGGCTGGTTGTGAAATATTGGCGCTCTTCGACGCCAACGTGATGCTGCCGGTTTCTGCTGCCGCAATGAAATAGGTCAGCTGGCGGAATGTGAATTTCATGAGCAGCGACGGCTCATAGGTCTCCGGGTACGGCGAAGCTCGGCGCGCGGGATGGATCAACGCCCCGACGCACATAGTCCTCGATCTGTGGCTGGTAGATCTCCCACAGGCTCCGCAGCGCCTCAACCGGCTGCGCCTGTGCCCAATCCACGCGTAGATCGACGATGGGCCACGAGACCTCGCGCACCACCAATAGCCCCGCCGAATGGACCGGGCCCGCTTCTCCACCGCGCGCATAACCCGCTGACAATGCGTGCAGCAATCGCCAGCCGAAGTGTCCCTCTGCGCTCTCGAAGGCTTCGACCATGGCCCCAGGCACGCTCGAGTCCGCCAACAAATTGCCCGCTGCGGCGCTATGGGACCCAATGGCCGACCCTACGATTCCCAACGCCTTGGACCCAGAATGAATCGCCGGGATGCCTTGCGCGCCCACCACGACCAATTGTCGATAGTCGCCAAAGGGCGTGGCGGCGAGCGAATGCCGCAGCGCCGATTCGGCCGACTGGCCGTGCGCCAGCGCATTCAACGTGCTCGGTCCGAGCGCAGGGTCAGTGATGTTTTGCGTTGCCACGGCGCCCGCACCGCTGCGTGCATGGGCGCAGCGCGCCGCAACTGCCGGGGATGAGGAGGCAATGGCCACGCCAAACATTCCTGTGCGCTGGCAACGGGCCGCGATGGAAAAAGTCATGGCGCCGGACTTTTATCCGGTATCACCGCAAGGACATCGATCTCCACCAGCCACTCGGGCCGCGCCAGACCTGCCACCACGATTCCGGTGGACACGGGATAGACGCCCTTCAGCCAGCGGCCCACCGTCAGATACACAGCCTCGCGGAAACGCGGGTCGGTGAGGTAGATGGTAATTTTGCAGATATGTTCGAGCGTGGCGCCCGCTTCGCTCAACAGCTGTTTGATGTTGGCCATGGCTTGCTCGGCTTGCGCCCCGGCATCACCGATACCCACATTCACGGCCGTATCCAGATCCTGACCGACCTGCCCGCGTACGAATACCATGCTGCCGCGCGCAACCACCGCCTGACACAGGTCATTGTCGAGTTTTTGTTCCGGGTAAGTTGCCTTGGTGTTGAATTTACGAATTCGAGTGTGCATGGATTCCTCCGAAGAACGAGCGGCAGTGAGCCGCAAACTCCTGCGCGATGGGGCTTAAAGTCCGGCGGGTCAGCGTGGCCAACACCAAGCGGCTGTTCTTCACGGTATTGCTCAACGGCCGCACGATCAGCGCGCGTCCGTCGTAACTCATGTTGTTGGCCGGTTTGGTGGCGAGGATGCTGTAGCCCAGGCCATGCCCGACGAAGCCGCGCAGCATCTCCAGCGACTTAGTGCGGTAGCCAATCAACGGCTCAACCCCCGCCTCGCGAAACAACGACAGGAAATAATCCCGGCTCGGCTCAAGGTCGAGCAGCACCAACGGCTCTTGGATCAACTGCTCCAAGGCAATGCTCGCGTTCGCTCCCAGTGGATGACCATCGGGCAACAGCACGTAGGGTTTTAGTTCCGCCAGCGGCGTCACGCTAAAATCATCGCCCAGATCAAAATCGTACAACAGCGCGACCTCCAAATCATTGCGCCGTAAGCTCGCGATCAAATGCTCCTGATCGGATTCCAGCAGGGTCAGCGCAATATCCGGGTGCAATTTGGTGAGGCGCGCAACCAACGCAGGCACCACGTAGGGTGCGAACACCTGGTAGCACCCCAGCGACAGCGATAAGGCCACCGATGTCGTGCGCGTGGCGCTGCGTTGATGAAATCGGCGCGGTACGCCATAAGCTCGGTTGGCATAGATCAGCGGTGCGCCGCCGCCAGCAACGAAAATATCCTGCACCGACCCGAATACCACGAAGTGCGACCCCACCCGATCGCTGGCTGTTACCTTGCAATCAAAGGCCACCAGCGAATCGACGACGCGCGGCGCACCGGTCACTTGAGTGGTCCACTCCGCGCAATCAAATTTTGCTTCGCCGTGGACGCCGCTGCGCCCAGCAAAATTCTCTGAAATGTGGGCCTGATCGTCGCGCAGTACGTTGACGCAAAAGACGCCATTGCGCAGCAGCGCTTCGGCGACCGCGCTCTTTTGATGAATGCAAACCAGCAGCGTCGGTTGCGGCGTGTCGGCTGACACCGAGACCATGGCGGATACGGTGACTCCGTGCCGCCCTGCCGCGCCGTCCGTGGTCACCACGTTGACCGTGGCAGCCGCATGGCTCATGCCGAGCAGAAATCGCTGGCGTAGAACCGGGTCGACGTCGTTCATGGTTTTTCAGGCTGCGGTTTGCTGATCCGCAAACCACTTGGCGACGGCGCCATCACCGGCAGGTCGATCGGATTCTTGCATGACTCGTTCCGACAAATCGGCGGCCTTCCTAACGAATTGCAGCGATCCTTCCCAATCGAAATTCCGATACACCGCCGCAAGGTGGGCGAACGGCGGGGACTGCGCGAATAACTGGAATGTCAGTCTGTGACCGGCGTAATCCGAGTTTAACAGGTCGCGGGCGAAAGCCAGCAACTTGCGCCGATCCTCGGCAACCCAGCTGTCGTTCACCGAGTAAAATTTATCCAGCCAAGGTTTCGTGGCCGGTGAATCGAACGAGGCCTTGTCGGGCGTTACGCAAATCTGCCCGCCGCACAACTCACGCGCCACATGCATCATTTCATGCAGCTGCGAACACGCCAACACCCGCCCCGAGAGCAACAGCGACTGATTGGGCATCAGCAGCCCGGCGGGGCTGCGCTCCGCCAGCGCAATCGAGGCGGTCAGATGCGCATTGATGCCCTCGCGATAGACGGCAAGCTGCGACAGTTTGTCTTGCACCGCTTGTTGTTTATCAAGTCCGGTCTGACGCGCGTTGAACAGGGCCGCGCCGATCAGCATATCCGCGAGTTTTAAGTTGCGCTGAACGAAGGCAAATGCCGAATAACGGTGCAGCGTGGCGCGAATGAAAGTCGCCGCCTTGGTGTGCCGATAGAACAGCACATTCTCCCAAGGGATCAGCACGTCATCGAAAATCACCAGCGCATCGACTTCGTCGAACTTGTTGGCCAACGGATAATCCGCCTCCGGCGCACGGCCGGCGAACCCGGTCCTACAGATGAATTTCAAGTTGGGCGAACTGAGGTCGCAAACGAAGCCGACGGCATAATCCGAAAGCGCGGCATTACCCCAATTCGCGATGGTCGGCTTGGTAAAGGCCTGGTTGGCGTAGGCCGCTGCGGTTTCGTACTTCGCGCCGCGCACGATGATTCCGGCGTCCGTCTCCTTCACCACATGCAACAGCATGTCCGGATCTTGCTCCTGCGGCGACTTGGAGCGATCGCCCTTGGGATCCGTGTTGGCGGAGACATGAAACGGATCGGACTCGAGCACCCGTTGGATGTGCCGGCGGATATTCACGGAAAACTGCGGGTCGACCTCATTGAGGACATCCTGTCCATCGAACAGCGACCACATCTCACCGACGGTCTCGTCCCCCACTCGGGTGACGACGCCGCCAATATCTTCCAGCACGGTATCGGTGGCGCGGCGTTTATCCCACCAATCCTGCTGCGTGCGGGGCAGCTTATTGGCGATGGCGTGCCACTCCCCGCCCTGGGCGTAGCTCAGCAACTCGCGTGTCGCCGCCTCATGCTGCATGTCGTAGATGCGCGCCCGTATGTCGACCAGCGGCTTGAACATGGGGTGGCGCGTGACGTCTTTCACGCGTTCGCCATTGATATACACCTCGCGCTGATCGCGGATGGAATCCAGGTACTGTTGGCCCGTTCGAATCATCGCAACCTCATCGGCAATACCGCATCATCGCCGATTCCCGGCTTTATATAAACTAACGAAAAACGTACCTATGGTTCCGTATTTCGGAGGCTTTGGCTAAGCGCTACCACTCCTTGAAGGCATAACCCAACGTCAGGCCAAACGTACGGGGTTGTGAAATCACCGCCTGTACGCGATTGCCAAAGATCGAAGGATCGGTATAGGAAGAAATTCCAAGGTTGTTGGTAAAGTTGTTGACGAACACGGTCGCCTGCAGATGCGAGTAGGTATAGCTCAAGCGCATATCGCCCATGGTGTACCCCGGTACCGTCGGCACGGTCGCTGACAGGGCTGGAATGACGCTGCTCTGATAATGCGCATTGATGGCATAGCGCCAATCGCCGCCGGCGAATTTCACATGACCATATTCGAGTCCCACGGCAAGACTATTGGTCGGCGTGCCCGGAAGCGCCGTACCAATGGTGGGCGGAGGAACCGACACGTCAGGGTACACAAAGGTCGAGGCGATGGACGTCAGCTTGGTTTTATCGTAGGTGTATCCCATCTGGCCGGTGAGATGGTCCGTGAAGTTGGTCGAAAGTTCCAATTCCACACCGCGGCTGTAAGCGGCGCCAATATTGAGCGCCGCCGGCAACACCAGCGGCGTCAGTTGCACGCCTTCCTGCACATTGTGCCATTGGATGTCATACACGGCCGCGGAGTAGCGCACTCGATTCAACAACGTTCCCTTAATGCCGATCTCATAGTTGTCGGCCGTGTCAGGCTGCAGATGGGTCAGCGACGGCGGCGTCACGTAGGAAACGCCCGTTCGAGGATCGATGATGGGCTCGGTGGGCGGTAGCGCATTGACGCCACCGCGGCGGAATCCCTGCGACCAGGTCGCATAGACCAAGTTGTTCTTGTCCAATTTGTAAGACAGGTTGATCTTCCAGAGCGCGCGGCGCCATTCATCGTTCAACGACTGATTGGCGGTGAACGCGGGGCCGTCGAATAACAGTCCGGTCTGTTGTGCCTGCGACAACGTCTGTTTGAACAAGCGCGCGCCGCCGGTCAGGCTGAGGTCATCGGTGATGTGACCCGTCAATTCTCCGAAGACCGCCAAATCCTTGAAGTGCGTTTCGAAGTCGCCCACGTAAGCCTGATCCACCTCTGCGTTGATACCGGGAATGGGCGTGGCGCCGGGACTGGTGATGTACTCGCCGAAACCGCAAGGCGTCGCCGGAACAGTGCCGTCGCTGACCGGATATCCTGCCGCCAAGCAGGAATTAAAATAATCGTTGTAGCCTGGATAAAATTCATGCTCGCGAATGGTCGTGGTCTGATCCTTGTAGAACAACCCGCCGACCCAATCGAAGTACTTGCCGGGCTTGGAGGCCAAGCGGACTTCTTCGGTCCAGTTCTTGTCATCGAACTGATCGTGCCCTTGAATGAAGGAGCGCGGATTCAACCCATAGTAGGGCTTGTAAAAAGAAAAATTCGTATACAGCGCCGTCAGATCCGAATTGGTTTGATTGTTGTGGTGCGCATAGGAACTCGAGGACGTCAGGGTGGCAAACCCCATGTCGTAGTCCACGGTGAGCGCGACGATGTCCACTTTATCCTTGGTGTTTTCCAAACTATTGGTCGCGGATGACAGCTTATCGACGCCGGCCGGCGTCGGTGCGTCGTAGATTGAAGATCCATAAGCGCCGACATTCGCGGCGATGTACGGAAATCCTCCCGCGGCAGCGGTTTGATAGAAATACGACAGCTGCGCCTTGAGCTCATCGCTGGGCTTCCACAACGCGGCGACACGGGCGGTGCGATATTGATAGGAATTGACGCCATCGACTGAGGTTTTCGCCGGCGGGCTGAATAGGTTGCCGGGCTCCGCCGAAACGGGTGCGCCCGCACCGTTGAGCACGAATAAGTTCGGTTGATTGACGTAGCCCGCATCGTCGGTCCAACTGGCGTTTAAACGCACTGCGAAGGTTGGCGAGAACGGCAGGTTGACCATGCCGTTGATATCCTGGTTGGTGGCATGGGTATGGGCCGTCTTGCTGATGGTGACCTCACCCTTGGCATCGAACCCGCTCGGATCCGGCGCGTTCTGCACGAATCGTATCGTGCCTCCTAAGGATCCCGAGCCATACAAGGTACCCTGCGGACCGCGCAGCACTTCCACGTGATCAAGATCCAGCAGCCGCAGGTTCACGAACAGCGGCGTGTCGTCCACATACGTGGCCACGGGCGGTATGACAGGCGATGCCAAAGCGAGCTGACCCGCCGTCGCCTCGCTATTCAAACCGCGAATGATCAGCGTGCTGCCGTTGACGCCGCCGAACGGCCCTTTGTCGGTAAAATTCACGCCGGCAATGGAATGCGCCAGCTTATTGATGTCTTCGATGCCCGATTCATCCAAGGTCGCGCCGGAAATCGCGGTGATACTGAGCGGGATGTCCTGTGCAGTGGTGGCGCGCCGCGTGGCCGTCACCGTGATTTCCTGCAGTGCATTGTCGTCAGCGATCGCGGCAGAGCCATACAGTGCGGTGAGCACTGCGGCGCTCAAAGAAGACATGGTCGCCAACTGTCGTCGTCGGTATCGGGTGTCGAATACGATTCGATCGCATACCAAAGGCCGTCTCGCGCGAGAACGTGTCTTCATGAAGTATCCCTCTCAGTTTTTTTAAGAAGCCGACCCTAAACAGTCGTTGTGCCGATGCCAACATGCGTGAAAAGAGCGGTAAAGCGGTCTTTTGTAACACGCTGCTTCCGAAAAACGGAAGCAAGAGACGGCACGTGGCAAAATGCACATGACTGGTGCGAAAACTGCTTCGAGCTGCACGAAGATTGCGCAATGACGCGTTGACGATTTTCTACTTACAAAAATCTGGGTTTGAGCGAGAACTATTGTTGCCAGGCGCGATAACTCGCCGGACTTCACCGCGCTATCGCGCCCGCCGATGGTGCACTCGCGCGTGTCGCACCCTGTGTACTCAGCGAGCCTGTCGGCCCACTACGGCACATTAAGTTTTGGCGCTTTGCTTCGGGTTTTCGAAACCAAAGGACCGCCAGGCCGGCATTTGACAAGCACTGAGTCAGTGCGTACATTTCTGCGCCTCTTAAGGGACCCATCTTGCCCAGGTGGCGGAACTGGTAGACGCGCTGGTTTCAGGTACCAGTGGAGCAATTCGTGGAGGTTCGAGTCCTCTCCTGGGCACCATCC
>CAZZWE010000164.1:0-8627 GCA_964657675.1 uncultured Steroidobacteraceae bacterium
GATCATCCCGAAGGGCCAGACGCGCACCGACTGGTCGAAACGCCCGTTGACGCGAGAACAATTGGACTACGCGGCCGACGACGTCCTGTATTTGGGCGACATCGATGCGCAATTGTCGCAGCGGCTCATCGAGTTGGGACGCGAACATTGGGTGCGCGAAGACTGCGCCGCCATCGAGGATAAGCGCTTGTATGAGCCGGATCCTGCGCTCGCCTGGGAGCGCCTGCGCGGCATCGCTCAATTGCCCCCGGCGGCGCGCGCTCGCGCCAAAGCCATCGCCAATTGGCGTGAGAAGCTCGCCCGCAGCCGCGATTTGCCGCGGGCCTGGATTTTGGCCGACGCGGCGCTGTTCTCGATCGCGCAAGGGAATCCGACCAGCAGCGAGGCCTTGGAGCGGATCCAGCCCATGAACGATAAATTCGCAGCCACGCTGCTCGAGGCCATGAGCCACGCCAGCGCCGCTGATGAAAGCGATGAACCCATCCAGGACTCAAGGCCGACGCCGGAGCAACGGGCTTTGGCGGATGCACTGGCAAAAATCGTCGATGCGCGCGCGGCCGAGCTGCAAATCAGCGCCGAAGTCCTCGCGCCGCGCGGCGAGTTGAAAGCACTCGCCATGGGAAAACGCGACACGCATGCGATGAGCGGCTGGCGCTTGGCCGAGATCGGCGCGCGCCTACAGGCCGGCCTGCCTTGAAACCACTTGAAGCCTAAGCGCTGACCTTCGCTGCGCCCGGCACGGCGTTTTGAATGCTGTTGAACACCGTTTCCATATCGGCGTCGGCATCCACCACCCGCAACAGCCCTAAGCGGGTGTAGTGCTGAATCAACGGCTTGGTCTGCGCCTCATAGACTTCCAGCCGCTTGCCGATGACTTCTTCCTTGTCATCCGGTCGCTGCGTGAGCTTGTGCGCCGGCGCCTTGGCACAGTGCGCGAGCGCTTCGGGCGTCGAGGTGTAGATGTTGAACACCTGGCCGCACAACTCGCAGGTACGCCGGCCCGAGAGGCGTTTGAACAGAATCCCCAAGTCCAGATTGAGTAAAACCACGGAATCCAGCGGCGTCTTCAACTCATCCAACATGCCCGCCAATGCTTCCGCCTGGGCAATGTTGCGAGGAAAACCGTCGAGGATGAACCCTTTGGCGGCATCCGGCCGGCTGAGGCGTTCGCGGATCATGCCGAGCACGGTGGCGTCATCCACCAATTTACCGGCATCCATGGCCGTTTTGGCGCGCCGGCCAAGCTCGGTGCCCTTGGCCACCGCGTCGCGCAGCAGATCGCCGGTGGAGATCTGCGGAATGCCGTAGGCCTTCACCAACCGCTGTGACTGTGTGCCTTTGCCTGACCCGGGAGCCCCCAATAGAACTATGCGCATGATTCTTTATGTAGTGGAAAGCGCGCTACCGTACCTTTGGGCGGTACGATCGTCAAACCAACGCTGATCGGCTATTCTGCGCGGCTCTTATCGAGGGGTGGACATGGCCAAAAAGAATGCGTTTTATGCTCAATCCGGCGGCGTAACCGCCGTAATCAACGCTTCGGCCTGCGGAGTCATCGAAACCGCCCGGCGCTACCCCAACAAGATCGGCAAGCTGTACGCCGGCCGGCACGGCATTTTGGGCGCCCTCACCGAGGATATGATCGATACCGGCAAGGAAAGCAAAGCGACCATCGCTGCACTGCGCTACACGCCCGGCGGAGCTTTCGGCTCTGCCCGCTACAAACTGGCGGGTCTGGAGAAAAATCGTGCCCAGTACGAGCGGCTGATAGACATCTTTCGCGCTCACGACATCGGCTACTTTTTCTACAACGGCGGCAACGATTCCATGGATACCGCGCAAAAGGTGTCCGAGATTGCCGTGCAGATGGACTATCCCATTATCTGTGTAGGCGTGCCGAAGACCATCGATAACGACCTGCCCATCACCGACTGCTGCCCGGGCTTTGGCTCCGCAGCCAAGTACATTGCGGTGTCCACCAAGGAAGCCGCCCTGGACGTGGCCTCCATGGCCCGCACGTCGACCAAGGTGTTCGTGCTCGAAGTCATGGGCCGGCATGCCGGCTGGATGGCGGCCGCGGGTGGCCTTGCGAATGAGAAGGCCGGCGAAGCACCGCATATCATCCTGTTTCCCGAAATCACCTTCGACAAAGCCACTTTCCTCGCCAAGGTGAAAGCCACCGTCGAGAAGCGCGGCTACTGCGTGGTGGTGGTATCGGAAGGCGTCAAAGATGCGTCGGGCAAGTTTCTGGCTGAAGCGGGCGGAAAGGATGCGTTCGGCCATGCGCAGTTGGGCGGCGTCGGCCCGGTGGTCGCGCAAATGACCCAGGAAGCCTTCGGTTATAAATTTCACTGGGCCGTGGCGGACTATCTACAGCGCTCGGCGCGTCACATCGCCTCGCAGGTTGACGTCGACCAGGCCTATGCCGTGGGCAAGGCGGCGGTGCAACTCGCGCTCAAGGGTAGAAACGCAGTGATGCCCATCATCGTCAGAAAGTCCGCCAAGCCCTATCGCTGGACCATCGGCGAAGCGCCGATTTCTGCGGTGGCCAATCAAGAAAAAAAGGTGCCGCGTAATTTCATCACCCCCGACGGTTTCGGCATCACGCCGCTGTGCCGCCGCTATCTATTGCCCCTGATCGGCGGCGAAGGGTACCCTCCCTATCGCAATGGCTTACCCGCCTACGCGACCCTCAAAGGTGCCAGCGTCCCGAAGCGGCTGAAAACACCGTTTGTGGTATAGTCGCGACGCACCATCTTCGGATCTAATCTTCATACTTTTCAATAACATACGACGACGAAGGGAGACTTGCTAATGACCCTTGATAATGCGCTTTGGTTGGCTATTGCAGCAGGGGTTGTTGCAATCCTCTACGGCGGCATTTCGGTGCGCTGGATTTTGGCGCAGCCCGCCGGCAACGCGCGCATGCAGGAAATCGCAGCGGCCATTCAAGCCGGTGCCAGTGCGTATCTGAATCGTCAGTACACCACCATCACCGTGGTCGGCGTCATCCTCTTCATCGCCATCGGCTTGGCCCTCGACTGGCCGACGGCAGGCGGCTTCGCCACCGGCGCCATTCTGTCCGGATTGGCCGGCTACATCGGCATGTTCATCTCGGTTCGCGCCAACGTGCGCACGGCGCAAGCCGCGCACAATGGCATCAACGCGGCCCTCAAGGTCGCATTCCGCGGCGGCGCCATCACCGGCATGCTGGTGGTCGGCTTAGGATTGCTCGGCGTGGCCGGCTACTTCTTCCTGATGGAACATGTCCTCGGCAGCGAAGACCTGGCGCTGCGTTCCTTGGTGGGCCTGGCCTTCGGCGGCTCGCTGATTTCCATCTTCGCGCGCTTGGGCGGCGGCATTTTCACCAAGGGCGCTGACGTCGGCGCCGACTTGGTCGGCAAGGTCGAAGCCGGCATCCCTGAGGACGACCCGCGCAACCCCGCGGTGATCGCGGATAACGTCGGCGACAACGTCGGTGACTGCGCCGGCATGGCCGCAGACTTGTTCGAAACTTATGCGGTGACCCTGGTCGCCACCATGCTGCTCGGCGGCCTGGTGATGGTGGACATGGGCGTGCGCGCCATCCTCTTCCCGCTGGTGCTCGGCGCCATTTCCATCGTCTCCTCCATCATTGGCACTTTCTTCGTCTCGGCCCGTCCGGGCGGCAAGATCATGAACGCGCTGTATCGCGGCGTGGGTGTCTCCGCGGTGATCTCTGCGATCGCGTTCTACTTCGTGTCCAAGCAAATCATGGGCGATCAAGCCATGGCGGTTTGGTATTGCACCCTGGTCGGGCTCGCGCTCACCGCGGCGATGATTGTCATCACCGAGTATTACACCGCCACCGAGTACGGCCCCGTGCGACACGTCGCCTCGGCCTCGCAGACCGGCCACGCCACCAACATCATTGCCGGCTTAGGGGTCTCGATGAAGGCCTGCGCCCTGCCGGTGCTGGCGGTGACGTTGAGCATCTGGGCCTCGTATCAACTGCTTGGCCTATACGGCATCGCCATTGCAGCCACCGCCATGCTCTCCATGACGGGCATGATCGTGGCGCTTGACGCCTATGGCCCGATCACCGACAACGCCGGCGGCATCGCCGAAATGGCCGGGCTCGATTCCAAGGTGCGCGACGTCACCGATCCCCTCGATGCGGTCGGCAACACCACCAAAGCCGTCACCAAGGGCTACGCCATCGGTTCCGCAGGTCTTGCCGCGCTGGTGCTGTTCGCCGACTACACCCACAAATTGGGTGAAGTGTTGGGCCACTCGACCGCCTTCGATCTGTCCGATCCGGCCGTCATTATCGGCTTGTTCATCGGTGGCTTGGTGCCCTACCTGTTTGCCGCCATGGCCATGGAAGCCGTGGGCCGCGCTGCCGGCGCGGTGGTCAACGAAGTGCGGCGTCAGTTCCGCGAAATCAAAGGCATCATGGAAGGCACCGCGAAACCTGATTACTCGCGCGCCGTCGACATGCTGACCAAGGCGGCCATCAAGGAAATGATCCTGCCCTCGCTGCTGCCCATCCTGGTGCCCATCGTGCTGGTGTTCGTGATGAACTTCCTGATGGGTTCCGGCGCCGGCATTCGCGCCCTCGGCGGCTTGCTGATCGGCACCATCGTCACCGGCCTGTTCGTGGCCATCTCCATGACCACCGGCGGCGGCGCATGGGACAACGCCAAGAAGTACATCGAAGAAGGCAACTACGGCGGTAAGGGATCCGATGCGCACAAGGCCGCGGTCACGGGCGACACCGTCGGCGATCCCTACAAGGACACCGCGGGTCCGGCGATCAATCCCTTGATCAAAATCATCAACATCGTCGCGCTGCTGTTGGTGCCCGTGTTGGGCAAGATGATGTAAGTCTGAAGGGCCTCTTAGGGGTATCCAAGAGGCCCTTGGTTTCTCAAATGTCGAAGTAGATGGCGTCCGGTTCCGCCGCGCCATCGCGGGTTGCCACCCTAAGCTCCGGCTCCTTCAACGACACGCGCGAACGCGGCGGCACGCTGTGGGTCAGGAACACCGAACCGCCGATCACACTGTTTGCACCCACCACCGTCTGGCCGCCGAGCACCGTTGCATTGGCGTACAGCGTGGAGCCGTCTTCCACGGTCGGATGACGCTTCTTGCCGCGGATGATCTGCCCGCTGGCATCGCGCGGCAGCGACAGCGCGCCCAAGGTCACGCCCTGATAAATCTTCACGCCCTCGCCGATGTGCGTGGTCTCGCCGATCACCACGCCGGTGGCATGATCGATGAAAAATTTTCCGCCAATGGTCGCGCCCGGGTGAATGTCGCAACCGGTTTTAGAATGCGCCCACTCCGTCATGATGCGCGCCATCATCGGCACGCCTAGGTCATACAGCGCGTGCGCAATGCGATACACGCTGACCGCCAGCACGCCGGGATAGGCCAGGATAATCTCATCGAGATTGAGCGCCGCCGGATCCCCATCGAACGCCGCCTGCACATCGCCGATCAGCAGACCGCGGATTTGCGGCAGGCGCTTCAAGAAAATCTGCGACAACTCATGCGCCTTCGGTGCGCATTCGCCCATGGCGGGCGGCACTTCCTCGCGCTCGCGCCCATAGCACAAACAATGCTCGATCTCGCGCTCGAGCTTCGGCACCAAGTCGGCCGCCTGCTGGGATACATGCGCCTCGAGATTGTCGCGGCTCAAATCGCCCCGCCCAAAATAGCCGGGGTACATCAGATCAAGCACCGCCTGCAGAATTTCGACGATGCCCTCGCGTGAGGGCAGGTAGCGGTGCGAAATACGCTTCGCCCGCTCGTCGCCCAGATAGCTCTTCAGCAACCCGCCTGTCAGTTGGTCAACGGCTGTGCTCAAGCAACCGCCTGCATCTTCTCGACTTCCTCGAACAACCCTTCGAACAGCGCGCCCGACAGATAACGCTCGCCGGCATCCGGCAGGATCACCACGATGGTCTTGCCCTTATTGGCCGGATCTTTCGCCAACCGCACCGCGGCGACCATGGCCGCGCCGCAGGAAATACCGCACAGGATGCCTTCTTCGCGCGCCAGACGACGCGCCATCTCGATGGCTTCGTCATTGCTCACCTGCTCGACCTTGTCGATCAGCGATAGATCGAGGTTCGCCGGAATGAAGCCCGCGCCGATGCCTTGAATCTTATGCGGCGCCGGCGCCACCGGCTGGTGCGCCAGCGTTTGCGAAATCACCGGCGAATGCGAGGGTTCGACCGCCACCGTGATGATGGCCTTGCCGCGGGTCTTCTTGATGTAGCGCGACACACCGGTCAGGGTGCCGCCGGTGCCCACGCCGCTGACGAAGATATCCACCTTGCCGTCGGTATCGTCCCAAATCTCAGGGCCAGTGGTCTTCTCGTGAATCGCCGGGTTCGCCGGGTTTTCGAACTGTTTCATCAACAAATACTTGCTGGGGTCAGACGCCGCGAGTTCTTCCGCCTTCGCGATGGCCCCCTTCATGCCTTTGGCGCCCGGGGTCAAAATCAGCTTGGCGCCGAATGCCACCAACACCTTGCGGCGCTCCATGCTCATGGTGTCCGGCATGGTGAGCACGCAGCCGTAGCCGCGCGCAGCCGCCGCGAAAGCCAGCGCAATGCCGGTGTTGCCGCTGGTCGCTTCGACCACGGACATGCCGGGCTTCAGCGTGCCGCGCTCTTCGGCATCCCAGACCATGGCCGAGCCAATGCGGCACTTGACCGAGTAGGCCGGATTGCGTCCTTCAATCTTCGCCAGGATGGTGGCGCCGCTGCTGGCGTCGAGGCGGTTGATGCGCACCAAGGGGGTATGGCCAATGGACTTTGTGTTGTCTTGGAAAACAGGCATGAGACACCTCGTACGAGACGAAATTGTAGGGATAAGGAGTCGATTTTCCTCCTAAGCGCGCCCGAAATGCCATAGCACTTCGTTATGAGCGCCTGCGCTTAGGTTATGGCGGCGGGAATCATCGACAGGGGCTGCGGCCGGCCGACCGCGAAACCCTGCACGAAATCGATGCCCATGCCGGTGACGGCGTCCAAGGAGGACTGATCCTCGACCTGCTCGGCGACGATGCGGAAGTTTAAGCTGCGTGACAGTTCGATCATGGCCGCGACCAAGGCTTGGTTAATGGAGTCCGCGGCCAGGTTGCGGATGAAAGACCCATCGATCTTCAGATAATCCATGGGCAGGGTCTTCAAGGTGGAGAAGGAACTCAAGCCGCTGCCAAAGTCATCCAGCGCGAATTCACAGCCCATCCCATGCAGTACCGCGAGAAAGCGATGGGCATGATCGAGATTGGCCACCACCGAGCTCTCCGTCACTTCGAAACAAATATCGCTGGGACTTGCGCCGGTGTGATCGAAGCACTCCACCACGAATTCCAAAAACTCCGCATCGCCCAAGGTTTGACCCGCGATGTTAATGGCGACACTGCGGCCCGGCGGCAATTTCAATCCGCCGCGCCCCAACGCCGCAAGCACGGCACGCACCACCCAACGATCCACCAGCGGCATCAGTCGATAGCGTTCCGCGGCACGAATGAATTCGGCGGGCGGCGGCGGCGGTTGCCCGTTCTCACCTTCCAGGCGCACGAACACTTCGAGTGCAGGGCCACTCACGCCGCCGGCGCGGGCATGCACGATGGGCTGAAAATACAATTCGAATTTATTATCGCGCAGCGCGCTTTGCAGCCGGCGCAGCCATTGAATCTCGCCGCTGTGACGCGCGCTCGCCTCTTCGCGGGCCGAGTACACGTGCACATGCAGACCACCCTGCTTCTTCGCCACATAGCAGGCCGAGTCCGCAGCGCTCATGATGTCCTCGATCGAACCGCTGTCGCGGCCGATCTCAACCAGCCCGATGCTGACTCCGATGTTGAAGATCTTGTCCTTCCACACGAAGCGGTATTCGTTGACCGAGCGCACCACGTTGTCGCAGATCTGGCGGGCCTTCTCCAAGGGACAGCCCACCAGCAGCAGTGCGAACTCATCGCCGCCGATGCGTCCCACGGTATCCGAGTCGCGCACCGTTTCGCGGATCAGCGAGGCCACTTCGCGCAGCATGTTGTCGCCGGCCGTGTGTCCGCAGGTGTCGTTCACCACTTTGAAGCGGTCCAAGTCGAGATAACACAACGCATGCGCTGCATCGCCGGTCTGCGCGGAGTCCATGGCTTCTTGCAGACGCCGCTCGAATTCGCGCCGGTTGATGAGGCCGGTCAAGGCGTCGTGACTGGCTTGATACGTCATCTGCCGCGTGAGGCCGCGCAACTCGCTGGTGTCGTGCAGCACGATCACCAAGCCTTGAATGTCCTTGCCATCGAAGCGCAACGGCGTGACGCTGATTTCCACCGAACGTTCAGGCCCCGCGCCGCCGCCCAACTGCACCGGCACCAACACCGCGCGCCGTCCCATGGTGACCCGCCCGCCCGTGGTCAAAGCCTTGCGCACCGGATCGCCCAGCGAGCGACGATCGGATTCATCCACCAACGAGGCCACTTCGGGAAATGATTTGCCCATCACCTGGTCGAACTGCATGCCCAGCAGTACTTCAGCCGCGTGATTGATGTAGTCGATGTGGCCATCGGCATCGACCGTGATGACGCTCTCGCCCATGGCGTCGAGGGTTGCCATGGCGCGCGGCTT
>CAZZWE010000165.1:0-8382 GCA_964657675.1 uncultured Steroidobacteraceae bacterium
CTGGTGTTGTTCGAAGCGCTCAAGTATGAGCGCCCGTGGACGCTGGAGGGCTATCGCAAATTCGGCGGTTACGAGGCGTGGGAAAAAATCTTGAGCGACCCGCCGCCGCGCGAAAAGATCATCGATGAGGTCAAGGCGTCGGGTCTGCGCGGCCGCGGCGGCGCCGCCTTTCCCACCGGCGTGAAGTGGAGTTTCATGCCGCGCACCTCGCCGGTTCAGAAATATGCCGTGTGCAATTCGGATGAATCCGAACCCGGCACCTGCCATGACCGCGACATTCTGCGTTACAACCCGCATGCAGTGATTGAGGGTATGGCCATTGGCGGCTATGCCATGACGGCCACGGTGGGCTACAACTATATTCGGGGCGAGTTTTTGGGCGAACCCATTCCACGCTTCGAGGCGGCTTTGGCCGAAGCGTATGCGGCGGGACTGTTGGGTAAGAATATCCGCGGCTCCGGCATCGATTTCGATCTGCATACCTTCATCGGTGCGGGCGCCTATATCTGCGGCGAAGAAACCGCGCTGCTCGAGTCGCTGGAGGGCAAGCCGGGCAAGCCGCGCTTCAAGCCGCCGTTCCCGGCGAATTTTGGTTTGTTCGGCAAGCCGACCACCATCAACAACACGCAGAGCTTCGCGTCTGTGCCTACCATCATGCGCAAAGGCGCTGCTTGGTTCGCAGGCTTAGGTCCTGCCAACTCCGGCGGCACCATTATTTTTTCGATGTCGGGCCATGTGGAAAAACCCGGCAACTACGAATTGCCCATGGGCATTCCGTTCAAGGATTTGATGGAACTCTGCGGCGGCGTTTGGAAAGGCCGCAAGTTGAAGGCCGTGATTCCCGGTGGATCGAGCTGCCCGGTGGTGCCTGCGGACATCATGTGGGCGACCAACATGGACTATGACTCGGTGAAGAAAGCCGGTTCATCCATCGGCACCGGCGCCGTCATCGTGATGGACGAAACCACCTGTATGGTGCGGGCGCTGGAGCGCCTGGCGCGGTTCTATATGTCCGAGTCCTGCGGTCAGTGCACGCCGTGCCGTGAAGGCACCGGGTGGCTCGATCGCATGTTGAAGCGAATCATTGCCGGGCAGGGGCGCTCTGAAGATTTAGGGTTGCTGTTGGATGTCGCGAACCGCATCGAAGGCCATACCATTTGCGCCTTGGGCGATGCCGCGGCCTGGCCGGTACAAAGTTTCCTGAAACATTTCAGGCCCGAATTTCAATACATGATCGAACACAAGGGCCGCTCTTTGGTGGACGGTGCCGTGGGCGCGCCCGCCGATGCAGCGCCGGTGGCGGCGTAAAGGCACAGCATGAGCGACGATACGGTCAACATCGAAGTCAACGGCGTTCCTGTGAAGGCCCGCAAGGGTCAGATGATCATGCAAGCCACGGACCCTGTGGATATTTATATCCCGCGCTTCTGCTACCACGACAAATTGAGCGTCGCCGCCAATTGCCGCATGTGCTTGGTGGAGGTGGAAAAGGCACCCAAGCCCTTGCCGGCCTGCGCAACGCCCGTGACCGAAGGCATGAAGGTGTTCACCAAATCGCCCAAGGCGGTTGCCGCGCAACGCGCCACCATGGAATTTTTGCTGATCAATCATCCGCTCGATTGCCCGATTTGCGATCAGGGCGGTGAGTGTGAGTTGCAGGACTTGGCCTTGGGCTACGGCCGCGACATTTCCCGCTTCAGCGAACGCAAGCGCGTGGTCAAGGACAAGAACCTAGGTTCCTTGGTGTCCACCGACATGACGCGCTGCATTCACTGCACCCGCTGCGTGCGCTTCGGCGCGGAAATTCAGGGCTATCCGCAGATGGGCGCGACGGGCCGCGGCGAGCACATGGAAATCGGTACATACATCGAACACAGCGTCGATCACGAGCTGTCGGCCAATATCATCGATCTGTGCCCGGTGGGCGCGCTCAACAACAAGCCGTTTCGCTATCACGCCCGCGCCTGGGAAATGACGCAGGCCGCCTTGGTGTCGCCGCATGATGCCTTCGGCACCAACCTGTATGCGCATGTGTTGCGCGGCAAGTTGATGCGCATGGTGCCGCGCGAGAATGAGGCGGTGAATGAAACCTGGATCGCGGACCGCGACCGGTTTGGTTTCGAAGGCATTTATTCGATCGATCGCGTCAGCCAGCCGATGATGCGCATCGATGGCGAGCTGCAGGTGGTGGATTGGGAAGTGGCCTTGAACGCTGCTGCCGAAGGCTTGCAGAAAGGCGCGGCCGGCAACGGCGGCGCGTCGATTGGATTCTTGGCCTCGCCGCTCGCGACGGTGGAAGAGTTGTACCTGCTGGCGCAACTCGCACGCGGGCTCGGCAGTCGCAATATCGATCATCGCCTGCGGCAGTTGGACTTCCGCGCGCAGGAAAACGATTCGGTATTTCCGAATCTGGGCTTGGCGATTGCCGACATCGAGAAACTCGAGGGCGTGCTGATCGTCGGTTCCGACCTGCGCCACGAGATGCCGCTGCTGGCTCATCGCGTGCGCAAGGCGGCCATCAAGGCCGGCGGCGCCAAGGTGGCTTTCATCAATCCGCGGCGCTTCGATTACATGTTCCCGTTGGCTGCCTATGTAGTGGATACGGATTTGGTGGGCCAGCTATCGGCGTTGGTGCGTGCCGCGGCGGGGATCTTGAACAAAGCCGTGCCTGCGGGCGTGGCCGCGGCCGAGGTCACCGATGCGCATCGCTCAAGCGTCGCCGCACTGACCAACGGATCGCGCCGCTCGATCATTCTAGGCACCTTGGCGCAGCGTCATCCGGCGTATTCGCAGCTCAAGGCACTGGCGGCGATGTTGGCCGAACTGTGCGAGGCCAGCGTGGGCACCTTGACCGAAGGTGCCAATGCCGCGGGTGCGTATCTGGCCGGTGCCGTGCCGCATCGTGAGCCGGGCGGGGCGCCTGCCGCGAGCCCCGGGTTGTCGGCGCGAGCCATGTTGGAGTCGGCCTTGAAGGCCTATGTGCTGTTCGGAGGCGTCGATCCTGCAGGCGATTTAAGCGTCGATCCGCAGGCACTCAGCAGCGCAGAACTCGTGGTGGCGATCACCACCCATCTGCCGGAGAATTTGCGTGATATCGCGCATGTGGTGCTGCCGATCGGGTCATTCGCCGAATCCTCGGGCACGTATGTGAATGCGGAAGGCCGTTGGCAGAGTTGGACCGCCGCGGTGAAATTACTCGGTGAAGCGCGTCCGGGTTGGAAGGTGCTGCGGGTGCTTGCGAATCTGCTTAACTTGAGCGGCATGGATTACATGAGTTCGGAGGAAATCCGCGATGGTTTGCTGGCGTTGAGCGGCACGCGGGTGGCTCTGGCGACCCCGTTGAGCGGTGCCGTTTCGCGCGGGGTGCCGAATGGGCAAGCCCCGGGAGGCGCGTGGATCGATGTGCCGCCGTATCAAAGCGATGTGCTGGTGCGCGGCTCGGATGCGCTGGCCAAAACCAAGGACGGGCGCATTGCCCGCGTGACGCTCTAAACCATGTGGGATTGGACGCCGATCCGCGATTACCTGTCCGGCTTGATCACGCCGTACTGGACCTTCCCGCTGCTCACCTTGGTGCAGGCGGGCATCGTGACCATCAGCATCATTCTGTGCATGGCCATGTACACCTATGCCGAACGCAAGGTGATCGGTTGGATGCAGGTGCGCCGCGGGCCTAACCGGGTGGGGCCGTTGGGGTTGGCGCAGCCCTTCGCCGATGTCATCAAGTTGATGTTCAAGGAAATCTTGATTCCCGCCGACGCCAACGGCTTCTTGTTTCGCGTGGCACCATTTCTTTCGCTGGTGCCCGCGCTCGCCATCTGGGCGGTCATTCCGCTGCGGCCTGAGCATGCATTCGCCAATATCGATGCGGGGCTGCTGTACATCCTGGCGCTCACCTCCATGGGCGTGTACGGCATCATCTTGGCGGGCTGGGCCTCAAATTCGAAGTATGGCTTCTTGGGCGCCATGCGCTCGGCGGCGCAAATCGTCGCCTATGAAATCGCCATGGGATTCGCCATGGTGGGCGTGCTCATGGCGGCCGGCAGCCTGAACATCGGCGATATCATTCAAGCGCAGCACGGCATGTTCGGCTGGAACTGGACCTGGTTATTTCCGCTGTTCATCGTGTATTTCATCTCCGGCGTTGCGGAAACCAATCGCGCGCCGTTCGATGTGGCCGAGGGCGAATCGGAAATCGTCGCAGGCTTCCATGTCGATTATTCGGGCATGGCCTTTGCGCTGTTCTTCGTGGCCGAATACGTCAACATGATTTTGATCTCGGCCCTCACCGTGGTGTTCTTCTTAGGGGGCTGGCTCTCGCCCTTTGATGGCTGGAGCATCATTCCGGCGGACAGCTTTCTGGTAGCCCCGAGCTTTTTCTGGTTCGGCTTGAAGACGTTGTTTCCGATGTTTACGTTCCTGTGGTTCCGCGCCACGTTCCCGCGCTATCGCTACGACCAGATCATGCGGCTGGGGTGGAAGGCGCTGATTCCCGTCACGCTGGTCTGGCTATTGGTCGAAGGCGTCATGGTGTATTTCCACGTCGGTCCCTGGAAGGTGCATTGATCATGCTCGCAGTTCGTAATTTCTTAAAAACCTTTCTGTTGTGGGAATTGCTTCAAGGCCTGTGGGTGACCTTGAAGGTCATGTTCCAGCCGAAGATCACCATCAATTACCCGGAAGAGAAGACCCCGCAAAGCAATCGTTTCCGCGGCCTGCATGCCTTGCGGCGCTACCCTAATGGCGAAGAACGTTGCATCGCCTGCAAGCTGTGCGAGGCGGTATGCCCGGCGCTCGCCATCACCATCGAGTCGGATGTCAGCAGCGACGGCACCCGGCGCACCACGCGCTACGATATCGATTTGTTCAAATGCATCTATTGCGGCTTCTGCGAAGAAGCCTGTCCCGTGGATGCCATCGTCGAGACTCGTCTGCACGAATACCATATGGAAAAGCGCGGCGAAAACATCATGAGCAAGGACAAATTGCTGGGAATCGGCGAGCGCTATGAAGCCATGATTGCGGCGGACCGAGCCGCCGATGCGCGGTATCGTTGATGTTTCCGACGATTCTATTTTTCATCTTCTCCACCGTGCTGGTTTGCGCGGCGTTGGGTGTGATTCTGTCGCGCAATCCGGTCTACTCGGCGCTGTTGTTGGTGCTGTGCTTCTTCAATAGCGCCGTCATCTGGATTTTGCTGGACGCGGAGTTCTTGGGCATTGTGTTGGTGTTGGTGTACGTCGGCGCCGTGATGGTCCTATTCCTGTTCGTGGTCATGATGCTCGACATCAATCTCGAGGAACTGCGCAAGGAATTTGTCGGCTATTGGCCGCTGACGGTGGCAGTGGCGGGCTTCGTGGTGTTCGCCATCGTCAACATCATCGTGGTGAAGCACTTGGGCGGCGCCACCTTCAGGTCGGCCCCGGAGATCGCCCCCGGCTATTCGAACACGCGCGACCTCGGCACCCAGTTGTTCACCCACTACGCGTACCCGGCGCAAATCGCCGCGGTCATCCTGCTGGTGGCCAGCGTCGCGGCCATCGTGCTCACCTTGCGTCCGCGCAAGAATGGCAAGGTGCAGGACATTGCCAAGCAAGTCGCGGTGCGCGCCAAAGACCGGGTCCGTATCGTCAAGATGGCGTCTGAGAAAAAATCGTGATCACCTTAGGTTCGGTACTCACTCTCTCGGGCATCCTGTTCGCCATTGCCGTGGCCGGGGTGTTCTTGAACCGCAAGAACATCATCGTGCTGCTGATGTGCATCGAATTGATGCTACTGGCGGTGAACTTCAACTTCGTGGCCTTCTCGCGCTTTCGCGGCGATGTGAGCGGCCAGATCTTCGTGTTCTTCATCCTGACGGTGGCGGCGGCGGAGGCGGCCATTGGTTTGGCGATTCTGGTGGTGTTGTTCCGCGAACGCAGCAGCATCGACGTCGAAGACATCGACACCCTCCAAGGCTAGGACTTAATAGGTTTCATGCAGTCGACTTATCTCACCATCGTGCTGGCGCCATTGCTGGCCGCCGTCATTGCAGGGCTGTTCGGCAAGCAAATAGGACGGGTAGGGGCGCACAGCGTCACCATCCTTGGAGTGGCCATCTCCTTCGTGCTGTCCAGCTACGTCCTGTACCAAATGGTGTTCGACGGTCTGGAGCCCTACAACGCCACGGTATACACCTGGCTGTTGAGCGATGGGCTGCACATGGAAGTGGGCTTCCTGGTGGATCACTTGAGCGCCATGATGATGGTGGTGGTCACCTTCGTCTCGCTGATGGTGCATGTCTACACCATCGGTTACATGCATGATGATGACGGCTACCAGCGTTTCTTCAGCTACATCTCCCTGTTCACCTTCTCCATGCTGATGCTGGTGATGTCGAATAACTTCATGCAGCTGTTCTTTGGCTGGGAAGCGGTGGGTGTGGTGTCCTATCTGCTGATCGGTTTCTGGTTCAAGAAGCCCACGGCCATTTTCGCGAACCTGAAGGCTTTCCTGGTGAATCGCGTTGGCGACTTTGGCTTCGTACTCGGCATCGCTGCGGTGCTGCGCTACACCGGTTCGTTGGACTACGCCACGGTGTTCAAGCACGCCGATCAGATTGCCGCCGCGCACCTCCAGATCACCAGTTCGCTGGCCTGGCCGGCCATCACCTTCACCTGCATTTGCTTATTCATCGGCGCCATGGGCAAATCGGCCCAAGTGCCGCTGCATATCTGGCTGCCCGACTCCATGGAAGGCCCAACCCCGATCTCGGCGCTGATCCATGCGGCCACCATGGTGACCGCGGGCATCTTCATGGTGGCGCGCATGTCGCCGCTGTTCGAGTTGTCGGAAGGCGCCTTGTCCTTCGTGCTCATCATTGGCTCGACCACCGCCTTCTTCATGGGCTTGATCGGCATCGTCAGCAATGACATCAAGCGGGTGGTGGCCTATTCGACGCTGTCGCAGCTCGGTTACATGACCGTGGGTTTGGGCGTGTCGGCCTACAGCGCGGCGATTTTCCACTTGATGACCCACGCCTTCTTCAAGGCGCTGTTATTCCTCGCTGCGGGGTCGGTCATCATGGCCATGCACCACGAGCAGGACATGCGCAAGATGGGCGGCCTGCGCAAGTACATGCCCATCACCTACTGGACTTGTCTGGTCGGATCCTTGGCATTGATTGGCTTTCCCGGCAGCTCGGGATTTTTCTCCAAGGATGCGCTCATCGACGCGGTGCACCTGTCGCATCGCGTGGGTTCGGGATACGCCTACTTTTGCGTGTTAGCAGGCGTGTTCATCACGGCGTTCTACACCTTCCGCATGTTCTTCATGACTTTCCATGGCAAGCCGCGCATGGATCATCACACCGAGGAACACCTGCATGAGAGTCCTTGGGTGGTGACGGTGCCGCTGATTTTGTTGGCCATCCCCTCGGCGGTGATCGGCTGGATGACGGTCGAACCCATGCTGTTCGGAGGCTACTTCGGCGACACCATTCATGTGTTGGAAGCCAACAACGTGGTGGCCACGATCGGCGAGGAATACCACGACTCCGCCATCGAGTTCCTCAAGCAGGCGTTCTTGTCGGCGCCCATTTGGCTGGCCGCCCTGGGTGCCTTCTCGGCCTGGCTGTTCTTTTTGAAGAAGCCGGAGTGGGCGGATGCCGCCGAGCGCCGCTTCAAGTGGCTGCATACGATTTTGATCGATAAGTACGGCTTCGACTGGTTCAACGAGCACGTCATCATGGCGGGCGCTCGCGCCCTGGGCGGCGGCCTGTGGCGGGTGGGCGATCAGGCCATCATCGACAACGGCTTGGTCAATGGCAGTGCCCGTACAGTGGGTTGGCTGAGCTCGGTGATGCGCTACGCGCAATCCGGCTACCTGTACCACTATGCCTTCGCCATGATCCTAGGCTTGGCCTCGCTGCTGATGTGGCTGGTGTGGCGATGACATTCGGCGGCCATTTGCTGTCGGTATTGATCTGGCTGCCCATCATTGGCGGCTTCGTGCTCTTGGGATTAAACAACCAGGCGAACCTGGCGAAGTGGTTGGCATTGGGCATCAGCGGACTGTCGTTCATCGTCAGTATTCCGCTGTGGACGCTGTTCAAGACCGACACGGCGGCGATGCAATTCGTCGAGCGCTCGCCGTGGATCAGCACCATTCATTCCGAGTTTTACATCGGTGTTGACGGCATATCGATGCCGCTTATCCTGCTGACCACCTTCACCACGGTGCTCATCGTCATCTCCAGTTGGGAGAATGTGGCCAAGCGGGTGGCGCAGTACATGGCGGCCTTCCTGATTCTGGAAGGCTTGATGATTGGCGTGTTCGCCGCATTGGATGGCGTGCTGTTCTACGTGTTCTGGGAAGCCATGCTGATTCCGATGTTCATCATCA
>CAZZWE010000166.1:0-8128 GCA_964657675.1 uncultured Steroidobacteraceae bacterium
TTTGGGCCGAGACTACATCCGCTGCGCCTATGCTGCCACCCGCAGAAGCGGTCGTTTTATCGACAAGATGCCGCTCAACTATTTGTATTGCGGCCTGATCCGCCAAGCGTTGCCGCAGGCGAAGTTGGTGCACCTCACGCGGCATCCGTTGGCGGTGTGTTACGCCATGTACAAGACCTTGTTCAAAGACGGTTATCCGTTCTCCTATGACTTGGGCGAGATCGGCCAGTATTACCTCGCGTATCGGCGGCTGATGGATCATTGGCAACAGGTGATGCCGGGCGCGATCTATTCGCTGAGCTATGAGGCATTGGTGGCCGACCAGCGCGGCGAATCGCAGAAGCTACTGACGTTCTGCGGCCTCGAGTGGGAAGAGGCCTGCGCGCAATTTCATCAAAACCCGGCTGCCAGCACCACGGCCAGTGCCGCGCAAGTGCGTCGGCCTATCTATGATTCCTCTGTGGCGCAGTGGCGGCACTACGAATCACAACTGTCGCAACTCCGCGCGCAACTCGAGGCGGCGGGTATTTCACTATGAGTCACGTATGGCGCAACGCGAACAAATAACCCAACTCGAAATCAGCACCATACAACCCATCCCGCTCAACAAGCGGCATGGAACGGCGCGCGATCTGTTCACTGTGTGGTTCGGCTCCAACATCATGTTGTTGACCATCGTAACGGGCGGCCTGGCGGTCACTGAATTCAAACTGCCATTTGTCGCGGCCGTGATCGCGATCCTGGTCGGCAACATGGTCGGCGCCATTTTCATGGCCTTGCATGCCGCCCAGGGGCCGACGCTGGGCGTGCCGCAGATGGTGCAGACCCGAGGTCAATTTGGCTCCTTTGGCTCGCTGCTGGTGATCGGCATTGTCATCATCATGTACGTGGGATTTTTGTCCTCGAATCTGGTGTTGAGCGGCGAGTCCCTCGCCAGTTTGCTGCCGGGCTTCACAGAAACCTACGGCATCGTTTTGGTCGGCATCGTCAGCGTCGTGGCCGCGGTGTATGGCTACGACTTGATCCATGCCTATACCCGCTGGATGAGCTACCTTGCGGGCGGGGTGTTGTTGCTGGCGATGGGTTGGATCCTGTGGGTGCATGGCGTGCCGGAGGATTTTTTGACCCGCAACGACTTCAATGGGGTGGGTTTCCTCGGCACCGTGTCCACCTCGGCGCTATGGCAGATCGCCTACGCGCCCTATGTCTCCGACTACACCCGTTACATGCCGAAGGACACCGGCGTTCGGCCGGCGTTCTGGGCCAGCTACTGGGGCTGCACCTTGGGCTCAGTGTTGCCCATGATTTTAGGCGCGATGGTGGGCCTGGCAATGGCGCCGCACAGCACACTGGTGGCGGGCTTGGCCGCGTTGACGCAGGGCATCACGCCGCTGGTGCTGATCGTATTTTCTGTGAGCATCGCCTCGGCCAACGCCATGAATCTATACTGCGGTGCGCTCTCCAGTCTCACGTTCGGGCAAACCTTGGTCCCGGCCTGGTCGCCCGGGCCTACATCGCGGGTGGTGGTGTCCATCGTGCTGTTTTTGCTGGCAGTGGCCGGCGCCTTGCTCAGCAAGGAGTCTTTCCTGGCGCACTACGAGAGCTTTATTCTGGTGTTGCTCAATGTGCTGGTGCCGTGGACGGCCATTAACTTGGTTGATTACTACTGGCTGCGCCATGGGGAATACGACGTCAGCGCATTTTTCCGTCAAGACGGCGGAATTTACGGTCGCGTCAACGCACCGGCCGTGATTTGCTACGTGCTGGGTATTCTGGTGCAAATCCCGTTTATCGCCTCGCCTCTGTTTCCCTCGAATGTTGCGCACGCGCTCGGGGGTATCGATCTGTCGTGGATCGTCGGATTGGTGCTGACATCGCCGGCTTACTACTGGCTGGCCAAGTACTGGCAAAGCCGACCCAAAGCGGCGATGTGATACTCTGCGGCCCCAAATGAAAGCTAGTAATGACTAAACGCGGCAAGACCGGTTCCGACGGAACCAACAATAACCGAGCGCAGGGTAAGTCTACGGACTGGCGCGGCCAGGACCCGAATCTCGAACTCGAAAAATCGCGCTATGCCGATCCCATCGCCAGCCGCGAACTCATTCTCAAGCACTTGTCCGATGCACCCGAACCGCTGACCGCGGCACGGCTCGCCAAGCGCCTGGAACTGAACACCGATGCGCAGCGCTCCGCGCTCGGCAAGCGGCTGGCCGCCATGGTGCGCGAGGGACAGGCGATCGAAGGCCCGAACGGTTTTGCCACGGCGGGCGAGGGCGAACGTGTCGCCGGCCGAGTGCGCGGTCGTGCCAATGGGGACGTGCTGGTGCTGCCGGACGATGGTTCAGCGCCGCTGATTTTGGCGCGCGCCGACACTGCTACGTTAATGCACAACGATCGCGTCGAGGCACTGGCCGTCGGCATGAATGATCGGGGCCGACGCATTGCGCGGTTGATCCGCCGCATCGGCGATGCACCGGCGCTGATCGGCGGGATCTGGCACGCGGGCGAATCGCGCGGACGGGTGGAACCCG
The DNA here is from genome assembly GCA_964657675.1 of uncultured Steroidobacteraceae bacterium. GTDB lineage: Bacteria > Pseudomonadota > Gammaproteobacteria > Steroidobacterales > Steroidobacteraceae > Bog-1198. The sequence goes on from CAZZWE010000166.1 coordinate 2,535, forward strand.
AAGATCCGGGACATTGGTACTCGGTGGAAGTGTCTATGCGCGACCGCCATGGCGCCAACGATGGCGATCATGTCATCGTCGAGGTGACCAAACGTCCGCAAGGCGATGCGCCGGCGCAGGGCCATATCACCGAAGTGCTCGAGGATTTACGTCCGTCGGACTTGGCGGCGCGATTTGCCATTCTGCGACACGATCTGCCGCAGGAATTTCCCCCCGAAGTGATCGCTGCGGCGAGCCGGTTCGCGCCGGATGTTCAACCGGAAGATCTGGTCGGCCGCGAAGACTTGCGTGCCGTGCCGCTGGTCACCATCGACGGTGAGGATGCCCGGGATTTCGATGATGCGGTATTCGCGGAGCCAACCCGCGGCGGCGGCTGGCGGCTGATCGTGGCCATCGCCGATGTCAGCAACTATGTGCGCTATGGCAGCCCGCTCGATCTCGAAGCCCGTTCGCGCGCTACGTCGGTGTACTTTCCAGATCGCGTCATTCCGATGCTGCCGGAAAATCTGTCGAATCATTTGTGCTCGCTGATGCCGCGCGTCGATCGCCTGGCCTTCGTCTGCGACATGCATGTGAGCAAGGTCGGTAAGCTGAGCAAATCGCGCTTCTATGAGGCGGTGATTCGATCGCATGCGCGCCTGACCTACGATCGTGCGTGGGCCTATTTGGCGGCCCGTGAGTCAAAAGAGGCGAAAGCCAAAGTCCCTGCGGATGTGGATCTAACACCAGCAATCCGTGATTCACTCGACGCGCTGTACGCGGTGTATGGCGTGCTGAAGACGGCCCGCGATGCACGCGGGGCGTTGGATTTCCGCGGCGGGGAAGTGAAGGCCAAAATCGGTGCCAAAGGCACTATCGAAGGATTTTATGCAGTGACGCGCAACGATGCGCATCGCCTGATCGAAGAATGCATGATCGCGGCCAACGTTGAGGCCGCCGTGGCGCTGCGTATCGCCAAGGCCGGCAGCTTGTACCGCGTTCACGGTCAACCCGAAGATAAGCGGGTGACGGAATTGCAGAAGGTACTAGGGGCGTTACAAGTTGGGGCGGTGTTCTCCGAGAAGCCGACGCCGCGCGAATTTCGGCAGCTGGTGGAACGGCTCGCGGCGCGGCCTGATGGACTGTTGCTCGAAGGCCTGGTGATTCGGTCACTGGCGCAGGCCGTGTATCAACAAACCAATATCGGCCACTTTGGTTTAGCCCTGGATGAATACGCGCATTTTACGTCCCCCATTCGGCGCTATCCCGATCTGTTGGTGCACCGGACTATCAAGGCTGCGACCATCCCGAATTCCCCCTCAGGGCACCGCTACAGCAGTGCTGAGTTGCAAGTACTGGGCGTCGAGACCTCGCAACGCGAGCGGCGCGCCGATGAGGCTTCGCGCGATGTCATGGGCTATCTCAAGTGCCTGTACCTGCAGCCGCGTATCGGCGAGGAATTCGATGCGACCATTTCAACGGCACTGGAGTTCGGCTTGTTCGTACAGCTGAAGGAAATGCCGATTGACGGACTGGTGCACATCTCCTCCATCACCGGCGACTATTGGGAATTGGAAGACGGCGGCATGGGCCTGGTGGGTCAGCGCACAGGGCGCCGCTGGCAGCTGGGCGACTCGGTCAAGGTGCGCTTGATTCGCGTCGACCTCACTCAACGCCAAATCGACTTTGAGTTGGTGGATCCGGATGCCGCGACCACTCATGGCACGGTGCGCGCACCGCGACGCGGGGGTGGCGGCGGTGGCCCACGACGCTCGAATTCAAATGGCCAGGGACCCAGAGGCGGTGGCAAACGCAGACGTGGCTGAGCAGCGGCGACACCTCGTGTATGGATTGCATGCGGTCGGCGCGGCACTGAGCCGCGCGCCCGAGCGGCTGTTGGAACTCTGGATGACGCCGCGCGATGACGCGCGCAGCCGCGAACTCAAACACCAGGCGGAAACCGCGGGTGTACACGTGCACTCGGTCAGCGCCGACGCCTTGGCAAAACTGGTGGGCGATGTGGTGCACCAGGGCGTGGCGGCGTCGATCCGGCCGCTGCAGCCCTGGGAAGATCACGATCTCTACGATGCAATAAGTCAAATCGAGGGGGATCCGTTGATTTTGGTATTGGACGGGATCACCGATCCGCACAATTTGGGCGCCTGTCTCCGGACGGCGGATGCGGCTGGGGCGATGGCGGTGGTCATCCCAAAGGATCGTTCCGCCAGTGTCGATGGGGTGGTGCGCAAGGTAGCCGCGGGCGCCGCGGAATTTGTACCCGTCGTGAGCGTCACCAACCTCGCCAGGACTCTCGATGAGCTGAAGGAACGGGACGTCTGGGTCGTGGGGACGGACGGCGAAGCGCCGCAGTCTTTATACTCGGCCGACCTCAAACGTTCCTTGGCGCTGGTCTTGGGGGCGGAGGGCGCCGGCATGCGCCGCCTGACCCGCGAGCGCTGCGATTTTCTGGTGAAAATACCCATGGTGGGCCACATGGAGTCGCTGAATGTCTCCGTGGCAGCCGGGGTGGCTCTATTCGAGGCTCGCCGCCAGAGACTTGCCTAAAAAGGCCCCAGGACGTATCCTTCGCGCTCTTTTTTGCCGGGGTGCCGGCTTCATTCCTTGCCTCACTGCTCGCAACGGGAGGCTACAACCGTAGGGAAATACAATGCGACATTATGAAATTGTGCTTCTGGTCCATCCTGACCAGAGCGAGCAAGTTCCTGCGATGGTCGATCGTTACCGGGGCATGGTCAGTGCCGGCGGCGGTACCGTACATCGCTTCGAGGATTGGGGCCGGCGCCAGCTGACGTTCCCGATTTCCAAGGTGCACAAAGCGCACTACATCCTGCTCAACATCGAATGCGACCAGAAAACGCTGGCAGAGCTCACCGGCTCGTTCCGGTTCAGCGATGCCGTGCTTCGCAACCTGGTTGTGAAAATGGATGAAGCCGTTACGGAAGCCTCGCCCATGGCGCGCGCTCCGGACGAAAATGCCCGTCGCCACGATGATTTCGGCGATGACGGCGATGACGATGACATGCCCATGGGCATGCGTTAATCGGCCGGCAACCTAAGGAGATTTTAAGATGGCACGTTTTTTTCGTCGTAAGAAGTTTTGCCGATTCACCGCTGATGACGTCAAGCAGATCGATTACAAAGATCTGACCACGCTCAAGAGCTATATCACCGAGACTGGCAAGATCGTTCCCAGCCGCATCACCGGTACCCGCGCGCACTATCAGCGCCAGTTGCAGCTCGCCATCCGGCGCGCACGCTTCTTGGCCTTGTTGCCGTATACCGATCAGCACTAACTGAGCAGCGCCCATGGACATCATTTTGTTGCAAAAAGTTGCGAACCTCGGCGTTATCGGGGATCGCGTCAAAGTTAAATCCGGCTACGCCCGTAATTTCCTGGTGCCCACCGGCCGTGCCACCATGGCGACGGCGGCGAACATCGCGAAGTTCGAAGCGCAGCGTCATATCCTCGAAGCCAAGGCGAATGAGGAATTGAGCGCCGCTCAAGCCCGTGCCGCCAGCCTCGAGAACTTCAAGCTGGAGCTACGCGCCAAGGCAGGGTCTGAAGGCAAGCTGTTCGGTTCCATCGGCACCGCGGACATTGCGGAGGCTGCCGTGAAAGCGGGCCAGCCGATCAGCCGCAGCGAAGTGCGCATGCCAACCGGGCCGATTCGCTCCACGGGCGAACACCAAGTGCAATTGCATCTTCACACCGATGTCGATGTGAATCTGCAAGTAACCATTATCGCTGAGGAGTAGCGTTCGGCAATCGCGTACCATAAGGTTACGCATGGCCGCTCGTTTCAACAATCGATCCACCGGCGGCGGTGACGGACTCCGTCTGCCGCCGCACTCCATTGAGGCCGAGCAATCGGTGCTCGGCGGCCTGATGTTGGATTCGGCCGCCTGGGATCAAATCGCGGACCGTGTCACGGCCGATGATTTCTACCGCCACGATCACAAGCTGATTTTCGAGACCACGGCTGAGCTGATTGAGCGCAGCCAGCCCTGCGACGCGGTTACGCTGGCGGGGCACCTCGAGAGCAAGGGCGTGTTGGATCAGGTCGGTGGCCTGTCCTATCTAGGCTCGCTGGCGCGCGATACGCCGACCAGCGCCAACATTCGTGCCTATGCCGACATTGTTCGCGAGCGGTCGGTGCTGCGGCAGCTGATCTCCGCCGGCAATCTTATTGTCGGTAGCGCCCTTGAGCCTGAAGGGCGTGAGGCTCGCGAGATAGTCGACGAGGCCGAACGTGCGGTTTTCGAAATCGCCGAGAAAGGCTCGCGAGGCAAAGTTGGATTTCGTTCGGTGAAGAGCATTCTGCCGGAAGTGGTCAATCGCATCGACGAGATGTATCACTCGGACGGCAAGATGACTGGGATCTCGACGGGATTCAAACAGCTCGATGAAATGACTTCAGGCCTGCAGCCTGGCGATTTGATCATCGTGGCCGGGCGGCCCTCCATGGGTAAAACTACATTGGCCGTGAACATGGCTGAGAACGCAGCTTTGGGGTCCGGCAAGTCGGTTGCGATTTTTAGCATGGAAATGTCGTCTGAGGCGCTGACGCTACGCATGATCTCTTCGTTGGGGCGCATCAATCAATCCAACTTGCGCTCGGGGCGGTTAGACGAGCAAGACTGGCCGCGAATCGATTCAGCGATGACGCAACTCAGTGCCGCAAATATTTTTGTTGATGAAACTCCCGCGTTATCACCTACCGAAATTCGCGCGCGTGCGCGGCGTTTGAAACGTGAGCGAGGTTTGGACCTTATTGTGGTGGATTATTTGCAGCTCATGCAGGTGTCCGGAACGAAAGAAAATCGCGCTACTGAAATCGGTGCGATCAGTCGTTCATTGAAAGCACTCGCCAAAGAATTGAAGTGTCCTGTCATCGCGCTTTCGCAGCTTAATCGAGGCGTGGAGCAGCGCGTTGAAAAGAAGCCCGTAATGTCGGATCTCAGAGAATCGGGCAGTATCGAGCAGGATGCAGATGTCATTTTGCTCATCTACCGCGAAGATGTTTACGATCCCAACACGACGCGCAAAGGCATCGCCGACATCATCATCGCCAAACAGCGCAACGGCCCGACGGGCGATGTGCAACTGACGTTCCTGGGTCAATACACCAAGTTCGAAAACTTCGTGCCCGAGTCGTACGCGCCCGAGGGCGTATTCAGGTGAGTCTCACGTGACTCCGATGGTGAGCGCGACGATCGACACGTCCGCGCTCCGCCACAACTTCGGTGTCGTCAAGCAACGGGCTCCGCGATCGCGGGTAATGGCCGTCATCAAAGCGAATGCCTATGGTCATGGCTTGATAGCGGTGGCGCAAGCGCTCGACAGCGCAGATTTATTCGCCGTGGCGCGCGTCGACGAAGGTTTGGCGCTGCGCAAGTCCGGGATACGCAATAACGTCCTGCTGCTGGAAGGCGTCTTCGATGCCGAACAACTGAGCGCAGCGGCGGCGGCGGATTTTGAACTCGTTGTCCATGATCGCGAGCAGATCGAGTTGTTGCGTGCCACGCCGACGAAGACACGCTTCAAAGTGTGGCTCAAGTTCGACAGCGGAATGAATCGCTTGGGATTCAAAGGC
>CAZZWE010000167.1:0-8061 GCA_964657675.1 uncultured Steroidobacteraceae bacterium
ATTTTGTTTCAATGTCCCTCAGCCGTGCTGAGTAACGGCGGTCGCGACGTTGTCGTGCAACGCCTTCATACCGAAGGAGATGTCCTGCAATACGCCGTTGACAAAAAACGTCGGCGTCGCGCGGATGTGACTGCGCGTGCCACTGTCCATATCTTCCCGCACCCGCTGCAGGTAAATATGATCGCCCATCTCAGCCGCGTAACGCGTCAGGTCCAATCCTAATTCGGCCGCATAGCCGTGCAGATCCTTGTCTTTCAGATGCGTCTGGCGAGCAAACAGTAAGTCATACATCGGCCAAAATTTTCCCTGTGCCGCCGCGGCCTCGGACGCTTCCGCCGCCAACAGCGCATGCGGATGCGCATCGGTGAGGGGATAATGACGAAACACGAAGCGCACCTTGTTGGGAAAGCGCTCCATCAATAGAGTCGGTGTCGTGGCCGCGACCTTGCAGCTGGGACACTCAAAATCACCGTATTCGACCACGGTGACGCGGGCATGCTCGGGGCCCAAGGCATGATCGGTCGGTTGCGGCGCCAGCGCCAAGACGCCTGCATGTGTTGCACTCATGAATCGACTCCTCTCTTGGAATGATCAGCCGCGAGCCGGCATCTCGATGGGCCGTATGGTCACACGAACCAGCCCGGAGCGACGCAACAGTTTCAACTCGACATCCCGTCCGATGCGGCTGGCGTCCAGCAATCGCTGCAAGCTGTCGATGCCATCGATGGGTACACCGTCGAGTTCCAGCATCCGGTCGCCGGCCTCGACGCCCGCCAGCGCCGCGGGACTGCCGGCCAGGCGCTCGGAAACGAGCACTGCCTTATTGGAAAGCAGATTGAAGTGGCGCACCACGCGCGTCGCAATCGGCACCGTGGCACCCGAAACACCAATGTAGGCCCGTCGCACCCGCCCATGGGCGAAGATCTGCCCCACCACCCATTTCGCGGTGTTAATGCCGGTGGCGAAGCAGATGGCCTGCGCCTGCGGAATCATGGCGGTATTCACCCCGATGACCCGCCCTTTCGAATCCACCAACGGCCCACCGGAATTTCCGGGATTGAGCGCGGCATCGGTCTGTATGACATCGTGCATGAGTCGGCCGGAGGAGGCGCGCAAGGTGCGTCCCAAGGCCGAGACCACGCCCGTGGTCACGCTCTTGGAATAGCCCAGCGGATTGCCGATGGCGATCGCGATCTGGCCCACTTTCAACTGCGATGAATCGCCGAACTGCACGTACGGCAGCGGCGCAGCGCAGCCAATACGCAGCACCGCCAAGTCAGAGTCCGGATCATTACCGACCAAGTCGGCGGTGAAGCGCGATTCGTCACTCAAGCCCACGGTAATGCTATCGGACCCGTGCACCACGTGGCTGTTGGTCAGCAGGTAGCCATCGGGGGTGAACAAAAAACCCGAGCCACTGCCGCGGCCCGAACCGCCCGCGCTTTTCTTGGCGCCGTGCGTGACTTCGATGAACACCACCGCCGGCGCAACGCGGTCCAATGCGCCGATCACCGCGCCGGAATAGGCATCCAGCAGCCCATCGTCCACCGCGTCGTCCGTGACCCACTGTAAATCGAGCATCGTCAGCCCAGGATGATCTTCGACTGGGCGCTCAAGCCCTCGACGATCAAGCGGTTCACCCGGCGAACGAACGTTGCCGGATCTTCGAGCTCGCCGCCCTCGGACAACATCGCCTGGTCATACAGCACATTCGCCAGATCCGAGAAGGCCACCTCATCGGTGGTGTCCTTGAGGCGCTCGATCAACGGATGCTTCGGGTTCACTTCAAGAATGGGCAGCGTGGCAAACGGATTGCTTTGGCCGGCCTGCTTTAAGATTCGGTTCATGCGCAAGCTCATGCCGAATTCCCCCGCCACCAGCACGGCGGGCGAGTCGGTGAGGCGCGAGGAGACTTGTGCACTCGCAACCTTGCCGGCCAGACTTTTGCCCAGACGCTCCAAGGTATCCTTGAAAGTCGACTCGGCGGCCGCCTTCTCCGGAGTTTCGATGGCGGATGCCACATCGGCCGCGGCACTGGCCACATTGGCCAGGCTCTTGCCTTCGAACTCATGCAAATGTCCCGTCACCCACTCATCGATGCGGTCGGTGAGCAGCAGCACTTCCATCTCTTTCGCGCGGAACGCTTCGAGATGCGGACTGTTGCGCGCCGCGGCCAAGGTATCCGCGGTCAGATAGTAAATGGCTTTTTGATCGGCCTTCATGCGCGACACGTACGCATCCAGTGTCACATCCTGCGCATCGCCGCTGGTCGTGGTGGAATTGAAGCGCAGCAGCTTCGCAATGCGGGCCTTTTGCCCCGCATCATCGATGATGCCTTCTTTCAATACCACCCCGAAGGTCTTCCAGAACTCGGCATATTCTTCCGGCTTGTTGGCGGCCAAATCCTCCAACAAATCCAGTGAGCGTTTCACCAGCGCGGCCTTGATCTTCTCCACCGTGCGGTTGTTCTGCAGCAACTCGCGCGAGACGTTCAAGGGCAGGTCGGCGGTGTCCACCACGCCGCGCATGAAACGCAGATACGGCGGCAGCAGTTCAGCCGCCTTGTCCATGATGAACACGCGCTTGACGTACAGCTGCACGCCGCTTTTCGGCTCCCGCTCGAACAGGTCATACGGCGCGCGCTTCGGCAGATACAGCAGCGAGGTGTATTCGATATTGCCCTCGACCTTGTTGTGCGCCCATACGCGCGCATCCTCGGAATCGTGGGTCAGGTGTTTATAGAACGCCTGGTAATCCGCATCGGTGAGCTCGGACTTCGGACGCGTCCAGAATGCCTTGGCCTGGTTGACGGTCTCCTCGCTGTCCGCTTCTTTCAGTACGATGGGGATGCTCAAGTGATCCGAGTATTTGCGCACCAGTTGGCGCAGACGACTGCCCTCCAGGAATTCCTTGTCCTCATCGCGCAGGTGCAAAATCACCTCGGTGCCGCGGTCGGTTTTCTCGCCGGGCTGAATCTCGTACTGGCCTTCGCCGTTGGAGTCCCAACGCACCGCATCACTGTCGCCGCGCTTGGTGAGCACCGTCACCTTGTCGGCCACAATGAAGGCGGAGTAGAAACCCACGCCGAACTGGCCGATCAACTGCGCATCCTTGGCCGAATCCCCGCTCAAGGTCTCCAGGAATTTCTTCGTGCCGGAGCGCGCAATGGTGCCCAGATTATCGATCACTTCGGCTTCGCTCATGCCGATGCCGTTGTCCTTGATGGTCAAGGTGCCGGCGGTCTTGTCGGGTATCAACGTGATCGCCAGCGAATCGGAACCCAGCAAAGCAGGGTTGGCAAGCGCCTCGAAACGCAACTTTTCGCAGGCATCGGAGGCATTCGACACCAATTCGCGCAAGAAAATTTCCTTGTGCGAATACAGCGAATGGATCACCAGGCGCAGCACCTGCTTGGTTTCTGCTTGGAACTCTTTTACTTGCGGCTGTGTTTCTGTGGTCATGGCCTTACAATCGGTTGACAAAATTATGTTTAGCGGGCGAACCCTGTCGGATGAGGTGGGGCCTGCGCCTGAGAATTCAACATGGCGAAAAGCGGCACATTGGGCGCGGTTTGGGCGGCATTGGCCGGCAATCTGGCCGTCGCCGCCGCCAAATTCGTTGCGGCCGCCCTGACCTCCTCGGCCGCCATGCTGAGCGAGGCGGTGCATTCCCTGGTCGACACCATCAACGAGTTGCTGCTGTTGTATGGCATCGCGCGCTCCTCGAGACCCGCCGACCGTGAACACCCCTTGGGCTATGCGCGCGAAATTTATTTTTGGAGTTTCGTGGTTGCACTGCTGATTTTTGCCCTGGGCGCCGGCGTTTCGGCCTACGAGGGTATCCAGCGGTTGCTCAACCCGCAACCGATCGAGCGTCCCCAGGTGGTGTACGTGGTGCTCGCGGTATCGATGATCTTCGAGGGTGTTTCCTTTTTCATCGGGATGCGGGCCTTCGGCCAAACCAAGCGCGGCCAAGGATGGTGGGAGGCGTTTCGACGCTCGAAAGATCCGCCGGCATTCATCGTGGTGTTTGAGGATTCCGCGGCCGTGCTGGGACTGTTGACGGCCGCGGCCGGCACCACCGCCGCCATTCTCACCGGCGATAGCCGCTGGGACGGGGTCGCCTCGCTGGTGATAGCGGTGATCTTGTCCGGCGTTGCCGCGTTGCTGGCGCGCGAGTCCAAGGCCTTGTTGATCGGCGAGCGTGCAGACCCGCAGTTGAGTGATTCCATCATCAAAATCGCGGCCAAGATGGCCGGCGTCTGCAGCGCCAACAGCATCGCTACCGTGCAGCTCGCCCCGAATAATGTGGTGGCCTATCTAAGCTTGGATTTCTTCGACACCATGCGAGCGCCGGATATCGAAGCCGCCGTCGTTGAACTCGAAAACAAGGTCCGCGCCGCCCACCCGGAAGTCTCCGCTTTGTTCATCAAGCCGCAGAGCGTGCAAGTCGCAGCGCAGCGGCGTCTGGCGGGCGAAATCGCCATCTCCCCGGATGAGTTCGCCGGCGGCGGCTAATCCCCTTCAAGGCCAGTCGGCGCGTGCGTCGAAATCGAATTCCTTTTTCATGCGCGCATAGGCTTCCTTCGCCTGCTCGGTCTGCGCCGGCGGTGCGACGATCTTGATCACGACGAATTGATCCCCTGCGGCCGCCGAATTGCCGGCGGCAAGTCCGCGGCCGCGCAATCGCAAGCGCTGGCCCGACTGGGCGCCCGCCGGGATGGTCAACTCAACGGTACCCCCCAAAGTCGGCACCGCCACTTTGGCGCCCAAGGCCGCTTCCCATGGCGCCAACGGCAGATCAACTTGAACATCTTTGCCGGCGACTTCAAACAAATGGTGCGGCCGCAAACGGATCTTGAATACCAGCGAGGCGCGGCCGGCTCCGCCTGCAATGCGAAGTGACTGGCCCTCAGTGACCCCGGCTGGAATCTGCACATCGACCGGGCGATGGCGTCCACCTTCGTTCAACATGATGCGCCGCTTGGTGCCCGCAAATGCCTCTTCCACCGTGACGTCGAGCGGACCTGCATCGGCGTCATGCTGCGGCTGATGAGAGTGATGGCCCGCTTGCCCCGCGCCGCCGAATAGAGTCGAGAAAAAGTCGCTGAATCCGTTCAGATCCGAAAAGCGCTGGCCTCCCGGTTGCCCGAATCGCTGACCCCAATCCGGCGGCGGCCGGAACTGTTGGCCATTGCGAAAGTCCCGACCGAGCTGATCATAGGCGGCACGTTTTTCGGTATCGCGCAGCACCTCATAGGCCTCCTGGACTTCCTTGAACTTGTCCTCGGCATTTTTTTCCTTGCTGACGTCCGGATGGTACTTGCGTGCCAGCTTTCGATAGGCGCGCTTGACTTCGTCCGCATCCGCGCTGCGGGTGACGCCTAAAATTTCGTAATAGTCCTTATATTGCATGCCCTACCCTAAGGCGTTAAATTCTTGATTTTACAAGCACCTGCGTGCCATCCGAAGCCCGATTTCTCGAGGCCACACCCCATTGTGCGGGCGACTTGCCAAGATTAAAGGCTGAGGGGGGAGGTTTCGCGCATCCATATTGAACCTCACGACGAAATAACTCTCACAGGAATCGGTGATATGGTTACCCTCGCGCATCCTGCACGGTGTGCTAAACATCTCCGTTGTGGATCCCGCAAACGCCGCCAACGCTGCGTTGCAACCCTTACGCTTCAGGAAACTAGATGACGCCAGAAAATGAAATCGTGATGGAGCAACCCGCTGCGGAACGGGTCGGGATTGAGCTATCACGATGGTTCGGCAACGGCGATTTTGCCACCCGTCCCAAGCAGGTCGAGGCCCTGCGTCACGTCGGCAATCATGTCGATTGGGCCCGGGTGGTGCCGTTCCTGCTCATGCATGTGATTTGTCTGTGCGTGATTTGGGTGGGATTCAGTTGGGTCGCCTTGGCGGTGACCATTGCCTTATACGTGGTGCGCATGTTTGCGATCACGGGTTTCTACCATCGCTATTTTTCCCACCGCACCTTCAAGACGTCGCGCGTGGGGCAATTCATATTCGGAATACTCGGTGCCTCTGCCGTGCAACGCGGACCCATCTGGTGGGCCGCTCACCACCGCCATCACCATGTCCATTCCGACAAGGTGGATGATGTGCATTCGCCGGTGCAGCACGGGTTTCTGTGGAGCCACATGGGGTGGTTCATGTCGCACAAGCATTTCACCGCCGACTTATCGCGCGTCAAGGATCTGCTCAAGTATCCGGAATTGCGTTTCCTGGATCGATTCGACATTGTCGTCCCCACCGCGCTTGGCCTTGGCGTTTTTTTGCTCGGCGTGTTGCTGAAGCACGTGGCGCCTGGGCTTCACACCACCGGTTGGCAGATGCTCATTTGGGGCTTCTTCATCTCCACGGTGTTGGTGTATCACGGCACCTACACCATCAACTCTCTGTCCCACGTGTTCGGCCGTCAGCGTTACAAAACCGGTGACTCGAGCCGTAACAATCGCTGGCTGGCATTGATCACCTTGGGCGAGGGCTGGCACAACAATCACCACCACTATCCCGCCTCGGTGCGGCAGGGATTTTATTGGTGGGAATTCGACTTGACCTACTATGGTCTGAAATTCATGTCTTTCTTCGGACTCATTTGGGACTTGAAACCGGTGCCGGCCGCAGTTCGCGACGGTGGGGCCAAGCGTCTGCGCTGACGGCCCGTCGCTGAATCCAATCCAATCCAGAAATCGAATAGCCTTGTAAGCCGGGCATTCCGGCAATCCTAGGATGAGCGCAATGCGGGTTGGGGTAATCGGATCCGGTATCTCCGGCATGGCAGCGGCTTACTACCTCAGCCGTCGTCACGAAGTCACCGTTTTCGAAGCCGGCCATTACATCGGTGGCCACACCCATACGGTCGATGTCGAGCACGAGGGGACTCGCCATGCCATCGACACCGGCTTCATCGTCTTCAACGATTGGACCTACCCGAGCTTTATCGCTCTGCTCGATGAACTCAAGGTGCCGTGGCAGCACAGCGACATGAGCTTCAGCGTGCAAAACGCCAGAACCGCGCTCGAATACAACGGCACCAGTTTGAATGCGCTGTTCGCTCAACGCAGCAATATCGTCAGCCCGTCGTTTTTGAAAATGGTGGTCGACATCCTGCGCTTCAATCGGGAAGCGCCCAAGCTGTTGCTCGGCGACTCGCACCGGTTGAGCCTGGGCGAGTATTTGCGCAACGAAGCCTATTCATCCTACTTCGTCGAAAATTACATCGTGCCCATGGGCGCCGCGGTCTGGTCGACCCGGCCGGAGGAGATGTTCGAATTTCCCGCGCGCTTTTTCGTCGAGTTCTTTTCCAACCATGGCTTTCTCAACGTCGACAATCGGCCCGTGTGGCGGGTGATCCAGGGCGGCTCGCGAGAATATGTCAAGCGATTGACCGCGCCCTACGCTGATCGCATCCGCTTGAATACGCCGGTGGAGTCGATCGCGCGCCGACCGGGCAGTGTGGCGGTCCGTTTGGCGGGTGGCACGGTGGAACAATTCGATGCGGTGTTCATCGCCTGTCACAGTGATCAGGCCCTGAAGCTGCTGTCGGATCCCTCCGCCGCCGAGCGCAGCATTCTAGGTGCCATTCCCTATCAGGAAAACGAAGCGGTACTGCATACCGACGTGCGCCTGATGCCCAAGCGTCCCCTGGCATGGGCCGCGTGGAATTACCATGTACCGCAAACACCCTCCGCCCGTGTCTGTCTCACCTACAACATGAACATCCTGCAGTCTCTACCGGGCAAGACCCAGTTTATGGTGAGCTTGAATCACCCCGATATCGATGCCGGTAGTGTCATCGATCGCTACCATTATCACCATCCAGTGTTCACGGTGGCAGGTGTTGCGGCGCAGAAACGACGTGCCGAGATCAGTGGCGAGCGCGGCACCTATTATTGCGGGGCATATTGGAGTTATGGTTTTCACGAGGACGGCGTCAAGAGCGCATTGGCTGCGCTCGAGGAATTTCGCCGCAGGCAGTATGAACAGCCGTATTTACAAAGGGTGGGTTGAGCACCGGCGCATGGCGCCGCGC
>CAZZWE010000168.1:0-8033 GCA_964657675.1 uncultured Steroidobacteraceae bacterium
ACATCTGCCGTTGGCGCCGGGCAAGATTGCGCTGGGTTTGAACTTCGATGCCATTGCGCCCATCGGGATGCCCGAATCGGTGAATGTCACCGGCGCTGAGCGCACCTCGTTTTATCCCACCGTCACGAAGACCGCGGCGGCATTTAAATTCGAAATCCAACCGGATGCAGAGCCCGGCGCCGGCCACTATTACCGTTCCGACCACTTCAGCCTGGCGCGCGCCGGCGTGCCGGCATTTTCCATCAACACCGGCATCAAGTTCGCGGGTCACCCCGAGGAGTGGGGCAAACAACAGCGCGATGAGTACACCGCCAAGCACTATCATCAGCCGAGCGATGAGTACTCGCCCTCCATGGACTTCACCAGCAACGCAGCGCTGGCCAAGTTTGGTTTCGCATTGGGCTGGGAAGCCATGCTCGCGGGCAGCACGGTGAATTGGCTGCCGGGCGATGAGTTCGAAGCGAAGCGTTTGCACCCGTAAGCATGCGCGTCTGACATAAGCCGCTGTCATATGCTGGGAACGAGGCATTGCGTCTCCTCCCAGCGACGGCGGCGATGCGCGGCATCAGAAAAACCGACGTAGCGTGCGCCATGTCTCACGGCGACTGCGGTCGTCTCGGTAGGCTTGTCGCCGTCAACTTACGGAGATTCCATGGCCGACAATTCAATGACGGGCGCTTATCAAATCACGTTGCCCAAAGAACTGCTGAATGCCTCGAAGCGCAGCACTGCGCCCAAGAATGAACAACTGCGGGTCGAGGGATGGCGTACAAACTGGCTCACGCGCATCTCAGAATTGTTCGTCGGCAAGGACTAATTATCCGAACTTTAAGTCAAATTCGGCGATTTCGGTCGCCGTTGCGGGATTACCATGGCGCAGGGAGGTATCAAATCCATGCGTCTCGCTCGTCCCGTGTACGAAAGTTTGCCGTTCATTTACATGGCGATCGGCGGCATCGCGATTGTTCTGTTCTACCTCAATCCGGTGGGCTATCCCGGCAAAGCCGCGTTCTTGATCGGCTTGCTGGCTGAGACTGCGGCACTGACATTATTCTTGCGGCGTCAGGACTATCGCGCCTTGAGCCGCGAATACAACGGCGAGAGCATCGAGCTGCCGCCGAACCCCAATAACTAGGTCACCACTTTTGGCGGCGGGTCGATAACCGCCGTCTCGCCGTGCTCCGCGGCATGCCGCACCCGCGGCGCGCGCTCATCGATGTACATGATCTCGTGCTGTCCCACCTGCACCACGTCGCCGTCGTTCAAGTTATGCCGGCGCACGCGCTTGGATTGCACCGAGATGCCGTTGGTGCTGTTCAAATCTTCGATCAAACAAGAATCGGCCTGGGTGACGATCTGGCAGTGATGACGGCTGATGAATTTGCTGTCGATCTGCAAATCGTTGTCCGGCGTACGCCCGATCACCAGCCGGCCGGGACGCAGCTCGCGCTCCACCACGGTCTTGCCTTCGCTGGCGAGCAGAATCCGCCCGACCACCGGCGGTTGCGGTGGCGTGGGTGTGAAGCTGCCGGTGCGCTCGAACTCACCCAGGGTCTTCATGCGATTGGTGGTCGAGGCAAATTCGACCCATTGCAATTCTTGGATCGCCGCCTCGAGATCTTCCACCTCAACGGTGTCTTTGTCGCGTCCGAAGGCCGCCATGATGGCGGTGTCGCACAGCGTGTTGATCAAGCGCGGTACACCGCCGGTGTAGCGATAAATCGTATTGAAGGTCTCTTCGGCGAAGATGCGCCGCCCTTGAGACCCGGCGACTTCCAGGCGGTGTTCGATGTAGCTGCTGGTCTCCGGCTTGGTCAGCGCCGTGAGATGAAATCGTAATCGAACGCGCTGGGTGAGCTGCACCAGGTCAGGCGAGTTGAGTTTGTCATTCAACTCCGGCTGGCCGGCGAGGATGATGCGCAGCGCCTTGTCCTTGGTGGTCTCGATGCCGGACAGCATGCGCACTTCCTCGAGCACGCGGTTGCTCAAGTTCTGTGCTTCATCGACGATGAGCAGCACTTTGCGGCCGTTGCTGTACTGCTCGGTCAAGAATTGCGTCAAGGTCGCGAGCAGCTCGGCCTTTTTCATGTTGAACGGCGTGAAGCCGAATTGCACCAATACCGTCTGCAAGAATTCGCTGGCCGACAACTGGGTCTGGCTGATTTGCGCGACGATGACCTCGCTTTGCAGCTCGCGCAAAAAGGTCTCGATCAAGGTGGTCTTACCGGCGCCAATTTCTCCGGTGATGACCACGAAGCCATCCGTGAACCAGATGGTCGACTCCATGTACGCCTTGGCGCGGGCATGCTGCTTGCTCAAGTATAGAAACTGCGGATCCGGGCTGAGGCGGAACGGCAGATCGTGCAGTTTGAAAAGCTCTAGGTACATTCGCGCTACCGGACTGTCTATGTCCACTCGATGAATTTTAGAGCATTCGCAAGCGCCAAATTGCGGTCCTTGGCGGCTTTTTTGAGAATCGTGCAGTGGCCCACCTTTCGGCCCGGCCGCGATTCCTTGCCGTAATCATGATAAGCCAGTCCTTCCAAGGCCAGCAGGGTGTCCCGGTCCGGCATTTTCCCCAGAAAATTGATCATCGCGCTGTGGCCGAGCGCGCGGGTGCTTCCCAGCGGCAAATCGCAGATGGCCCGCAAGTGATTCTCGAACTGACTGGTGACGCAGCCTTCGATGGTCCAGTGTCCGGAGTTGTGCACGCGCGGCGCCATTTCGTTCGCCACCAAGCGTCCCTTCACCACAAAAAACTCCACCGTCAAAACACCGACGTAGTTCAGCGCCTTCATAATGCGCTGCAGGTGGGCGCGCGCGGTACGCTCCAGCAGCGGTTGGACAAACGGGGCAATGCTGTAACGCAAAATTCCGCCGCGGTGAACGTTGGCGGTCAAGGGATAGAACACGCTGCGACCAGAGGCGGAGCGAGCGCCGATGATGGAAACCTCGCGCGAGAAATCCTGAAACTTCTCATAGATCAAACCTGAGGCGCCCATGGCATTCCACGCACGCTCGATGTCGGCTGCATGCTTCAGCACGAATTGGCCTTTGCCGTCATAGCCCAAGCGACGCGTTTTTAGTACACCAGGCAGGCCGATGCGGTGCGCCGCACGAATCAGATCCTCCTCGGTATCGACGGCGCAATGCGCCGCGACCGGAATCTTCAATCGCTTGAACAGCGCTTTTTCCTGCAAGCGATCCTGCGACGCCTCGAGCGCGGCGCGCGGCGGACGCACCAACGTGATGGCTTCCAAGGGCTCGAGCGCCCGGCCGGCGATGTTCTCCCAGTCGAAGGTGACCACCTGATTTTTTGCCGCCAGTTGGGCCAGCAATGCGGGGTCTTCCAGTTCGCCGGTCAAGATGGGCGCGACCTGCCCGCCGGGAGAATCCGCGCTGCGATCCAGAAATAAACAATGGATGCCCAAGGGGTACCCGGCCAGCGCCAGCATGCGCCCCAGTTGCCCGGCACCGACGATGCCCACGCGATTCAGGCTCAAGAGATGCGCGGATCCGGCTTGGCGAGCACCGCCGCGGTTTGGTCTTTACGGAAGGTGTCCAGCTTGTCGCGAATTTCCGTAAATTCATTGGCCAAAATGGCCGCCGCAAACAGCGCCGCGTTTTTCGCACCGGCAATGCCGATGGCAAAGGTGGCCACCGGTATGCCGCTGGGCATTTGTGCGATCGACAGCAGTGAATCGATGCCATTCAAGGTCTTGGTCTGCACGGGTACGCCGAGCACCGGTACCGAAGTCTTGGCGGCGGTCATGCCGGGCAGGTGGGCTGCGCCGCCGGCGCCGGCGATGATGGCGCGCAGTCCGCGCTCGCGCGCCGCAGCGGCATATTCGAACAACAGATCAGGGGTGCGGTGTGCGGAGATCACCCGCACCTCATGGGCGATGCCCAAGGCCTGCAAGGTGTCGGCAGCCGGTTGCATCGTTTCCCAGTCGGAAGACGATCCCATAATGACTCCGACCAACGCTTTCATGCGGTGAATTCTAGCAATCTTAGGTTAGCAACTGGCGCAGAAACGCAAAAAGCTCGCGCGCGCCCACGGGCGAGCGCTGCTCGATACGCTCTCGTTCGGCCTTTTCCAGCAGCTTTTCCAGCGTGCTGCGGTCGGCCTTGGGGAATTCGACCAGCAGCTCATCGATGGCGGTGGCCGGCTCCGATAGCAGCCGATCGCGCCATTTTTCAATCTGTTGGAAATGACGGATCTCGACGTCATGACGCATCTTGCGTTCCGCCAGTTTGGCCAATACGGGTTCCGGATCGATGCCGCGCATCAATTTACCAATGTATTGCCGCTGACGGACCTGTGCACCGTGGGAGGGCAAACGCCGTAAATCTCGCAGTGCGATGAACAAATTGTCGGGCAAACCCAGTGCTTTGATCTCCTGATCGGGCAGGGTGGACAATTTGACGCCTAATTCCTGCAGCGAAGCCGCCTCGCGTTTGCGGGCACTTTTGCTCAGCCGTTGTTCTTCGGTTTCCTCAGAATCGCTGGTTTCTTGCTCTGGCGTCATATTCACCATGCTATCACTCAGGCCGGTAGAATCATTGCCCCGATTTCCTGAGCCTTAAAAAGACGGAGAATTTGATGGCGGTTACCAATATTCCTGCTCGCCTCGCCCAGGCGGACCTTCAGTCCATCATTGAATTGGCGCTGCAGGAGGCCCAAGTGCGCGGCGCTTCGCAGGCCGACGCGGCGGTGAGCCAGGATACCGGGCTGTCGGTGGGCGTGCGCCTGGGCGAGGTGGAGACCCTGGAGCACCAGCGCGATCGCAGCATGGGCATCACGGTGTACTTCGGCAAACGCAAGGGGTCGGCCAGCACCGCTGATTTCTCGCTGGAGGCCGTGCGGGCCACGGTGGCCAAGGCCTGCAGCATTGCGCGTTTCACGGCCGAGGATGCCTGTTCGGGACTTGCGGACGCGGAATTGATGGCACGCTCGCCGCCGAGTTTGGATTTATCGCATCCGTGGAGCATCAGCGCCGACCGCGCCATCGAAATCGCCAAATCTTGCGAGGCGGCCGCGCTGGCCTTCGATTCGCGCATCAACAATTCCGAAGGCGCGTCGGTCAGCACGCATCAAGGTCTGCACGTGTACGGCAATACGCATGGCTTCATCGGCGGCTATCCGGCGACCTCGCACACCGTCAGCTGCGTGGTACTCGCAGGCTCGGGCGAGGATATGCAGCGGGATTATTCGTACACCAGCTCGCGCGATTGGCGCGAGCTCGAAGATGCGGAAGCGGTGGGACGCGAGAGTGCCCGCCGCACCATCGCACGCTTGGACCCCCGCAAGATCAGCACGCGCCGCTCCCCGGTGCTGTATGTGCCGGAACTGGCCCGCGGCTTGATGGGGCATCTGATCGTCGCGGTGCGCGGCAGCAGCCAGTATCGCGAGGCCTCGTTCTTGCTGAATGCCGCCGGGCAGCAGGTGTTGCCGGCAGGATTCTCGATCGCTGAACGGCCGCATATTCCGAAGGCCATGGGCAGCGCCGCCTTTGACGACGAGGGTGTGGCCACGCAGGAGCGCGAGCTGGTGATCGACGGTGTGCTGCAGGGCTACATCTTGTCGAGTTACTCCGCGCGCAAACTCGGTCTTAAAACCACCGGCAACGCCGGTGGTGCTCACAATCTTTTGGTCGCGCCGTCATTGCCGGGCGGCTTCGAGGCGATGTTGGCCAAACTCGGCACGGGACTCATGGTGACCGAGCTCATGGGGCAGGGTGTCAACACCGTCACCGGCGACTACTCGCGCGGCGCTGCGGGCTTCTGGGTGGAAAACGGCCAGCTGCAGTTTCCGGTGGCGGAGATCACCATTGCCGGCAATTTGAGCGCGATGTTCAAGGGGATTGCTGCGGTGGGCGATGACATCGACACCCGCGGCGGCATCCGCGTGGGTTCGATTCTGCTCGACGAGATGACGATCGCAGGCGACTAGGGCAAGGCCGCGGCCTCGAACGCAATCAAGTCCTTCAAAGAGCGCTGGTTCAGAGATTGTCGAGCCGCGGCCTCGACGCCATCGAGAATGCTCACCGCCGGACCGATCGAATGGATGGCCACTCCTAAGCGTCCCGAATGCAGCGTGCGCACTACCTCGAGAATATCTGACAACCATATGCCGGCCGGATCGCGCGCCGGAACGAACTGCTCATGCTCGGTGGCCACCAGCAAGCCGCCGCGCTCCAGCGATGCCATCACCGGCGCGACCGCAATGCTCGGAATGTCGAGCTCTTGGGCCAAGCGGCCAATGGTCCACAAGCCCTTGCCGGCACCGTAATCGCGCGCGATCAGAAACATCGCTGATAGCCCGACCTGTTCGCGATCGCGTCCGGTGAGGTCGATGGCTTCCTGTCCATGGCGCAGGTATTGCGGAAACTGCAGATAAAACGCGAACTGCGCGCCCATCAGCAGAATCAGCCAGCTCAAATACACCCAGATGAGCGTGGTCAACACAATGGCGAAGCCGGTGTACACCGCGACCAGCGAGGAGGAATACACGATGAAGGAGGTAAACAGCTTCCCGACCAGTGCCCACACCGCGCCGGAGGCGAAGCCGCCGATCAGCGCGGCTTTTTTCTGCACCTTGGTGTTCGGCACGAAAATGTACATGAAGGTGAAGACAGCGGTGACGATCACGTAGGGCACGAGTTCGCCGCCACTTCGCAGCAGCCACGCCAACGGACCGATGGCATCGATCCAATGGGCAAAGGGACTGTTTTCGACCGTGCCCAACAGGCCCAAGGCCACGGCCAACAGCAGCGGGCCTAATATCATCACGCTCAAGTACTCGGTGAAGCGGCGCGCGAAACTGCGCGGCTTTTGCACCCGCCATACATAGTTGAAGCTGTTCTCGACCTTTTGAATGGTGGTGATGACGGTGTACACCAGGAAACCCAGGCCAATGGTGCCGAGCAAATCGCCGCGCATGTTCTGCACGAATTGCATCACGCTCTCGGTGAGCTGGCCGGCTGCGCCGCCCAAGGGTCGGAAGAATTCCATCAAGATGTAGCGCATGTCGCCGCGCGCACCCAAGCCCTTGAGGATGGAGAAGCTGAACACCAGCAGCGGCACCACGGACAGCAGGGTGGTGTAAGCCAAGCTCATGGCGCGCACGCTGACCTCGCCCCGCAGCCAATCGCGCAGCAGCGCAGCCGGATAGCGCACCACACGCAGAAAGGGGCCCCACGGCGGTCCCATGCTGCGTGAGCGGATGAATAAAATGTCCTCGAGGGATTCCCAGTACTTGGTCATGGCGCGAGCCTTACACGGCACCTGGGCTGTGGCAAGATCGCCGTCCTATGTACCCCCAGCGAATCGTCTGTCTGACGGAAGAGACCACCGAGACTTTGTACCTGCTGGGTGAAGAACAGCGCATCGTCGGCATCTCGGGATTCACGGTGCGGCCGGCGCGTGCCCGCAAGGAGAAACCCAAGGTGTCCGCCTTCACCAGCGCCAATATCGACAAGATCGTCGCGCTGCGTCCGGATCTGGTGCTGGGATTTTCCGATCTGCAGGCCGACATCGCCGCCGAGCTGATACGGCGTGGGATTGCCGTGCATCTCTTCAATCAACGCAGCGTCGCGCAAATTTTTCAGATGATGGCGATGCTGGGCGGTTTGATCGGCTGTCAAACGCAGGCGCAAGCATTGGTGGCGCGCATCGAAGCAGGACTTGAGGTCATCCGCGCGAGCGCGGCGCAATTCACGCAGCGTCCCCGCGTTTATTTCGAGGAATGGGATGCGCCGCAAATCAGCGCCATCGGCTGGGTGTCGGAACTCATCGACGTGGCGGGCGGGATCGATTGCTTTGCCGAACTCGGGCGCGAATCCTTGGGGAAAAATCGCATCATTGCCGATCCGTTGGAAGTGCCGCGACGCGCGCCGGATATCATTGTAGGTTCCTGGTGCGGCAAGAAGTTCCGACCCGAGACAGTCAAAGCGCGCGTCGGCTGGAGCGAGATTCCCGCGGTGCGCGAGGGGCAGTTGTTTGAAATCAAATCGCCGCTGATTCTGCAGCCC
>CAZZWE010000169.1:0-8030 GCA_964657675.1 uncultured Steroidobacteraceae bacterium
CCTTCGATGACCCTGCATTCGATACTCTGCTCGTCGCGGGCAGCAGCGACATGGGATTTGAAGCCACCCCGGCGCTGACGGCATTTCTCAAGAACGCCGTACCCGCGAGCCGACGCGTCGGAAGCATTTGCACCGGAGCCTTTTTATTGGCCGAAGCCGGCCTGCTCGATGGCCGCCGCGCGACCACGCATTGGCATTTCGCGCGCGAACTGCAGCGCCGGTTCCCGCGCGTGAAGGTCGAAGAAGACCGCATCTACATCGTCGATGGAAATATTTGGACCTCGGCGGGCATGACGGCGTGTATTGATCTGGCACTCGCTCAGATTGAAGCCGACCTGGGCGCGGACATTTCCCGCAAGGTCTCGCGCAAGTTGGTGATCTATCACCGACGCAGCGGCGGCCAGTCGCAGTTCTCCGCGCTCTCGGAACTCGAACCGAAATCGGATCGCATCCAAGACGCCTTGGCGTTCGCCAAGAAGAATCTGCACCGCAAGCTCTCGGTCACGCAGTTGGCTGAGGTCGCGAACTTGAGCCCGCGGCAGTTCACGCGCGCCTTCCAGAGCGAAACCGGCCATTCGCCGGCGCGTGCCATCGAACGGCTTCGAGTCGAGTCGGCGCGCATCCTGATCGAAACGGGCGGCCAATCGGTGGAAAGGATTGCGCAGCAGGCGGGGTTCTCGGATCCGGAGCGGATGCGCCGCGCGTTTCATCGCGCCATCGGACGACCGCCGCAAAGTCTCAAACAGCCCGGGAGGCTGCGAGACACTTGGAGCAATCAGCCGTAGCCCGACCCTAGTGCGACTCGCTGAAGCTGGTGATCGAATGCCACTCGAGCACCTCCTGGAGCAACGCGCGTTCCGTCTGCAGCACCACACGCTCCAAGCTGTTCCACGTCTCCGCGAATTTCACCTGATTGCGGCTGTCGATCAACATGAATTTCATTTCGCGATAGCGCGCGACGCGACGCTGCAGGTCGTTGATGGAAATCAGCGAGATAAACGCCGCCGCCACGACTGGCAGGGTGATCGGCAAAAAATGAAACACGGAGGCGACCAGCCACTCCGCGATCGCGAAATGCCAGGTCTGCGCAATGGCATAGGCCAGCGTGCAGGCAATCGCCAGTAGTGTCGTGACCCAAAATCCAAATTTGAGCCGGCTGAATTGCGGCAGCGCCCGTCCCTCTTGCCGTTGGTAGTACGCCAGCTGATCGTCGATACGCTGCGTCAGGTAGTTCTGCTTGAACTCCGCGATGCTCATGGGATTCATGACGGTCGAGCGGCTGTGAAGAATATGCAGCGACCGGGTGAGACTGCGGATGACGGGCAAATTCAAATCCTGAAACAGCGGCGCTGCGCGCGGTAAACCCCAGGTGGCGATGGCCGAGCGGCAAAATTCGGCCGCCAGCCGGCATCGCACCCAACTGCTGTTCGAATGGCCGCGGCGTCGCAACTCGAGCGCCACCGCCAATGCGCCGAGCAGGCAGATCAGCTTGATCCAGGGTAACGCCGCCGCATGCATGTCATACGCCAAGGCAGCTGCTGCCAAGAGCGTGGCCAAAACGTGCAACATCACCGTGGAAGCAATGAGACGTCGAAATTGCGGCGCGGCCAGCGTCGCGGCGGCGTCGCACTTCTGCATGAAGAAATTGATGTTGCTCAGGGCTTTGTGGTCGCCGGCCGCATGCTCGGCGGCATCCGGCAGACGGTTCAATTCGAACAGACTGTCTTCGTGCTGATCCAAGGCTTTCCAATTGATCTTGCGGACCGCAAAGGTGGTTGCATCGATGATGAGCACCGGTTTGCCGAGGGCGGTCGCATACTCCACCACTTCGGCCGTGCCACCCTTGCCGCGCGCCGCCAGCCCATCCCAAAGCGCAATCAACACATCGGAGTCATTGACCGTCTCGGTGCCGCAATCGAGGTAACCGTCCTCGCGCGATTCATTCTCTCCCACCACACGGACATGATCGGCGCGCGCCAGAAATTCCTCCGCCGTGGTCCATTCTTCGGGCGTGAAATCCTGCTTAAACTGCGAGCGCGGCAAGGGCAGGATGGCGTGCCAGGATAGATTTTGGTCCAGTATTTGTTGGGCAAATAGTTGATCGCTACCGGTGGCCACCGACGACAACCCGATCCAGTCTCCGGGCGCATCGCGCCGCAGTTCCGCCACGGCCTGATGAATGGCTCGCGCCGGCCCGAGTACATCGGCGAGTTGACGGTGGCCCGAGAAGCCGACGATGCGAAACACAGGGAGGGTCGAGACAGACATACCCCTATGCTAGCGCATCGTCAGCGCCGCGTTCACGGCCCCGTGGTGGTGGTCCAGGTGCCCGGTGAATCCGCAATGGAGGCGCAATCCCCGGCAGTGCAGAGCGGCTGGCCGTCGTTGTTGTTCCGGGAGCCGAGATCGACCGCGCTGGTCGGCGATTGGTAGTCCGTGGAAATTTCATTCCCCGCCTGGGAAGCGTCATTGGTAAAGGACCAGGTGAGGATGTTGCCGTTGCCATCCGTGCTCACGATGCCGTTGGTGGTCACCCCGCCGCTGCCCGTGGTCAGAGTCTGCACGCCATCGTTCATGGTGATCGTGAACCCGGGCAGCGTGGTCGGATCAAACGAGCCGCGATTGGGTCCGAATGGCACACTGACCGTGATGGTGGCCGTCACCCGCTCACCCGGCGCGTATTCGCCGAATGTCGCCCCTTGATAGAAGGGCATTCCGGTGTATTGATAGGTCGTCGTCTGGGTGTACAGCACCTGGGTTTGGGTGCCGGCGTTGACCGGACCCGTACAGTTGAGCACATAGGTCACGTAGCCGGGTGTACCGTACTCGACGACGGCCGAGCCATTGGCGGGCAGTCCGGTTCCATTCACGTTCGGATCCTGGGGACTGGTGAGCGCGCAGCTGTCGCCTGCCGGCAGGTTGGAAGTCCAGGTCAACGTCGTGATGTTGTTGATCGGCACCGACGCGGGACTTGCGGTCATGTTGATCACCGGGGCGGCCGGGTTGCAGGTCAGCGCGCCGCTGCTGGTGAGATTGCCCGTGTTGGTGGCCGTAATGTTGGTGCCGCCGTTTTGCACGCAGGTCGCCAGACCATTGGCGTCGACCGTGGCCACTTGGGGATTGCCGCTCGACCAGGTCACGGGACCGGCTGACGCCGCATTGCCCAAGGTATCCGTGCCTGACACCGTAAACTGCTGCGTCGAACCGGTCTGCACGGTCGCCGACGACGGCATCACCGTGATAAAAGCCAGTGTCGCGGGCGAGCAATTGAGTGTGGCGGCGCCGGTCACACTGCCGCTGGTGGCGGTGATCGTCGAGCTGCCCAATTGAATACACATCGCAAGGCCGCCGGAGTTGACGCTCGCCACTCCGGGGGAGAGCGAACTCCAGAGTACCTGACTCAAGGGGATGGGCTGGTTCAGCGAATTGACGCCGCTGGCCGTGAACTGCTGCGATAGCCCGGCGGGCACCGACGCCGGGTTCGGCGCGACGGTCACGGCGGTCAACACTGCGCCGCCGCACGACAGCGCCGCCGTGCCGACGATGCTTCCCGTACTGGGACTGCTGGTGGCCTGGATAGTAGAGCTGCCGGTTTGCAGGCAGGTCGCCAAGCCGTTGCCATCCACGGTGGCCACGCCATTGCTGGTGCCCCAGGTGAGGCCGGTCAACGTCACTTGCTGCTGGGCCGAATTGATGCCGGACGCCGTGAATTGCACCGTTTGCCCTGCGGCGGCGGACGCCGTATTCGGCGAGACAATCACGGTGGTCAACGTGGGCGGCGGTGGCGCCGAGGACACTTGCACGGACGTGGTCGCAAAACTGGTGGAAGTATTGGCGGCCACTCCCGAACATTCGAGTGTTGCAGTGTAGGTGCCGGCTTGCGTCAGCGTGCCGGTGGATAGGGAACCGGAAGTCCCGACGGTGGTGGGCGTCTTGAAGGTGCCGTCGGAGGCCGACAGGGTGCACTGCGAGGGCGCAAATAACAGCGGCGTGTTCGCGAATTGCGGTGTCGGCGGACCGAAGGTCAGCGTCGCACTGCTGCCCACCGCGACGGAGGCATTGTTGGTCGCAAGACTCAATGTCACGCAGGGCGGCACGGCCGTGGTCGGCCATGTCTGATTCGGCGTGGCGGTGAAATCGCCGGCGATGGTCAGGAACAGATTCGCCAGGCGCGAATCGACTTCACCGGCCGGATTCGGATTGTTGTTGCCGGCCGCGGGCGCGTGATAAGTGAACACACCTGCGGTATTCGCTTGAGTGCGCAAGTACACATCGGCGGAGGCAATGGAGTTCAACGCACAGCTGTAATCGTTGACGTCATTTTGAAAGTCGCTGTTGAAGTAGGCCTGGCTCTGCGCCACGTAGTTTTCCAGGACCGTCGTTACCGCGGGTGTGGTCTGCGGCGCTTCGTCCTGAACGATGGTGCTCAGATTGTTGAACTTCGTGGTGACGAATCCGAACAAACCGGCCGTGGGACCGGTTCCCAACCCGTTGGCGCCGGCGTTCAGCCCCAGCCCAAACGCGAACATGGATTCGACGTGATTGATGACGCCACTCTTATCGCAATACCCAGTCAGCTCCGCGAATAACGGCGAGCTGACATCCTCGGGGATGGTGCCTTCAATGGTGGGCAAATCCGAGCGCGGCGCCCAGGCGATCAAGGGACCGAATTGCCCGGTGCCGACCTGACATCCCAAGTCAAAGGGCCCGGGCAGCGCGACGGTCGCGTCGATGGCGGTGTTGATGTAAATGTCGTTGGCATTCTCATCCAACAATTGCGCCGTGGATTTGATGACCTGGAACGCCGATCCGCTGGCGCCGGAGTGACCGCACATGGTGGGCGGCAGGATGGTGCTGGGGAAGCCAGGGCAATAGTTGGCGACGTCCAACGTTGCCGGCACACAGCCGGGCGTTGGCGTCGTGCCGCACACATTGATGGTGGGCCCTAGGCAGCTCCACACATTATTGATGATGGCGACGCGCGGGTCGGCCGGCACGGTGCACGCGGTCTGCAAAATCGTTGCGCCCGGCGGGATATTGGCCACACCGGGGCCGGTGATCTGCACCGTCTCTTGCGCACCCACCGGCATGCAGGTGTTGGGCGCGACGCAGGCATTGATCGGCGTCGAACCGGAACTCGACAGCGCCAGGCCAATGGGATCACTGACGCCATTGCTGACCGAGGCCAGCACTTTGTTTGCACCGCTTGCCGGCGGCGCGCCCAGTTGCAAGATCTTACCTTTGGTCGGCAGTTGAACCTGTGCGACAAAGGCATAGGGCACGCCGGCGTAGGTGCCCACTTTCAATTTCGTCAGCCCCAGACCCAAGCCGGAAGCAAAATTGCTGGTGAATGCATTCTGCTTGCTGTCGAAACGAATGATGCGGCCGTCGATGGTCGTAAACAACAGACTGGTGCCGTGCGTCGCATCCGCGGGCCAGATGTCCATCCCAAAGGGCGCGGCGATCAGACTCAGGAATTGTCTCGCGGTGACGAGCGTCGAGGTCGGGCCTTTGAGCGGCACCTTGGGATTGGCCAGCAAGCCAGCAATCGCGGCATGCGAATACACGATGACGCGTGAATCAAACGTATCGCCCACGAGCACCAACACGTCGCCGGCGTTCCATGCGGGGGCCGCCGTACCCACCGCGGTGGCTGGCGTTCCTGCCACCAACACTTCAGCCAACGCCAGCGTCAGCGAGCCGCCAAACGATTGATCGATGAGCACCGGCGCGCCGTAGCCACCGGTGATTTTGTTGAACGGCAGCATCCACAGCGCGGGAGGGCTGCTCAGCGAAGAACTGGGACTGATGACGAACACATTGCCGGTCCCATCGACCGCCAATCCTGCCGGGTACGCAGGCCCCGACCCCTTGCCGCCATAGGCGAACAACACGGTCGAAGTGCCGTAGCTCGGCCCCGCGTACTTGAGGATCTGCCCTTTGGTGGCATCGGCCACGATTAAATCGAGCGTGCCGGTCACCGAGTTGGGTGACCACACCAGCGCATCGAATGATCCGTGCTTGGTGCCGTCGGTATTCAATGTCTTGGTACCGGTGATGAGCGCACCGGCGGTGCCCGGGGTCAGCGCGAGGTCGTAAATGGAATCGCCCGCCGCATTCGCCGCAGTGACGGTGAGCTGTTCAGGGGTGACGACCGGCGGAGTTTGGGTGGCGGCTGAAGCACCGCATACCCAGAAAAAAAACGATGCAACGACGACGGCCAGCGACGTCAATCCATGACGATGCGCGCGCGGGCGCGCGACGGTGAGCAGTGGCATCGAGAATCCCCTTTTTTTTAATTCTGCGCAGCAATGAGGACACAGATGCGCCGCATCGAAGCTGGTTCGAATTTAACACGTGATCAATACGGCGCGCACATCGTCCGTGTCATTTTTTCAAACGCGTTATGTCAACTCAATGCACGACGGGCGTCGTGCCATCGCTGGCCACGTGCAAGGTCGGCGCGTGCACGGAACGGCGCGCGGTGCGGTGCAGTGAATCCAGCGAATGCTGCGTGAGAGCGCGAAACACGGTGGGTGCCCCGCTGTTCTTGGCCAAAATTTCACTGCTGTGCGTCAGGCATTCTTCGGCCTCGGGGTAGCGGCCCAAACCCATCAACGCCCCACCCTCTGCGCTCTCGGCGATTGCCGTGCGCCAGTGATCGGCGGACAGGCTCTTGGTATAAATCTCGCGCGCCTGCTGTGCCATCGCCAATCCTTCCGCGTATTTGCCTTCGGCATTCTTGAGCAAGGCGGTGTTGGTGAGGCTCGAGGCCACGTCGGGTTGATGATCATCGAACAGCCGGCGTCGCATGGCCAATCCATCGGTCAAGTCGCGCTCGGCTTCCGCGTATTCGCGCGCGATCATCAATCGGAATCCCAACGCATTCAAGGTACGCGCGGTGTCGGGATGATCGCCGCTGTACGCCTTGCGGTAAATGGCCAGCACCTCGCGCATGTTGGCGATGGCGCCTTGAGCGTCCCCGCGGTCGTATCTCAAGGTGGCCAGATTCATCAGCGCCTGTGCGACGTCGGGATGATTCTCGCCGAGCAGGTCGCGCTCCATGGCATAGGCTTGGGCGTACAGGGTTTCGGCGCCCGCCAAATCGCCTTTATTTTGCAGCGATGAGGCCAGGTTCTGCATGCCGGCGGCAATCTCCGGATGCTTGTCGCCGAGCAACCGCTGCTTCATGGCCAACGCTTCCCGTGAAAATTTTTCGGCCTCATCGAAGTCGCCGTGCTCCCATAACACCAAGCCCATGTCATTGAGCACTTCGGCCAAATCCGGATACGGTTCGCCGCGTCGCAATTCGCGCTGCATGGCGACGGCACGGCGTATCAAGGGGATGGCGGCATTCAAATTGCCGGCATCGAACTGCTCGCGTCCCAAGTCCTTGAGCGTGCGCGCGACTCTCGGGTCTGAATCGCCGTACATCTGCTGCTGCAGCTTCAAGGCTTTGCGCAAGCTCAACTCCGCCTCGGGATACTTGGCCTGCGCCGACAACAATTTGCCGAGCCCGTAGTACGAATCGGCCAGCCGGGCTCGGGCGTCCGGATCGTTGGGCTGCGATGACTCGAGGCGAATGGCTTCGCGGTACGCCGTTTCGCTTTCCGAATAGTCGGCCTGCAGGAATAGCAGTTCGCCTTGATGACCGAGTGAATCCGAGAGGTCCGCCGGAACATTGGAGTCAAGCGCGCGGCGGGTGGTCACCGCGCGATCCAGCAGCGGGCGTGCCTGATCGTACAGTCCGAGCCCCATGTAGACCGTGCCCAAGGTGTCCATCAGCGTGGCTTGAATGGCCGGCACCTTCGACAATTCCGTGTCGACGCGGGTCGCGCCCTTGTCGAGCATTTCGCGCGCAGTCACGGTGTTGCCCCGCGCCTCACTGGGATCGGAGATCTTGAACAGATCGACCAGAAAGCGCGTGGTTTCCTTGGCGGTGCGCGCCTCCGCTTCGGTGTCGCGCACCACGACATGCGCGCGGTAGCCGTAGCGCAGGCCGGCCAGCAGGTCCTTCGTGCTGATCGCCG
>CAZZWE010000170.1:0-7582 GCA_964657675.1 uncultured Steroidobacteraceae bacterium
TCTCGAAGACGAGATGCGGAAGTCGTACCTCGATTACGCCATGAGCGTGATCGTCGGACGGGCTTTGCCCGATGTTCGCGACGGTCTAAAGCCGGTGCATCGGCGCGTGCTGTTTGCGATGCGCGAACTATCCAACGACTGGAATCGCGCTTACAAGAAGTCGGCGCGCGTGGTGGGCGATGTCATCGGCAAGTACCATCCGCACGGCGATGCCTCGGTGTACGACGCCATCGTGCGCATGGCGCAAGACTTCTCGATGCGCTACATGCTGGTCGACGGTCAGGGCAACTTCGGCTCGGTCGACGGCGATCCGCCGGCGGCGATGCGCTACACGGAAGTGCGGATGTCGCGGTTGGCCGGTGAATTGCTGGCCGACATCGATAAAGAGACCGTCGATTTCAATCCGAATTACGATGAGTCCGAGCATGAACCGTCGGTGCTGCCGGCGCGCATCCCGAACCTGCTGATCAATGGGTCGTCGGGCATCGCGGTGGGCATGGCCACCAATATCCCGCCCCATAATCTTACCGAGATCATCAACGCCTGCATCGCGCTGATCGAGAACCCTGATTTGACGCTGGCAGAGCTGATTCAAATCGTGCCGGGTCCGGATTTTCCGACCAAGGGTTTCATCAACGGTACGCAAGAAATCGTTGCTGCTTACAAGACCGGCCGCGGTCGTGTCTACATGCGCGCCCGCACGCACTTCGAGGATGTCGGCAAGGGCGATCGCCAAGCCATCATCATCACCGAATTGCCATATCAGGTTAACAAGGCGCGCTTGATCGAGAAGATTGCCGATCTGGTGCGCGACAAGCTGATCGAGGGCATCGCCTCCGACGGGCTGCGCGATGAGTCGGACAAAGACGGAATGCGAGTGGTCATTGAGCTGAAGCGCGGCGAAGTGCCGGAGATTTTGCTCAACAACTTGTTCAGCCAGACCGAGATGGCGAAGGTGTTCGGCATCAACATGGTCGCGCTGGTGGACGGCCAGCCGCGCTTGTTGAGCTTGAAGGAAATGCTCGATGCCTTTCTGCGCCATCGGCGTGAAGTGGTCACGCGACGCACCATCTTTGAATTGCGCAAGGCCCGCGAGCGCGGCCACATCTTGGAAGGCTTGGCGGTGGCGCTGGCCAACATCGATGAAATCATCGCAGCCATCAAGGCCTCGCCGTCGCCTGCGGAGGCGAAGATTGCCCTGACCTCGCGCAGTTGGACCTCAGGCGCGGTTCCGGAGATGTTGTCGCGCGCCGGGGCGATCTCTACGCGTCCTGATACTGAAAGCGCTGAGTTGGGAATCGTGAGCGATGGCTATCGGCTGACCGATACCCAGGCCCAGGCCATTTTGGAAATGCGGCTGAACCGCCTCACCGGCTTGGAGCAGGACAAGATCCTGACCGAGTTCCAAGAATTGTTGGAACAGATTCGCGACTTGTCGGACATTTTGGCCCGCCCCGAGCGTCTGCTCGAGGTGATCCGCAATGAACTGGAGTTCATTCGCGACACGTTCGGCGACAAGCGGTGCACCGAGATCCTGGTCAATCACGAGGACTTAACCACTGAGGATTTGATCACGCCGGAAGATGTGGTGGTGACGCTCTCGCATGGCGGTTATGCCAAGGCGCAACCCATCTCCGACTACCAGGCGCAGCGTCGCGGCGGCCGGGGCAAGGCGGCGACCTTGGTCAAGGACGAGGACTTCGTCGACAAGTTATTCGTCGCCAACACGCACGATACGCTGCTGTGTTTCTCCGATCGCGGCAAGCTGTATTGGCTGAAGGTGTATCAATTGCCGCAGGCCAGCCGCGGATCGCGCGGCAAGCCCATCGTCAATCTGTTGCCGCTGCAAGAAGGCGAGCGCATCAGTGCGATGATGTCGATCAAAGAGTTCGAGGAAGGTAAGTTCGTATTCATGGCGACCAGCATGGGTACGGTGAAGAAGACTTCTCTGGCCATGTTCTCGCGGCCGCGGGCCAACGGCATCATTGCCGTGGCGCTCGACCCGGGCGACAAATTGGTCGGCGTTGCCATTACCGATGGCACGAAGGACATCCTACTGTTCACCACGGCGGGCAAGGCGATCCGTTTCATGGAAGATGAGGTGCGGCCGATGGGCCGGGAAGCCGCCGGGGTTCGCGGTGTGAAACTGGCGGATGACCAACGCGTCAATGCGCTGATCGTGGCCCAGGAGGGTTTCATTCTGACCGCCTCGCAGAATGGCTTCGGAAAATTGACGCCGCTCGACGATTTCCCGCAGCACGGGCGCGGCGGCCAAGGCGTGATTGCGCTGCAAATCACTGACCGCAACGGCCACATGGTGGGTGCGGTGCTGGTGAATGTGGATGATGAAATCATGCTGATGAGCCAAAACGGCGTGCTGGTGCGCACGCCGGTGAAGGATATCTCCATCGTCGGACGCAATACGCAGGGCGTGCGGCTGATACGACTGGAGGAGGGCGATCAGCTGTCAGGCGTCGAGCGCATTGAAGGTTTGGTCGGTGAAAACGGTGCGGTCGAGGGCGGCGGTACCGACGAGACACCCGTCTCGGAAACCTAAAGTCCGTCATGCGTGCTTTTAACTTCTCTCCGGGACCTGCGGTATTGCCCCTCGAGGTCTTGGAGCAGGCGCGCGACGAACTCCTCGATTGGCAGCACAGCGGCATGTCGGTGATGGAAATCAGTCACCGCAGCAAACCATTTTTGGAAGTCGCCGCGACGGCCGAAAGCGATCTGCGGGAATTGATGTCGATTCCGCCCAATTACAAAGTCTTGTTCATGCAGGGCGGCGCCTCGGCACAGTTTTCGCTGGTGCCGCTGAATTTGAGTGCATCCGGGGCTAGTGTTGATTACGTCAACACCGGACATTGGTCGAAGAAGGCCATCGATGAGGCGCGCCGCTACTGCAACGTTCATGTGGCTGCGGACGCCGGCGGCACTTATCAGCACGTTCCGCCGCCGGCGGAATTGCGTTTCAGTTCCGACGCCGCCTACGCGCACTACACCCCCAATGAAACCATCAGTGGCGTGGAATTCTCCTATGTGCCGGACAGCGGTTCGATTCCGCTCATTGCCGATCTATCGTCGAGTATTTTGTCGCGGCCGATCGATGTCTCCAAGTTCGGCTTGATCTACGCCGGCGCACAAAAAAATATCGGCCCTTCCGGCCTGGTCGTGGTGATCGTGCGCGAGGACTTGATCGGCCGGGCGCGCACCGAGACACCGCATGTGTTCGATTACGCAGCGGTCAGCGAGAATCAATCGCTGCTCAATACGCCGCCGACCTTCGCCTGGTACATGGCCGGCTTGGTATTTAAATGGCTGAAGAAGGCGGGCGGCGTGAGCGCGATGGGCGAGCGCAATCTAGCCAAAGCGAATGCACTCTATGCTGCCATCGACGCATCGCGTTTGTTCGAGAATTCCGTCGCCAAGGACTCACGCTCCTGGATGAATGTCACTTTCACGCTGGCGAATCCTGCGCTGGATGCGGTGTTCTTGAGTGCGGCGGCCGAGGCGGGCTTGCATGGGTTGAAGGGGCACCGCATCGTGGGCGGCATGCGCGCCAGTCTTTACAATGCCATGCCGCTGTCGGGTGTCGAACGCTTGATCGAGTTCATGCGTGAGTTCGAGCGTGTTCACGCCGGGCGTTCGCACGCATGAAGAAGAAAACCAAAGTCGTCAAGAAAACGCCTGTGGCGGCGCAGGCGCCGCGCAGCAAATCCATCGTCGGGGCCACTCCCGCGACGCCGGGGCTTGGCAACATCCGCGATAGCATCGATGCCATTGATGCGCGCATTCATGCCTTGCTGAATGAGCGCGCGCGATTTGCGCAGTTGGTGGGCATTTCCAAATCGGCGTCGGGCAAGGCGGTTGATTTCTATCGACCGGAGCGCGAGGCCGAAGTGCTGCGGATGGCGCTCAAGCGCAACCAGGGGCCTCTGCGCGACGATGAAATTGCGCGTTTGTTTCGCGAAATCATGTCCGCCTGTCTGGCGCAGCAAGAACCGCTCAAAGTGGCTTTTTTGGGTCCTGAAGGCACTTTCACTCAAGCGGCGGTACTCAAGCATTTTGGCTCCTCGGTCCGCGCATTGCCATTGTCGGCCATCGACGAGGTATTCCATGAGGTCGAAGGCGGCGTCGCCGATTTCGGCGTGGTGCCCATCGAGAATTCCAGCGAGGGCACGGTCAACCACACCTTGGATATGTTTTTAACCTCGGCGCTGAAAATCTGCGGTGAAGTCGAATTGCGGATCAATCACTTCTTGATGGGTCGCATGGCGGCAATGCACGACATCAAGCGCGTATGCGCGCATCCCCAGGCATTGGCCCAATGCCGCGGTTGGCTCGATGAGCAGTTGCCGGATGTGGAACGCGTGCCCGTTTCGAGTAACGCGGAAGGCGCGCGGCGCGCGCGGGATGAACGCGGCAGCGCGGCCATCGCCGGCCGGGCCGCGGCCGATATCTATGGTCTGACGCTGCTCGCCAACGACATCGAAGATCGCGCCGACAACACCACCCGCTTCTTGGTGGTGGGGCGCAAGCTGTTCAGCGCCAGCGGCGTGGACCGCACCACGCTGTTGGTTTCCACCAGCGACACCGACGACTCCGGTGCATTGTTTCAATTGCTCGAGCCCTTGGCGCAGCATCGCGTCAATATGACGCGTATCGAGTCCCGGCCGTCGCGCAAGCGCAAGTGGGATTATGTATTTTTCATCGACATCGAAGGGCATGTCAGCGACCCGCCGGTGGCCCAGGCGCTTGCCGCGCTGGAAAGCCGCGCTTCTTTGTTCAAGGTGCTCGGCTCATACCCACGGGCGGTGCTGTGAGTCAGGATTTCGAGATACAGCCGGCGACGCGTGTCTCCGGCGTTATCGAGGTGCCCGGCGATAAGTCGATTTCGCATCGTGCCCTGATGTTGTCGGGCATTGCCGATGGCACCAGCCAGGTCAGCGGATTCCTGGCGAGCGAGGACTGCCTGGCGACACTCAAGGCCATGCGGGCGTTGGGTGTTCACATCGATCAGACGGCCGCCACCGAAGTCACGGTGCATGGCGTGGGGATGCGTGGCTTGCGCGCCTCGGCGCAGCCGTTGGACATGGGCAATGCGGGCACGGCCATGCGGCTATTCACCGGGCTGCTGTGCGCGCAAGCCTTCGGCTCAACGCTGATCGGCGATGAGTCGCTCATGAAGCGTCCCATGGAACGAGTCGCCAAGCCCTTGCGCAGCATGGGAGCCGACGTGCGCACGCACCACGGCACGCCGCCGGTGGAGATCGGCGGCGGACGGATTTTGCAAGGCATCGATTATGCGATGCCCATGGCCAGCGCCCAGGTCAAGTCAGCCATCTTGTTGGCTGCGCTGTATGCCGAAGGCCCGACCCAGGTAACGGCGCCTGCGGTGAACCGCGATCACAGTGAACTGATGTTGGCCAGTTGCGGGGTCACGGTGCAGACGTCGGGTCTGCGCACGACTTTGTATCCCCCAAAGAAGTTGCGCCCATTGGCAATCACGGTGCCGGGCGATTTTTCATCGGCGGCGTTCTTTATTGTGGCGGGTCTTCTGGGGGCGCCGGAAGAGGGTTTGCTGATCCGCAACGTGGGCATGAATCCCACCCGCACCGGATTGCTCGAGATCCTTTCCAGCATGGGCGCAGACATCGAAGTTCTAAATGCCCGGCAAAGCGGCGCCGAGCCGGTCGCCGATTTAAGGGTGCGAAGGACGGAACTTCGGGGAGTGGCTGTGCCGCCCGAGCAAGTGGCGCTGGCCATCGATGAAATGCCGGTGTTGTTCATCGCCGCCGCCTGTGCGGCCGGTGAGACGCTGGTCAGCGGGGCCGAGGAGTTGCGCGTCAAGGAGAGCGATCGCATCGCCGCCATGAGCGCGGGACTCACGACCCTAGGGGTGGTGCATGGCGTCACGCCTGATGGGATGCGGATCGAAGGCCGGCCTTGCGGGGCGGCGTTTGGCGGTGGCGTGGTCGAAAGCTTTGGCGATCACCGAATTGCCATGTCTTTCGCGGTCGCGAGCCTGCGAGCAGCGTCGCCCATTCAAGTGCGCGAGGTCGCCAATGTCGCCACCTCATTCCCGGGTTTCGTGCCGCTGGCGCGCTCGATTGGGATCTCGATTCAATGAACCCGGTGCCCATCATGACCATTGACGGGCCATCCGGGTCCGGTAAAGGAACCGTGGCCCGGGCTGCTGCCCAATCCCTGGGTTGGGGGCTGCTCGACAGTGGTGCGTTGTACCGCTTGGTGGCCTTGGCGGGCCGGCGTGCCGCTATTGGTTTGGAAAATGGCGCTGCACTGGCCGAATTAGCCATTGGGCTCGATATCCGCTTCGGTTCTGATCCGCAAGGCGAGGAGGTCGTGTGGCTGGGAGGGCAAGAGGTCACCGGCGACATTCGGACCGAAATGGCGGGCAACGACGCCTCCAAGGTCGCCGCGCTGCCCTTGGTTCGCGCGGCGCTGCTGGAGCGCCAGCGGCGCTTCGCCGTAGGGCCCGGGCTGGTGGCCGACGGGCGCGATATGGGAACGGTGGTATTCCCCGAAGCCCAGGTGAAAATATTCTTGACCGCAAGCCCCGAAGAGCGGGCCCAAAGACGATATAAGCAGTTGAAACAAAAGGGGGTTGCTGCTAACCTTGCCGCCCTTTCGCGAGAGATCGCGGAACGGGATCAGCGCGATTCTACGCGCGCCATTTCGCCGCTGGTAGCGAGCGATGACGCGGTCTCGGTGGACACCACGGGTATGAGCGTCGATGACGTGATTGGGCGCGTATTGAAAATCGCGCATGCGCGCTTGGCGCGAGTTTGAAACTGAATTTGTAGCGGCCTTCAGGGATTTGATCGCCGTTTTTTGAAGTAACCCTTAGGCACGCAGGATCTGTGCTTAGGATCAGCAAGAGAAAACATGACTGAAAGTTTCGCGGAACTGTTTGAACAAAGCATTGCGAGCCAGCGCATTCGTCCTGGCACCATTCTCAACGGGTTGATCGTCGAAGTCGGACAAGACTACGTCATTGTCAACGTCGGACTGAAGTCCGAAGCGGTCATACCGGCCGATCAATTCAAGAATGAAAAGGGTGAAATCGAGGTTGTCGTCGGCGAAACCGTCGAAGTGGCCTTGGATAGCGTTGAAGATGGCTCGGGCGAAACCCGGCTGTCGCGCGAAAAAGCCAAGCGCGCCCGCACCTGGACCCGGCTCGAGACCGCATTCGAGAAGCAAGAAGTCGTGATTGGAATTATCACCGGCCGCGTCAAGGGCGGCTTTACCGTCGAGATCGACAATGTGCGGGCTTTCTTGCCCGGCTCGTTGGTGGACGTGCGCCCGGTGCGCGATCCGTCGTATCTCGAGAATAAACCGCTCGAGTTCAAGGTCATCAAACTCGATCAGAAGCGCAATAACGTGGTTGTCTCGCGTCGCGCGGTGGTGGAACAAGAGTACAGCGCAGAGCGCTCAGCACTGCTCGATAATTTGCAGGAAGGCGCAGCCGTCAAGGGCGTGGTGAAGAACCTCACCGATTACGGCGCATTCGTGGATTTGGGCGGCATCGATGGATTGCTGCACATCACCGACATGGCTTGGA
>CAZZWE010000171.1:0-7514 GCA_964657675.1 uncultured Steroidobacteraceae bacterium
CAAGAAAGAGATTGCAGCCGATGCCATGGGCGGCACCGCAGAGCGGCTGAAGAAATTAGGCCTGGTGGATGAGGTGCTGAAGGAGCCGCATGGCGGCGCGCACCGTGATCCCCAAGCCATGGCCGAGGACCTCAAGCAGAGCATGATCAAGCACTTGACGGAACTTCGTAACCTTCCCATCACCCAGCTTCTCGATCTGCGTCAGGCGCGGTTGCGAGGCCTCGGCGTGTTTCGCGACGCCTAAGCTCAGATGAACTCCTCCGCGGCAACGCTGCACGCGGTGTTGAGCGCGCATCTGCCCCTCGAGTGCCGCGGATTGATCGTGGGTTTAAGTGGCGGTGCGGATTCGGCCGCGCTGCTCTCGGCGCTGCATGCCGCGCCTTTTCGCCAGTTGCCATTACGGGCCATCCACATCGATCACGGTCTTCAGGCGCAGGCCGAGGCATTTCGCGAAGCTTGCCTACGGCTTTGTAATCGCTTGAATGTACCGTTAAAAATCATCAAGGTACACGTGGATCTTAATGTTGGAGTATCGATCGAGGCCGGCGCGCGACGGGCGCGCTACGCGGCCCTCGCACCCGAGGTGGGCGAGAGGGAATGTCTATTGACCGCCCATCACCGCGAAGATCAGGCCGAGACGATGTTGCTGCAGTCACTGCGCGGCGCCGGCATCAAAGGGATGGCAGCAATGCCGTTTTGCCGCCCGTTCGGCCGTGGTTGGCATGCCAGGCCGCTGCTCGATGTATCGCAGCGGGAACTCTTGAAGTTAGGTGAGCAGGGCGCGGCATCGGCAGTCGCCGATCCCATGAACGCAGACCTGCGCTTCGACCGCAGCTACTTGCGCACTGAAGTCTGGCCACGGATTTTGGCGCGTTGGCCGGGGGCCGCGGCGTCGTTGTCGCGCGGCTCGCGTCACATGGCGCAGGCTCAAGCCTTGCTCGATCATTCAGCGCAGGCCGAAGTCGCCAAGTTGCGCGATGGC
The DNA here is from genome assembly GCA_964657675.1 of uncultured Steroidobacteraceae bacterium. Lineage (GTDB taxonomy): Bacteria > Pseudomonadota > Gammaproteobacteria > Steroidobacterales > Steroidobacteraceae > Bog-1198. The sequence continues at coordinate 983 of CAZZWE010000171.1, forward strand.
GAGGCGCTGTCGATTCCCGGGCTGCGCAGCCTGAGCGCGGTAAGACGCATTAATGCAGTTCGATGTTGGATCAGTGCGGCCGGCGCGGAACTTCCCCCGACCGCGCGTCTGGAAGAGGCGCTGCGTCAGGTATTGAGTGCCGATGAGGATCAGGTGCCGGCGGTTGTTTGGGGCGGATTCGCGTTGCGCCGATATCGCCAACGGTTGTTCCTGACCGCCGCCCATCCTCCAAGAATTCCAGAAGAGGGAATGGCGTGGAGTGCACACGCCGTCGAGGCCTTTGACTTAGGTGAGGCGCTCGGCTGTTTGCAGTGGATCCCGCAAACGGGCGGACTGGACCCGAAACGGTTGCCACCCTTCCTTAAGGTGCGTCGACGCCGCGGGGGCGAGTCGCTCAAGCTTGCGCCGCGCGCCAACACTCACTCGGTGCAACACCTGTGTCAGCGCTTAGGGGTTTTGCCTTGGCTGCGCGACGCGTTGCCTTTTGTATTCGCCGGCGAGGAATTGGTGGCGGTGGGGGATTTGTGGCTGCAGACCGAGTACTGCGTGCGTGAACCCGAGGCCGGGTTGGGTATTGCATGGCGTCAGGCGCCAATTATTGTTTAAGTTACATTGTCGCCGAGGCGATGTTCTGCTAATCTGAATTCCCGTCGAATTCACTTCTTCCCATCGGCGGTGACCCATCATGACTCGATTCGTTTTCGTCACCGGCGGTGTAGTTTCATCGCTCGGTAAAGGCATTGCCTCGGCTTCCTTGGGAGCCATCCTCGAGGCCCGCGGCCTCAAAATCAGCATGGTGAAACTGGATCCATACATCAATGTAGATCCCGGAACCATGAGTCCGTTTCAGCACGGCGAGGTGTTCGTCACCGCGGACGGCACCGAAACCGATCTGGACTTGGGCCACTACGAGCGCTTCGTGCGCACGACCACCGGCCGTAACAGCAACTTCACCACCGGCCGTATCTACGAGCGCGTCATCGCCAAAGAGCGGCGCGGTGATTATTTAGGCGCCACGGTGCAGGTCATCCCGCACATCACCGATGAGATCAAGCATCGCATCCGCATGGGCGCGGGCGATTCCGATGTGTGCATGGTGGAGATCGGCGGGACCGTCGGCGACATCGAGTCTTTGCCCTTTCTCGAGGCCATCCGCCAAATGGGCGTGGAACTGGGCCGCGACAAGGTGCTGTACATGCATTTGACGCTGGTGCCGATTTTGGGCGGCGCCGGTGAGATCAAAACCAAGCCCACCCAGCATTCGGTCAAGGAGCTGCGCGGCATCGGTATTCAGCCGGACATTTTGTTGTGCCGCTGTAATCAGACCTTGCCTGATGAACAGCGCCGCAAGATTGCGCTATTCACCAATGTCGAGGAGCGCGCCGTGATTTCGGCGGTCGACTCGGACGACATCTACAAAATTCCGATGCTGCTGCATGAGCAGGATCTGGACGACATCGTGGTCGACAAGTTTCGGCTGCATGCGCCCCCCACGGATTTGTCCGAGTGGCGCGCCGTGGTCGCCGCCAAACAAAATCCGGAAGCCGTGGTCGATATCGGCATGGTCGGCAAGTACATGAAAATCAGGGACTCGTATATTTCCCTGAACGAAGCCTTGATGCATGGCGGCATCAAGACCCGCACCCGGGTGAATATCCATTACTTCGAATCCTCGGATATCGAACGGGCGGGCCCCGCCGCGTTGCAGGGGATGGACGCCATCCTCGTCCCGGGCGGCTTTGGCGATCGCGGCATCGAGGGCAAGATTCAGGCAATCCGCTTTGCGCGCGAGAATGGCATTCCGTACTTAGGCATCTGCTTAGGCATGCAGCTGGCCATCATCGAATACGCCCGCAATGTGCTGGCGCTCAATGGCGCCAACTCGACCGAGTTCGACCGCGGTACCAATCATCCGGTCATCGCCTTGATTACCGAGTGGCAGGACTTGGAACGCGGCCAGCAGGTGCGGGACGAAAAATCCGACTTGGGCGGCAGCATGCGCTTAGGCGCGCAAGAGGCGAGATTGGTGCCGGGTACTTTGGCGCACTCGTTATACGGCAAAGACTTGATCTTCGAACGTCATCGTCATCGCTACGAGTTCAACAATCATTATCTGGAAGAACTCAAGGCCGCGGGCATGAGCTTCTCTGGGTTCTCGGCCGACAACTTGGTGGAATTCATCGAATTGCCCGACCATCCCTGGTTCGTGGCCAGTCAATTCCACCCGGAATTCACCTCCACACCCCGCGATGGTCATCCGCTGTTCGCCGGCTTCGTGCGTGCGGCGCGCGAGTACCGCGCGTCCTTACAGCCGGGCCGCGCCACGGCATGATGTCCTAGAGACGTGGCATGAAACTGACTTCGTTTGAGGTCGGGCCGGACCGCCCATTCTTCTTGATCGCCGGTCCCTGCGTCATCGAGAGCGAGCAACTGGTGATCGATGTCGCCGGCCAGCTCAAAGAGATGACGACGGCGTTGAAGATCCCGTTCATCTTCAAAGCCTCCTTCGACAAGGCCAACCGCTCGTCGCGTTCCAGCTTTCGCGGTCCGGGACTCGAGGGCGGCCTCAAGGCGCTCGCCTTGGTGCGCGAGCAGGTCGGCGTGCCGGTGCTCACCGACGTGCACGAAGATACGCCGCTCGATGAAGTCGCCTCGGTGGTGGATGTGCTGCAGACCCCGGCGTTCCTCTGCCGCCAAACCAATTTCATTGTCGCCGTGTGTTCGCAGCACAAGCCCGTGAACATCAAGAAGGGCCAATTTTTATCGCCCTGGGAAATGCAGAACGTGGTCGACAAGGCACGCTCCACCGGCAACGAACACATCATGGTGTGCGAGCGCGGATTTTCTTTCGGTTACAACAATCTGGTCTCCGACATGCGCTCGCTGGCCGTGATGCGCGCGACCGGTTGCCCGGTGGTGTTCGATGCCACCCACTCGGTGCAGTTGCCGGGCGGCAAGGGCGACTCCTCCGGCGGCCAGCGCGAATTCGTGCCGGTGCTGGCACGCTCGGCCATCGCGGCCGGGATCGCCGGGATATTCATGGAAACTCACCCCGATCCTGCCAAGGCCTTGTCGGATGGGCCGAATGCCTGGCCGCTCAATCGCATGCGTTCGCTGTTGACGACGCTCGCGGAGCTCGACTTTGCGGTCAAGAAAAAACCTTTTGAGGAATCATTGCTATGAGTCGAATTGTCGATGTCCGCGGCCGTCAAATCATCGATTCCCGCGGCAATCCCACGGTCGAGGCGGATGTGGTGCTGGAATCTGGCTTGGTGGGCCGCGCCGCCGTGCCCTCGGGGGCCTCCACCGGTTCACGCGAAGCGGTGGAACTGCGCGATGGGGATATGAAACGCTACGGCGGCAAGGGCGTGCTCAAGGCCGTCGCGGCCGTGAACGGCGCCTTGCGTACGGCCGTCATCGGCATGAATCCCCAAGACCAAGCCGCGCTCGATGAAAAGATGATTCAACTGGATGGTACGGAGAACAAGTCGAACTTAGGCGCCAACGCCCTGTTGGCGGTGTCACTCGCCACTGCGCATGCCGCCGCCCTGGATCAAGGTCTGCCCTTGTACCGGCATCTGTCGGGCAAAGGGGATTTGACGCTGCCGGTGCCAATGATGAACATCATCAACGGCGGGGCGCATGCCGATAACAGCGTCGACATTCAAGAGTTCATGATTCTGCCCATTGGCGCGCCGTCGTTTTCCGAAGCGCTGCGCTATGGCGCGGAAATCTTCCATACCCTGAAAAAAGTACTGCACGCCAAAGGCCTGAACACCGCGGTCGGCGATGAGGGCGGCTTCGCGCCGGACCTGCCGTCCAACGAGGCGGCCATCACCACGATTTTGGAAGCCATCGACAAGGCGGGCTACAAGGCCGGCAAGGATGTGTACCTAGGGCTGGATGTGGCCAGCACCGAGTTCTACAAAGACGGCGTCTATGAACTCGAATCCGAGCACCGCAAATTTAGCGCCGCCGAGTTCGCCGATTACCTGGCTGGCCTCGTCGCCAAGTATCCCATCGTCACCATCGAGGATGGCATGAGCGAGGGCGACTGGGACGGTTGGTCCATCCTCACCCGCAAGTTGGGTTCCAAGGTGCAGTTGGTGGGCGACGACTTATTCGTCACCAACACCAAGATTTTTGCCGAAGGCATTGCCAAGAAAATAGCCAACGCCATTTTGATCAAGCCCAATCAAATCGGCACCCTGACCGAAACGCTGGCGGCCATCGACATGGCCTTCAAGGCGAAGTACGCCGCCGTGGTCTCGCATCGCTCAGGCGAAACCGAAGATTCCACCATTGCCGATATCGCCGCGGCCACCACCGCGACGCAGATCAAGACCGGGTCGATGTCGCGCTCCGATCGCATGGCCAAGTACAATCAGCTACTGCGGATCGAAGGTGAGCTGGGGCCTAAGGCGGGCTACGCGGGCGCGCGCGCTTTGTCGGTACCAATCTCTTAAGAGTTCGTGCTAAGCTCCTGTCCCCATGAGGATTTTCACTGTCGTCCTAGGACTCGCACTGGTCCTGCTCCAGTACCGGCTATGGCTCTCTGATCAAGGCCAGCGCGAAGTTGCGCGTCTGCAGTCCTCGGTCGAGTCACAGCGCACTGCCAATCACGAACAAGTCGAGCGCAATCGCCAACTCGCGGCCGAAGTCGCGGATCTCAAAGGCGGTTCACGGGCGCTCGAAGAGCGCGCCCGCAGCGAGCTTGGCATGGTCGGCAACAGCGAGACGTTTTATCAAGTCGTGACCCCGAGCACTGCGGCGCCAGCCACAGCGGGTGTCGTGACTGCCCGCGCGCAGTAGCTCGTGGCCAGCGCACGGGTGTGGGCCATCGTTCCTGCGGCCGGGCGCGGCGAGCGATTCGCGGCCGCAAGTCCCAGCGGCCTGCCTAAACAATATTCACCGCTCCTCGGCCGCACCATTCTCGAATGGTCGCTTACCGCATTGCTTCGCGAGCCACGGGTGCATGCCGTGGTCGCGGTGTTGAGCGAAGGTGATGCGCATTGGCCGGCAGTGTCGGAAAAACTCGCTGCCGCCCGACTGTTGACCGCGGTCGGCGGTGCGCATCGTCAAGACACCGTTCTTAACGGACTTCAATTTCTCGAGTCGCGCGCGCAGGAACAAGACTGGGTCCTGGTGCACGATGCGGCGCGGCCTTGCTTGAGCAGCGCGGACTTGAAGGTGCTCATCGATACGCTCGACACCGGCGTGGACGGCGCTGTGCTCGCGGCACCCGTGGTCGACACGGTGCGGCGCGATCTTGCCGGCCAGATCGAAACCGTGGATCGCAACGGACTGTGGCGCGCGCTGACGCCGCAAGTCTTTCGCTTCGGACCACTGCGCCGCGCGCTGCTCGAAGCGTCTCGTGATCATGTAACCGTCACCGATGAGGCGCAGGCTTTGGAGCGTTTAGGCGTGCGGGCCAAACTGGTGGCGGGATCGCCGTTCAATATCAAAGTGACGCGCGCCGAAGACTTGAGCGTCGCTGCAGGAATACTCACTATGCAAAACGGGTTTGATATGCGGGTCGGGCAGGGCATGGACGTGCATGCCTATGGTGCGGGCGATCATGTGATCTTGGGCGGCGTGCGCATTGCGCACACGCACGGCGTCGTGGCCCATTCGGACGGCGATGTGGTCATTCACGCGCTGTGCGATGCCTTGCTCGGCGCCTTGGGCGATGGTGACATCGGCATTCATTTTCCGGACAGCGATCCGCGCTATCGCGGTGCCGACAGCCGCGTCTTTTTGCGCGTGGTGGCCGAACGTATGCAGGCAGCCGGCCTGCACTTGGTGAACGCCGACGTCACGGTGTTGGCGGAGGCGCCGCGGGTGGCCGCGCATCGCGCCGCCATGGCGGAAAATCTGGCGGCGGATTTGAACGTGGCGGCGAGCGCCATCAACATCAAGGCAACCACCACTGAAAAATTAGGATTTATCGGCCGCAAGGAAGGCCTGGCGGCCATGGCGTCGGTTCTGTTGGCGCGCTAACTCATTTACAAGGACTAATCATATGGCTGGCAAAGTTTGGTTCATTACCGGCACCTCGAAAGGTTTTGGACGGGTGTGGGCGGAGGCGGCCCTCAAGCGTGGCGATCAAGTGGCGGCGACCGCCCGCGATGTGAAATCGCTGCAGCCCTTGGTGGAGCGGTTTGGCGATAAAGTCGCTGCGCTGGCCTTGGATGTGACCGATAAAGCCGCGGTCGATGCTGCGATTCGCGCGGCGCATGCGAAATTCGGCCGGCTCGATGTGGTGATCAATAATGCCGGCTACGGCCTGTTCGGCACCATCGAGGAGGTCAGTGAAGCGGAGGCTCGGGCGCAACTCGAAACCAATTTGTTCGGCGCTTTGTGGGTGACGCAGGCGGCTTTGCCGATCATGCGCGCGCAGCGCTCCGGACATATCATTCAGGTGTCATCGATCGGTGGCGTCAATGCCTTCCCGACCGTCGGCTTGTACCACGCCTCCAAATGGGGCCTGGAAGGTTTCAGCCAGTCGCTGGCTGCCGAGGTGGCGCCCTTC
>CAZZWE010000172.1:0-6188 GCA_964657675.1 uncultured Steroidobacteraceae bacterium
CGATGAATTCCAGGCCGCGGCCAAGGGGCGCAATCTGCAGCAGGCAGTGTTCGTCGATTCGACCGGACGCGCCTACAGCTTGGATGCGCATCAATTACCGGCGGCGCGCGGCTACGGCGAACCGCTGTCAGGCACCGTGGATCCGCCGGACGGCGCCACCTTTGCCGCCGTGCTGATCGGCGAACCCACCGATACCTGGCTGCTGGCCAGCGATGCGGGCTATGGTTTCGCGGTCAAGTTGAGCGACATGTATGCGCGCAACAAAAAGGGCAAGTCGGTCCTCAAGGTGCCCGAGAATTCCACCGTGCTGCCGGCGCAGCCCATTGGCGAGAAGGGCTCGTTGGCGATTTTCGTCAACAACGACGGCGAGGTGCTGGCGCTGCCCGTGGCACAGATCGAAGCCATGAGTTCGGGCAAAGGCCAGAATTTGTTCGGCATCCCAGGCAAGAAATCCGCCGACCGCGATGAGTACCTGGTGGCCATGGCAGTGGTGGCGCCGGGCGAAGTGCTGACCATCTACAGCGGCAACTCGGCGCCGATGAAGCTTAAGTTCGATGAGCTAAAGCAGTTCCAGGACAAGAAGGGCCAGCGGCGGCAGCGGTTCTCACGCGCCTACAAACAAGTCGATCGGCTGGAAGTCTCGGCCGCCTAACAGCTCCGCTAGCGCTCGCCGGACATGGTGACATCCTCGGGCGCATTGACGAAGTAGCCCTGGATGAATTCGATGCCGAGCTGCCACAGCACGGCCATGGTGTTGGCATCTTCGACCCGTTCGGCCACGGTCTCGATGCTCTTGCGCTTGGCGGCTTCCACCAGGCCTTTGACCCGTTGCTGTTGAATCTGATTGGTCGAGAGCCCCTGCATCAGCGAGCCATCGACCTTGATGAAATTCATTTCGATGTCATTCAGCAACTTGAGCGGATCGCGGCCGGTGCCGAAATGCTCGAGGGCGAAGCGGAAACCCAATTTGCGCAGACTCTCCGCCAACTCTTTGGTAGGCCGCACATATTGCGTCGCCAATTCCTCGGTGACCTGCATGCAAATGCGCTTGGGCTCGATTTTCAGCGACTTCAATTGCGTGTCGAGCCAGCCCAACAGGCTCTTGTCGAGCATGGTGTCCTTGGAGAGGCGCACGAAAATACACGAGGCCTTACGGTTTGCAGCGAACGACATGGATGCGCCGATCACCCAGCGGTCGATGTTCTTCATCAAGTCATTGCGTTCGGCCGCGGCGATGAATTCCGCGGGCAGCACCTCGCTGCCTTGTTCATCCAGCATGCGCACCAGCACGTCGAACATGCCCTTGTCCTCGCCCAGCAAGCTGGCGATGGGTTGTTGCACCAGACGGAAGCGATTTTCCATCAAGGCGCTCTTGATGTGCTTCACCCAAATCTTGTCGTAGGCCTGCACGCGCGTGTCGGTATCGGCCTTGTCGACCACGTACATCTGATTGCCGCCGAGCTCACGGCCGCGGCGCGTGGCATTCACGGCATCGGTGATGGCCGGCTCGACTTCAATACTGGCGGAAGGCAGCAGCCCCAAGCCGACCGTCACCGTGGCGGACAGGGTTTTCTTGCCGCTGTTGAAGACATGTTCGTTGACGCGTTTGACGACGTTTTCCGCCCAAGTCTCGACGTCCTTGATGGTGCCGCGCTCCAGCATCACCAAAAATCCGTTGCCACCGAAGCGGCCGCAGATGTCGGTGGGCGTCAGCTGCGCGCGCAACAGATCGGCCATTTGGCCCAGGAAGTCTTCGCTTTCCAGCACGCCGATCGCGTGCTGAATCTCGATGAAGCGGTCGGGTTTGACGTGCGCGAATTGGCGCACGCCGCCTTTCATGGTTTGACCGACGCGCTCGCGCACGGCGGCAATCCAATAGCGCTGTTGAAGAAACTGCGTGCTGGCGTCGTTCTTGACCGCATCGGCCAGCTGCACTTCGAGCGCCGTGTCCTTCTTGTGCAACGCCGAGATCGCAATGCGAATCGCCGGCTCGTTTTCATAATCGGCCTTGGTCAGCAGCAGCTCGAGCGCCAACGTGGAGCCGTCCGAAAGCAGCGCTTGCACTTTGAGACTGTGGCCGCTCCACTTGCCCTGCAGACAGGCCACCAGCGCGCCTTTCAACGCCGGGTGGGTTTCTGGTTCGAACAGATCCATCAGCGGCGTGCCGCTCAAGGCATCGTTTTCCGAGTAGCCGAACAGTTCCAGCCACGCCTTGTTGGCATCGACGATGATGCCCTCCTGCACATGCGTAATCGCATCGGCGGAGCCTTCCAGGAAATTCTGCAGTTGCTCGCGATATTCGCGGGCCGAGGATAGGGTGGTGGAGAGGGCGCGTTCCAGTCGGTGGGCCCGCAGCTCGCGCGTGGCCACGGCCGCCAAGCGGTTGCGGTTGGCCAGCGTGACGACATCCTGGCAGCCCAGCCGCATGGCATCGGCGATGATCACTTCATCGACCGTCTCGCGCACGATCAGTACCGGCATGCCGGGGGCACTTTGCTGCCTCACCTTCATGATGGAGCTCAAATCCACGCCCAGCTCGTCGATGAAGGCAATCAACATTTCAGGATTGATCTGCGTCAGGGCGTCCCCTAAATCGCGGGCATCCGGCAGCCAGGTGCAGTGCACCGGATGGCCTGCTTTACGCAGTGTGCTGTTGATGGCCTCGACGTGGTCCTGTGACCGCGTCATGACAATCATCGGAACCGCACCCTGTTCGCTCAATGAAAAATCCTCCTAAAATCCGCTGTAAAGTGTAACACCGGCCATTTGGCGATTCTGGGACGGGCGTCTAGCCCGCGTGGGTAAAATGGCCTCAACTGGCTTAAAGCGGCGCGTTGCGGCAGAATACGCGCCCTCCAAACCTCAAGGCCTGCGATGGCGAACTACAGCACAAACGAATTCAAATCGGGTCTTAAGATCATGATCGACGGCGACCCGTATGCCATCGTCGAGAACGAAATGGTCAAGCCCGGCAAAGGTCAGGCATTCAATCGGGTGCGCGTGCGCAACCTGAAGACCGGCCGCACCATCGAGCGCACGTGGAAGTCCGGCGATACCGTCGAGGCTGCGGATGTGGTCGACACCGATATGCAGTACCTGTACAGCGACGGTGACTTCTTCCACTTCATGGTGCCCGAGACGTTCGAGCAGCTCACCGCTTCGAAGGAAGCCGTGGGCGAAGGCGCGAAGTGGCTGAAAGATGGGACAGTCTGCGTGGTCACCTTGTGGAACGGCGTGCCGCTGCAGGTGACGCCGCCGGCGCACATGGAGCTGAAGGTGATCGAGACCGATCCGGGTGCCCGCGGTGATACCGCCACGGGGGGTTCGAAGCCCGCCAAGCTCGAAACCGGCGCCATGGTACGCGTGCCGCTGTTCATCAGCGAAGGCGAGATTCTGCGCATCGATACCCGCACCGGCGAGTATTTGTCGCGTGGTAAAGGCTAGGCGCCCCCGGCTAGGCGCGCGGCCAGCTCGGCGCGGGCAGCTAGGTTAGGGGAGTCCCCTAGTGGGACTCGCTAGCCATTCTCGATATCGAAGGCCAGCACCTGCGACAACTGCGTCTTGCGCAGCGCCACCGCAACCAGACGATCCAGCCCCAAGGCGACCCCGGCGCAATCCGGCAAGCCATGCGCCAATGCGGCCAGCAGATGTTCATCCATGGGCGGCTGAACCTGGCCGCGGGCAGCCCGCACGCGAAGGTCCGCTTCGAACCGAGCCCGCTGCTCAGCCGCTTGCGTCAGTTCATGAAAGCCGTTCGCGAGTTCCAGACCGTCTAGATACAACTCGAACCGCGCAGCGACGGTGGCGTTCTTCAAGCGCGCAAGCGCCGCCTGCGAGACCGGGTAATCGCAGACAAAACACGGGCGTTTGAGACCCAACTGCGGTCCCACCACCAAGCCCATCAACAGATCGAGCTTCGCATCGCGATCCAGCGCCGAATCGCACTGAATGCCCTGACGCACCGCCGCGGCCTCGAGTTCGGCCTCGCTCGAGGCGAACGCATCGACACCGGCATGGCGCTGCAAGGCACCGGCATAGGTCAGTCGCTCCGCCGGCGGTACATCGCGAAACCCGTGCAGCACATGCGTGAGCAGCAACTCGATTTCATCCATCAAAGCCGCGTCGTCGATGCCCAGCCGATACCATTCGAGCATGGTGAACTCGGGGTTGTGCCAGCGGCCTCGCTCCTCGTTGCGAAACACTTTGCAGATTTGATAGACATCGCCGCTGCCCGCGGCAAGCAGACGTTTCATCGCATATTCAGGTGAGGTTTGCAGATAGCGGACGCCGTGGGTGCCGGCCACCTCGGTGGTGAGCGAGTGCAGTTGCGGATCGGTCACGGCGGCGCCGCTCAAGATCGGCGTCTCGACTTCCATGACGTGGCGTTGGGCAAAAAAATCGCGAATGCGCGCCAGCAGCACGGCGCGGCTTTTCAACACCGGCAGGGTTGCCGTCGGCTGCCAGGACGAGGTCTGGTTCAATGCAAAGTGCCTAACGACTGTCCCAGGCGTACCGGCATGCCGGCTTTTACCTCCGGCGCCCACTGCGCGCGCCCGGCTTCAAACAGCAGAATGACGGTGGACCCCATATTGAATCGGCCAAGTTCCGCGCCACGCTCGAGCTCGACCGCTTGCGGTGCCAATACGCTGACCACCCGGTGCGGGGAGGGCGCAATGTCGCCGGCCCACACGGTGGCGATGCTGCCAACGTTCAGCGCTCCCACCAATACCAGCGCAAATTCGCCATGATCGGTGTCGAAATGCGTGAGCACGCGTTCGTTGCGTGCAAACAGCCGCGGCACGTAGCGTGCGGTGACGGCGTTGACGCTGAACAGGCGGCCCGGAACGAATACGGTGTTGAGCAGCCGGCCTCGCAGCGGCATGTGAATGCGATGGTAGTTGTAGGGCGCGAGATAAATCGTCGCGAAGCTGCCGCCCTCGAAATGTTTGGCCCAGGGCTGCCCGGCCAACAGAGTTGCCAGTGAATAGCGCTGACCCTTTGCCTGCAGCAGCAGGTCCGAATCGATGCGGCCGGCCTCGCTGACCGTACCGTCCACCGGACAAATGATGGCGTCGGGCGCAGCCGCCAGGGGTCGTTTTTCGGGCTTGAGTGCGCGGGTGAAAAATTCGTTGAAGCTCGCGTACTGCAAGGGATCCGGCTGAAGTGCGTCGCTCATCTCGACCGTGTAGAGCTTCAAGAATCCCTTGATGAGATTATTTTTGAAGCCAGCAGAGCGCACCCGCGTGGCGCGTAGCACCAGGCGCGACAGCGCGTGTTGCGGCAACACATATTGCAGCCACACGAATAAGCGGCCCAAGTTCATGCGCCGGCGGCGATGATGCGCCGTAAATCGCCGCGCAGCGCATCGACCGTGAACGGCCCGCTGAGGACGGCGGCGAGTTTGCCGCGCGGATCGAACACGAACACTTGCGCGGAATGATCCACGGTGTAGTTGCCATCCTTGCCGGCCGGCGGTTGGATGGCGACCGCGACACCCATGGACCGGGCAATGGCTTCGATGCTGGGCTGATCGGCGGCGGTCAGGCCGATGAACTGCGGATCGAAGTAGGGCACATATTTTTCCAGTTGCTGCGGCGTATCGCGTTTGGCATCGACCGAGACGAAAATCACCTGCGGCACCAGCGCATTTTCCGCGCGCAAGCGCTTGGTCAGCGCGGCCAAGGTGGCCAATGTGGTGGGGCAGAAATCCGGACAGTTGGTGTAACCGAAGAACATGAAGGACCAATGCCCCTGCAGATTGGCATTACCAAAGGCGCGTCCTCCCTGATCGATCAGGCTAAAATCCGGCAGCTGACGCGGCGGTGAGAGCAGGCTCCCTGTGGTCAGTTCCACCGGCGGCGGATGGCGCCAATACAAAGCTGCCGCGGCTCCGGCGGCCGCGACCACACACACGAGGACTAGAGACAGTAGTTTCGATTGAACAGGCATGGCGCGATTATCCCACACCCCAGAAACCGTCGGCGCCGCCATTGCGCGCTGCGCCGCTGCATTGAAGAAAGCCCGCGTGCATTTTGGCCATGGCACCGCCGAGGCCCTCGATGAGGCGGCTGAACTCGTGTTCTTCGTGGCCGGCTTGCCGCACGCACTGGGGGCTCGCGGCTATCCGCGCCTTTTGACGAGTCAGCAAATCAAGCGCATCGATTTACTGCTGAAGCGCCGCACAGATC
>CAZZWE010000172.1:6198-7509 GCA_964657675.1 uncultured Steroidobacteraceae bacterium
TCTCGACGGCCATCGTGCCGGACACGGCGTCCCAACGGGCCACCCGGCCGTCCTTCAGCGCCACCCGCGCGCGCGTGGAACGGCTCCTCGCCAGCGATTCGAGCGCATTTCGGGCCGCACGCGGGAGCGCGTGCCGCTGCCCTACCTCACACGCCGCGCGTTTTTTGCCGGGCTTGAATTGTATGTCGACGAACGCGTGCTGGTGCCGCGCTCACCCATCGCCGAGTTGGTGCTGAACCATTTCGCGCCTTGGAATTCAGGGCCCGTACGGCGCATCGTCGACATCGGCACCGGATCCGGCGCCATTGCCTTGGCGTGTGCCAAGGCCTTTCCCCGAGCGCGTGTCGATGCGCTGGACATCTCGCCTGCCGCGCTGCAAGTGTGCCGCCGCAACGCACGGCGCTTAAAGCTGGACAAGCGCGTCACGGCAATACGCTCGGATTATTTCAGCGCCGTGCCGGACCGCCGTTACGATATCATTGTGAGCAACCCGCCCTATGTGGGGAGCGCCGAAATGCGCACGCTGCCGAAGGAGTATCGGCATGAACCGCGATTGGGACTGGCCTCGGGCCGCGATGGCTTGAACGCGGCGCGGGCCATACTGGCCGGCGCGCGCCGCCACCTGACGCCGCAGGGCCTGCTGGTGGTGGAAGTCGGTAATTCCGAGCATGCACTGCTGCGGGCCTTTCCGCGGCTGCCGTTCATCTGGCCGCAGATCGACATGGGTGGCGGCGGTGTGTTCGTGTTGCGGGCACGCGATTTAACTGAGGAAACGTAGTGTCGGGCAATACCTTTGGACGTCTGTTTACGGTCACCAGCTTTGGCGAGAGTCACGGTCCCGTGCTCGGCTGCGTGGTCGACGGTTGTCCGCCGGGAATGAGCCTGAATGAAGCGGATTTGCAGATCGATGTCGATCGCCGCCGTCCCGGTACCTCGAAGTTCACCAGCCAGCGGCACGAACCGGACACCGTGCAGATTCTCTCCGGGGTGTTCGAAGGCAAGACCACGGGCACGCCGATTGGATTGATGGTCGAGAACGAAGATCAGCGTTCGCGCGACTACGACAAGATCAAGGATCGGTTTCGCCCCGGACACGCCGATTACGCCTACACGCAGAAGTATGGCTTTCGCGATTACCGCGGCGGCGGCCGTTCCTCGGCGCGCGAAACCGTCATGCGGGTGGCGGCCGGCGCCATCGCGCGAAAATATTTGCGCGAGAAATTCAACGTCACCATCCATGGCTACCTGGCGCAGATGGGTCCGCTCAAACTCGATGCGGTGGACCCCGCGACGGCCTACGACAATCCGTTT
>CAZZWE010000173.1:0-7462 GCA_964657675.1 uncultured Steroidobacteraceae bacterium
GTGCAGGTGCTGAAAGGCCCGCAAGGCACGTTGTTCGGCCGAAACGCCATGGGCGGCGCGGTGTTGGTTTACACGCGCAATCCTGAATTCACCCAATCCGGATCCTTCGAAGTATCCGACGGCCAATTCAACGGCGGTGGTAATGAAGTTCGGGTGAAAGGCTTCTACACGGCGCCGATCAACGATGTGCTCGCCGCCAGTGTGTCGGCGCAATACGCAAAGAACGACGGCTACTTTCACAATGTCCTCACAGACGGTAGGGCCGGAGGGATCTTGGACCGCAATGTCCGAACCAAATTGCTATTCAAGCCGAATGACAGTTTCAATGTGTTGGTGACAGCCTATTACGATGAGCGCAACGACTACAGCGTGTTCGCCGGCCAGAATCTCAATTCACCATTTCCCGGCTCGCAAACCCGGCCTTATAACGTCGCGAATGATGCGACCGGCTTCAACTTCACCAAGAGTTATGGCGCCAACATCAAAGCCGAGTGGGACACCACGGCTGGCACACTGACTTCGCTGTCCTCTTACTCGACCGTGCGGCCCTACGTCATTGCCGACGCAGATGGCACTGCTGTACCGGCCATTGTTTACACACTTCGGCAACCGGGCGTGACCGGACAGCAAGAGTTGACGTTTGCCTCGCATTACACGGGCTCGTTCAACTATGTAGCGGGTGCATTTGCCTACAAGGGCACCGAGAGCTTTAAGCCATTGGAGGTCAGCGGCACTGTCGGCGGCCCAGCGTTCTACAACATAGATTCCGAATCCATCGCCACTGCTTTCGCCGGCTTCGGCGAGGCGACGTACAAGCTTACCGACGCCTTGTCCTTCGTCGGCGGCGTTCGTTTCAGCGAGGAACACCGCGTCTACAATGCCGCGTTTACCTTCTCTGACCCCCTCCCACCTATCGGGCGCGCCACTTTCAATGCGTGGACGCCGCGTGCATCGGTCCGCTACGCCTTCACACCTGACAATAACGTCTATTTCACATTCAGCGAGGGCTTCAAGAGCGGATTGTACGATGGCTCCAGCTTGTCGGATGTACCGGTCAAGCCCGAGAAGATCAATTCGTATGAAGTTGGCTTCAAGACCCAACCATTGTCGAATTTGCAGGTCAATGGCGCCGCATTCCTCTATAACGTTCACAACCTGCAGACGGAGACCAATACCGCTGCCGGTTTGGACGTGCTGGCTAACGCGGGTGTTGCGAAGATCGAAGGTGTCGAATTTGAAACCAACTGGCGCATCACCCCCGACTTCAAGATGGGCGTCAATGCGGCCTATATTCCCACCGCAAAATACGTGGACTATACGGTTGGAGCTTTTGTAGCGCCGGTGGTGGGTGGCGGCGGCGCCAACGAGACGGCTGACTTCAGCGGTACACGCATTGCAAAAACGCCGAAGTGGCAGGCGAACCTCTTGGCGGACTACCAGACGCAGTTGTCTTTCGGCAAGGTCGGCGCGAATGCGAACGTGGGTTACACGTCAACATTCTATTACGAGCTGTCACAGTTTTTGACGCAGAAACAATACGCACTGGTGAATGGCAATGTGTTCTGGACGCCGAACGACAGTCACTTCAAGTACAGCATCTGGGGCAAGAACCTGACCAACAAGACCACCTATAATAATTTCTTGTCCAACGCCACGGGCTTCGTGGTGGTGTATCAGCCGCCGCGCGAAATGGGCGTGAGTGTCGGGTACTCTTTCTAGACGGGAATTACTAATGCTGGGGGCCGCGAGGGCCGCCCCCGGACTTCAGCGGCAATTCGCAACGGCGCCACCCTGTATGGATGATTCCGCAAAACTGCTCGCCATCGAACAAATTAAAGTCGTCAAGGCGCGCTATTTCCGCTTTGTCGACATCAAGAACTGGGATGGCCTGCGCGGTTTGTTCGTGGAAAGCGCTACGCTGCACTACACCGACAGCGACCAGGGCCCGATGCCGCTCGATGCGGCGATGAAGTTCGTTGTGACGGCGCTCAATGATGCGATTTCCATTCATCACGGGCATATGCCAGAGATCGAAGTTCAAAGCCCGAATCGCGCCGCTGCGATATTCGCAATGGAAGACCAGGTTTACTGGCCGGAGAATTCTACCAATCCCTTCGGCATCTTGAAGATGCACGGCGCTGGCCACTATCACGATACGTTCGAACGACACAATGGCGAGTGGCGAATCGCCTCGCTGAAGCTGACCCGGCTGCGGCGCATGATTCAATTGCGCCCGACCCGCGTGCTTTGAGATACCTCTCGGTCGTCGAAGCGCGTACGACCGCCGGTTTACGGCTGGTGGTCACAGTCGGCGTTCCGGGGCCTTGGAGCGAATCAGCCAAGAAACTATTCGAAATCAAGGGACTCGCTTATCAGCCGGTCGCTCAATATCTAAACCAGGAAAACGCCGATCTCAAAGCATGGGTCGGCGTGCGCAACGCGCCGGTTGCGATCATAGACGCGGCCCCACCCGCCACGCACTGGCAGGAAGTCCTCAATCTGGCTGAACGCCTAAACCCTGTGCCCGCATTGCTGCCAGCAGAACCCGCGCTGCGCGAGGCAGCGTTGCGCGTGTCCGATGCCATCTGTGGCGAACGAGGTTTCGGGTGGTGGCGGCGGCTCATGCTGATCGGACTGGCCAGGCAACTCACCCCGCCGACCCTACGACTGATCAAATCCAACGCGGCTACGGTTTCGATGCACGCAGCGCGGCGCTGGCGCCCACTCAGGTGGCACAGGCGCTAGGTGCGCTAGCGGCGCGCTTGCATCGCCAGCGCGGCATTGGCAGTGATTTCCTGGTCGGCTCGAACATATCGGCGTGCGACATTTATTGGGCCTGCTTCTCACTCATGGTGCGGCCGCTGGCCGAGCACGACGCGCCGATGCCGGCGGTAGTTCGCCAATTCTACGGCAGCTCACATCCCGCAGTGGACGAGGCTTTGGACCCAATTCTGTTTGATCACCGCGATTTTATCTTCAGGCGCTACTTATCACTGCCGTTGGACTTCTAAATCCATGATCGACCTCTATTATTTTCCCAGCCCGAACACCTGGAAAGTCTCCATCATGCTGATTGAGTGTGGCTTGCCGTACCGTGTCGTTCCAGTCAACACGCTGAAACAGGAACAGTTCGAAAAGAGCTTTCTCAGAATCAGCCCAAACAACAAGATACCGGCAATCATCGATCATGAGTCGTCAGAAGGACCTTTGTCGATTTTCGAATCGGGCGCGATACTGGTCTATCTGGCGGAAAAGACCGGTTTGCTACTGCCGCGAGCCGGCGCTGCTCGCGCGCGCGCCCTAGAGTGGCTGTTCTGGCAGGTCGGCGGCCTTGGACCCATGGCCGGACAAACACATTATTTTCGCCGCGCGCCGCAGGGCGTAGCCACCCCACAGGTCATCGAGCGATTCGTCAATGAATCCGCGCGGCTGTATCGAGTGCTCGATAAACAATTGGCCGAGCATGAATACCTGGCGGACGAGTACAGCATCGCCGATATCGCCTCCTGGTGCTGGGTATGGTTTCATGAAATGCATCAGCAGCACTTCGCTGACTATCCCAATGTGCAGCGCTGGTTCGACACCATCGGAAAGCGCCCGCAAGTCATCGCCGGACGCTGCGTTGGCTTGGATCTTGTGCCCGAAGAACATCGCAAAGTCTTGGAGACGAGCGAGTGATCGCAGTTGGGCATCGAAACAGCACGCCGATTCTATTGGCCGACCGAACACGGATGAGCTAGCGTTCATCGCATGCAGTTTTCTATCAATCCGTTTCTCATGGAAAATTGGTTCGGCGGCGATATTCTACCGGTGCTCGAATTGATGACTGTGGCTGATAAGAAGGGCATCGACGCCGTCGACCTGCCGGAGCACGTCGTCATGGGAACGCGGGATCTGAACGATTACCCCTACGCGCCCTCACCCGAAGCCCGGGCCGCGATGTTCACCGAGCGCACGGATTTTCCGGAA
The DNA here is from genome assembly GCA_964657675.1 of uncultured Steroidobacteraceae bacterium. Lineage (GTDB taxonomy): Bacteria > Pseudomonadota > Gammaproteobacteria > Steroidobacterales > Steroidobacteraceae > Bog-1198. The sequence goes on from CAZZWE010000173.1 coordinate 3,970, forward strand.
CCGATCGTGCTGCTGACGCAGATCGGCGCCGTGACGAAGCGCATGAAGCTCTCCACCGGGATTTTGATGGCTTGTCTTCGCCCGGCCGCATTGCTCGCGAAACAAATCGCAACGCTGGATGTTCTGTCCCGCGGCCGCGTGGAGCTGTCGTTCGGCGTCGGCTGGCAAAAGATTGAATATGATGCAGAAGGTATTCCGTGGGAAGGCCGGTTCGGGCGTCTGTTCGAAACGGCGCAGGCCTGCAGATTGCTGTGGAGGCAGGCGCCGGCAACATTTGCGGGAAAACATATTGCTTTCGAAGACATCTACTGCCTGCCGTTCCCGGTCCAACCCGGCGGTCCGCCTATCATGTTCGGGATCGGACCTTCGGATCTGAACATCGAACGCATGGCTCAATGGGGCGATGGCTGGACTCCGCTCGGCATGCCGCTCGAGCTGGTTGCCACCACCTTGATCAAGATCAAATCGCGCATGTCGGAAATCGGGCGCGACCCGGCGCTATTCCGGTTGCGTCTCAATCCGGATCCGGTCATCACGGACGGTAAGTTGGATGTGGATGCGACGCTTGCCGGCATTCCGAAGCTTGCCGCGATCGGCTGCACCGACGTCGATGTGTTCATCCCTGCGTTCTGCCCGGGACCTGAACAGTTCGAGTCTTTTCTCGACAAGTATTTGAGCTTCAAGCCATAGCATGGGCGTGCTCGACGATCGTGCCAAGCTCGCCGGTAAAGTCGCGGCAGTGATCGGCGGCGCTGCGGGTATCGGCGAGGCTGTCAGCCTCTCGTTGGCTGCCGCCGGCGTCGATCTAGCGCTGTGCGATCGCGAGGCGGCTGCCTTGGCACAGACGGTAAAGACGGCGCAAGGCATGGGGCGACGGGTTTTTTCGTGCGTCGCCGATGTGCTCGACCCGGCGCAGATCGAATCTTTCTATGCGGGCTTGGCGAAGTTTTTCGATCGGCTCGACATCGTGGTCAATCTCGCCGGCGGTACGACGCGCCGTCCTTTCATGGACAGCCGGCCGGAGCACTGGGAGCATGACATCCAGCGCAACTACCGTTATGTGCTGCAATCCATCCAACGCGCGGTTCCCCTGATCCGACGCGGCAATCGCGGCGGAAGCATTATCAATTTCACCACCATCGAAGCGCACCGCGGCGCTGCAACCTTTGCCGTCTACGCCGGCGCCAAGGCGGGCCTCGAGAATTTCACGCGCGCGGTCGCCGTGGAACTCGCGCCCGAGAAGATTCGCGTCAATACAATCGCCCCGGACCAGACTCCGAGCGCGGGTAACTGGAATGCGATGAAAGAAATGGGCTTGGCCGCCATCGAGGCATTGCCGCCAGGCTATTTCGAAGCCGCGTGGCGCATGTACATACCGATGGGCGTTCCGCCACCCACCGAAGAGCTGGGAAACGCCGTACTGTTTCTGGCCAGCGACCTCGCCGCATTCATCACCGGAACGACATTGCATGTCGATGGAGGTTGCAGCGCCTCCATGGGCTTCAACAACTGGCCCTACGGCGACAGCTGGGTACCCGTTCCCATTGGCGGCACTCTGCCGCACATATTTGCCGAGATCGTGGAGCCGAAAAAGTAGCCGGTCACAACACGACGCCGATCTTGCCGAAATGCTTGCCCGACGCCTGGTAGCGAAACGCGTCCGCCAGTTGCTCGAGCGGGAAACTTCGATCGATCACCGGCCTGAGGCCGGTAGATTCAATCGACCGTACAAAATCCAACTGATGGCGGCGGCTGCCGACCGTCAAACCAATTAGACGCACCTGCTTGCGCATCAGCAGGGCCGTTGGCACGGACCCCTCACGGCCGGTGAGTGCACCGATCAATGCGATATGTCCGCCATTGCGAACCGCAGCAATGGATTGCGGCAAGGTACCCACGCCGCCGACCTCAACCACGTGATCCACGCCGCCGGGAGCCATTCGCTGCGCTATGTCGCCCCATTGCGGCGTCGAGCGGTAGTTGATCAGGTGATCGGCGCCCAGGGCGCGCAGCCGCGCGAGTTTTTCATCGGATGAGGAGGTTGCAATGACGGTGGCGCCGACCGACTTTGCCAGCTGCAAGGCAAACAAGGACACCCCGCCGGAGCCCTGGATCAGTACCGTTTCGCCGCTGCGCAGATTTCCGTCGACCATGAGCGCCCGCCAAGCCGTCACGCCCGCACAGGGCAGAGTGGCCGCCTGCTCAAAGGTGAAGTCTGCGGGCATACAAGTCAGCGCATCTTCATGAATCACAGCCATCCGACGAGCATAGCCGTCGAATCCGTCTCCTGGGACCTGTTCGAATCCACCCCTTAGGAAGTCCCCCTCCAGCCAACGCGTGAAAAATGTCGTCATGACGCGATCACCGACCTTGAACCGGCTAACCTGATCGCCGACCGAGGTGACTTCGCCCGCGCCGTCCGACAACGGGATCAAGCCTTTGCGCACCCGCAATATTCCCGTGACCACGGCAAAGTCATGATAGTTGAGCGAGCTTGCGCGCAAGCGAACGCCCACCTCCGCCGCCCGAGGATTCGCCACCGCTACTTTGCAGGCATACAAATCATCCAGAGTCGCGGCCTCGCCCAGGCGAATTGCATCGGTTTCCAAACTCAGGCGCCGTGCAATAATGAATAGGAGATATCACGCGGACCGCGAGATCCGAAAGTCAACCCCGGGAGCGACTCAATATCGGTTCGAGGCGCCGAATACTCGCGCACGAAATCCAGTATCACGGTACGAGCGCTGATCCGCCATTCTTCGCCGCGCCGTTGAAATGTATCCGCGTAACGCCCGTCGACGGCTTCATATCGTGTGCCATCTCCTGCCCGCAACTTGTGCAGCGAAGAGAAGTAAGTCTCCCCAGCCGCGCTTGCGCCTTTAAGGACTACGCTGGACTGCCCCAAGCGATGTGCGGTGAACTGATACGATTCGTCCAGGAACTTCACGATCCACGGCGCGAACTCTTGGCCCGTGCCCTTGAAAATACCATGGTCCTCCAATGCGTCCGGCCAATAGGCGGATGCAATCAACGCTACATCGAGACGATCGATTCCGCGGCAATAGGTTGCCAGGCAGTCTTGAATCGCCAAACGATCGAGCAAGCTTGCTGGGGTCGAAATTGCCGCCATGAAGACTCCTATGTGAACGAGGTTAGGGACTGGGCGGCAAGCTTGGCCGGATCCGGCCAGCGGCCTTGACTGGCCACCCAGGTCGATTCCTCACGGGTCAGAAACGCCGAACCGCCGCCAGTTCGCTCTGGATCGGTTTTCTGATGACGCTTCAATTCCAGCTTGCCGATTTGGTTGCGATGCACCTCGTCGGGGCCGTCTGCCAGGCGCAACAGTCGCGCCGTGGCGAAGGCCGCACCGAGAAAGTGGTCGTCGTTGGTCCCCCCGCCGCCGAATGACTGAATGGCCCAATCGATCACACGCTCCGCCATGGCCGGCGCCGCTACCTTGATCATGCCGATTTCTTGCAGCGCGCCCTTGTTG
>CAZZWE010000174.1:0-7139 GCA_964657675.1 uncultured Steroidobacteraceae bacterium
TGTGCTGCAACCGCCGCGCACACAGCCGCGCCAACGCCAAAGAAAATTGCGTGGACTGCGCGCTCACACGGTCCATCAGCTCATGGCCGATGAACAGCAGCTCGCAGTCGCGCAGGGCCACCACCGTGGCGCTGCGCGGCTGCTTGAGCAGCCACCCGGCCTCGCCCACCAGCTCGCCGTGTTCGACTTCGGCAGTCAGCGTGGTCATGCCCGGTGCGTTCGCCCGGGGCGTCTGTATGCCCAACCGGCCACTGGCGACCAGATATACTCCGTCGGAGTCGGAGCCTGCTTCGAACAGCAGCGAGCCGGCTGGCAAGGAGAAGTGCACTGAACCCGCGGTGAGCGCGTCCAAGGTGGCTGAATCGACGCCGGCCAGGTCGGGACAGTCGCGCAGCCAATCGGCGGTGCGGCACATCTCCTGCGTGGCGCCCGCTTGTTCGTCATCCAATGCCATGCGTTTGTAGCGGCCGGGGAGGGGTTTTTCTTGAGCCTATCATTCAGAACCGTGGTGTTTTCACACGGCAAGGAAAGCGGGCCTTGGGGCTCGAAAATCACCGCCATGGCCCAGGTCGTGCGCGAACTGGGCTTCGAGGTCGAATCGGTCGATTACCGCGGCATGGACGACCCCGCCGCACGGGTGGCTAAATTGATTGCGGTCGCCTCGCAATTGCCGGAACCCGTGGTGTTGGTGGGCTCGAGCATGGGGGGCCATGTGGCTGCGGCGGCGGCCGCCCAAGTCCGGGCTCGGGGCGTGTTCCTGATGGCGCCGGCCTTCTACATGCCGGGCTTCGAGCAGTACACGCCCCAGAATGTGCCCATGCCCACGGTCGTCGTGCATGGCTGGCGCGATGACATCGTCAACGTTCAAGGCAGCATCCGTTGGGCGCAGGAACACCGAGCGGCCCTGCACGTCGTCGATTCAGATCACCGGCTGGAAGATCAGATCGAAACCCTCTGCCGGCTGCTGCGCGAGTTCCTGCTGTCGCTCGCTAAGTGATCAACGCGGCGCGGTAGGGTCCGCGGCGCGTTCGGTGGCGAGTTGCGCCTGAGCCAACTCGCGGAAGCTCTCACCCAACTGCTCGCCGCAGCGCTTGCCCATGGCGTCGAAGCCCGCGCCCATGGAAGCGATGTTGGCGGCGACAAAATGCTTGCCGGTGCTTGACTGCAGGAAGGCGAGAATTTGCTTCAGATCGGCATCGCTCAGATTGCGGTAGCCATACGCGAGATAGCGCAGCAGTGGTTTGTGCATGTCCTGTTCCAACGAGGCGCGGCTGGCATCGCCCGACTTACGGGCGCGGTCTTGGATGGGACCGGGATCCATGCCGGATCCCAAGGCGGTTCCGAGTGCCACCGAGGAACCCATGTTCAAGAAAATATCGACGGTGGATTCGGTGGAGCGCTCAGCGCGCTCGATTTTTTCGAACAAGACGTCACGCTCAGGCGTGGTCGGCGCGGTAATTTCGCCGTTCATGACTTTGTCGATCTGCGACTCTTCGAGCGTGGCGAGTGCCACATCCGCCGCCACCATGCGTTTGCCGACATCGCTCAAGAAAAACGCGTCGCTTTTCTTCACGGTGAGCGGATCGAGGTTGGCGGCGAGCGCCGTGAGCGCCGGGGTTTCGAATACGGAAATGCGAAAGCCGTGCTTGGCGGCTGCAGCCACCGCGGCCAACTGATCATCGGTGAGCGGCGAGGAGGTGTTGCCTTCGAACAGCTTGCGAATGTGCGCGGGCATCGAGCCCAAAGACGCACGAACCTGTTCGCGCATCGCGGTATCTTGATAGATCTGAGCAGCGGCTTCGATATCGACGGCGGCCGATGCCGTATGGATGCCCGCGACGGTGAGCAGTAGGAACGCGATGCGGCGCATGCCGGAACTCCGAGTGGGTTTAAGAGCGATTCGATTGTACACTCACGATCCTCAATGGCCGGCATTTCCGGGGGTGCAGATGGCTACTGTTAAATGTGTGACAATGGCGCTGGCGGTTTTGTTCATTGCAAGTTGTTCAGCGCCGGAACCGCCGCCGCCGAAGACAAAAACCGTGTTCGATCCCATGACCTCTCAACTCGATCACGCTCGAGATGTGCAGAAGACCATCGATGAAAGCGCTGAGAGAAATCGCAAAGCCGTTGACAACCAAGAGCGCGGCGATAACTAAGCTTCACGTCTCGGCCGTTTACAAAGTCACGAGCGAATGAATCCTTTCGAGGGATTGATTGGACGCTGGGTGCGCGTGACGCTCAAGCCCGACGATGCCGCGGCAACCATCACGGCGAGTTCCCGTCCGGTGTGCTACGTGCTGGACCATGAAAGCCGTGCCGATCTGTCACTGTTGAACTCGGTCTGCGCCGAGCACAATTTGCCGCGGCCCGAGCGCCGTCTGTTGATCGGCGGGCGCCGTGCCGAGCGCGCGTACTTCGAGTTGGTGGATCGCCCCAGCTGGTTTCGCAAAGGCAATGCGGAACGCGCGCCGCGTTATCTGTCGCAGCTGGTAGCCGCGGCCGCGGAGCATGCCGATTTCGATGTGGACCTGGTGCCGGTGGCGGTTTTCTGGGGCCGCTCGCCGCAGAAAGAAGTGAGTTGGTGGCGCCTGTGGTTTTCCGAAGATTGGGTGATCGTCGGGCGCTTTCGCAAGCTGCTGAACATCATATTCAACGGCCGTAACACCTTGGTGTCCTTCGGCGAACCGGTGAGCCTGCGTGAGATCATGCAGGACACAAGCAGCGCGCAGCGCGCCGTGCGCCGCACCCTTCGAACCCTGCGCACGCTGCTGCGGGCGCAGCGCACCTCGACCATTGGGCCCGACTTGTCGCATCGGCGCACCATGGTGAATCAAATCCTGAAAACGCAGTCGGTGCGCCAGGCGGCGCGCAGCGAAATGCAGCGCCGCAAGCTGTCGCGGCGTGCCGCGCTGTTGCAGGCGCGCAAGTACGCGGTGGAAATCGCCGCCAATTATTCACAGGCCTTCGTCACCTTCATGTCGATATTGCTCGGCCGGTTGTGGAACTCGCTGTATGACGGCGTGGAATTCGAGCACGTCGAAAATTTGAGCGGCGTGGGCGATGGGGCGGAAATCATCTATGTACCTTGCCATCGCAGCCACATGGATTATCTGCTGCTGTCGTACATCATTTACCGCAAAGGCTTCGCCGTGCCGCACGTGGCCGCCGGCATCAACCTCAACATGCCCGTGATCGGGCGTTTCCTGCGCAAAGGCGGCGCGTTTTTCTTGAGGCGCAGTTTCAAAGGCGATGCGCTGTACCCGGTGGTGTTTACCAAGTATTTGGGTTTCATGATGGCGCGCGGCCATCCGCTGGAATATTTCATCGAAGGCGGCCGCAGCCGCACCGGTCGATTGCTCTCACCGCGCACCGGAATGCTATCCATGACGCTGCGCAGCTATTTGAGCCATGCGCAGCGCCCGGTGGTATTCATGCCGGTGTATTTCGGCTACGAGCGCATCGTCGAGGGCCGCACCTACATCGGCGAGCTGTCGGGGCGGCCGAAGGAGAAAGAAAGCATCTTCGTGCTGCTGCGCACCTTGGTGCAGGTGTTGCGCAGCAAGTTCGGCAAGGTGCATGTGAACCTGGGCGAACCCATCGTGCTCGACGAACTGCTGAGCAAACACAATCCGCAGTGGCGCTCCGACCGCGATGGGGAGGGCGGCGGGCGCGGGGGCTGGGTCGGAGAGGCGGTCGCTGATCTTGCGATCCGCATCAACACCGAAATCAATGCCGCGGCGGCGGTCACACCCATCAATCTGGTGGCCATGGCCATGCTGGCGACGCCGCGCCAGGCGTTGGCGGAACTGGATCTGGTACGGCAGGTCGAGCTGTATCAGCAGCTGCTGCGGGATGCCCCGTACTCGCCCATGGTGACGGTGACGCAGGAGAGCGGCGCGCAGATGGTTGCGTATGCGGAATCGATGGGGCTGCTGGAGCGGCAGAAACATCCGCTCGGCGACATCATGCGCATGAACACCGAGAACGCGGTGCTCGCCACGTACTACCGCAACAACATCCTGCATCTGTTCGCGATGCCCTCGCTGCTCGCCTGCGCCTTCATCAGCAACGCGCGCATGCGCACCGAAGACATTCAGCGCCTGGTATGGCGGGTGTATCCCTACATTGCGGCGGAGTTGTTTCTGCGCTGGGATGAGTCGGCGGTCAGCGCGGTCGCCGACTCGTTGCTCGATACTTTCGTGCGCTTGAATCTGTTGCAGAGCAATGCGGATCGCAGCGAGTGGCAGCGTCCACCACCGACCTCGCTCGAGGCCATCCGGCTGTCCGTGTTGGCGCAGGCCACCATTCAAACCTTGGAGCGCTACTACCTGGCCATTGCCCTGCTGCTGCAGGCGGGCAGTGATGTGATCACCCAGGAAGCCCTGGAAGAGCGCTGTCACCTGATGGCGCAGCGCATGTCGGTGCTGTATGGGCTGAACTCGCCTGAATTCTTCGACAAAAGCCTGTTCCGGAATTTCTTCGAGCTGTTGCGCAAGCGCCAGGTGATTCAGATTTCCCCGGACAAGAAGTTGTTGTTCGGCGAGCCGCTGCTGGGTGTGGCCGCGGATGCGCAGGTGGTGCTGTCAGAGCAGATCCGGCACAGCATTCTGCAGGTTACTTTGGGGCAGTAGGCTTGGGCTTGCCGGCCTTGGGTGCCCGCGGCTTGGGCGCCCGGCGCTCCCAGGATTGCAACAGCAATTTTCTGATCAGCGGCTCCTTGGCCTTCGCCAAGATGACGCGCAGGCCCACGACTTTTTTACCCCAGGTGAGTATCTCGAGCGGCTCCGGATCGAGCACCAGCGCCAACTGCCGTTGCTCTTCATCGATGAACACGTGCAAGTGGTGGCCGTCGGGCGGGGCGGTGGCGAAGATCTTGCCGCCGATGCGAAACGAGGTGGAATGAAAGTGCGGTTCCTCCGTCACCGCGGGCAGCGACAGGGCAATGCGGCGCACCTGCTCGAGCTTCACGTTAATCCCAGCCTTGCTTGCCGCGGCCGGACTTGGTACTGCTGCGGCGCTTCTTTCCGTCGATGCGGCGTTCCTTCGACGCTTTGGTGGGGCGGGTTTTTTTGCGGATCTTCGGCTCCACCATGGCGGATTGAATCATTTGCGCCAGGCGGTCGAGCGCATCACGCCGGTTCTGTTCCTGACTGCGTTCGCTGCGTGCGCTGATCAGGATGGTGCCATCGTCGTTGAGCTTCTGACCGCCCATGGCGCGCAGGCGGTTGCGCACGGCCACGGGCAGGCTGGTGTTGAAGGGCAGCAGGAAGCGCAGCTGCACGGCGCTGGAGACTTTGTTGACGTTCTGTCCGCCGGGGCCGGAGGCGCGGATGAACTTCCATTCCAACTCATCATCACCGATGACGATGTGCGGCGTGATCTCGAGCGGCACGGGCGGACTTCTAGTCGAGTTCCGGCGGCGCGGAGTGCATCAAGATCTCGCGCTGGGCCACCGGCATGGTGAGTTTGTGGATCTTGAACAGCCGCCAGATGGCGCGGTTCACCTCGGAGCGCACGTTATTGACGCCTTCCTGGGGATCGGAGATCCAGAAGCGCAATTCCAATTCGATGCCGCTGTCGCTGAAATGCATGAGGCGCGACACCGGCGGCGGCTCGCGCAAGACGCGAGCCTGATTCTCGCAGGCGGTGAGCAACACTTGCAGTGCCAGCTCCGGGTCGTCGCGGTAGGAGATGCGAATCGGCAGTTTCAGGCGAATGCGCGGATCGGTGTAGCTCCAGTTGATGACCGCATTGGAAATCAGCTGCTGATTGGGCACCAGCATTTCCACGCCGTCGCGGTCGCGCACCACCACATAGCGGCCGCGCAATTCCTGCACCCAGCCGAAATTCTCGGTGCTGGTGCCGGTCTGGCCTGACAAGCTGATCACATCGCCCGGCTTGATGGAGCGGTCCATCAGCAACACGAAGCCGCTGACAAAATTGGCGGCGATGGATTGCAGGCCGAACCCAAGCCCGAGGCCGACCGCGCCGGTCAACACGGTAAGGGCCGTGAGATCGACGCCGGCGGCGTTCAGGCCCATCAAAATGCTGAGCGCGATCAGGAAAGCGTTGGCGAACTTGGCGATGCCGATGCGGGTCGAGGGGGCGACGCCGCTGAGTTTTTTCAGGCGCCGCTCGACCCAACGGCTGATCCATGCAGCCACCAGCATGAAGCCGGTGAGAATGAACAGCAGCTTGAGCACCGACCAGACGGTGATGCGGCTCTTGCCGGCGGCAACGCCCCAGCTGTCGAGCGTGGCAATGATGGGATCGAGCCAGCCCAAGTATTCGGCCGCGATGGATAGCCAGATCGCCAAGGCGACGCGGCCTTCCCAATTCGAGATCCAGGATTTGGCGCCCAAGCTCGCGGCGAACAGCAGCACGCCGGAGCGCACGATGATGTAGGCGCCCACCAAGCGAATCGCGCCGTCGAGCAGCGCGACATCCAAGCGCACGGCTTCGAGCGCGCTGCGCGCCACCAGCAGCAGCACCAGCTCGATGACATAGGGCAGCACCACCAAGGTCGCTTGGGAGATGAAATAATCCCAGGTCAGGGAGATCTGCGTTCGGTACTGACGGCTGCTGGCGCGGCGGCGCAAGGCCATGCCGAGCGCTCCTCCGGCCACCAGGGTAAGGGCAATCAGCGCGAGTTCCGAGAGAACGCTGCGCGTGGCCAAGATGTCGAAGAACGCCTCGATGCGCAGCACCAGGTCGTTCATGCGTTCAGGTCCGGAATCAACTGGCTCTCGAGGCGCGCGATCTGATCTTTCAGCATCAGCTTGCGGCGCTTTAGGCGTTTGATCTGCAGCTCATCGACCTTGAAGTCCATGATCAGGCGGGAGATGACGTCGTCGAGATCGCGGTGCTCGATGCGTAGCTGGCGCAGACGCTCGATGTTCTTGAACAAATCCCGATTGACGTTAGTTTCTTCGTCGCTCACTTTATAGACCGTAGCTGCGCCAAATGGGTGTGACGCAATCGGGTAGCTTAAGGGAGCGGCCGAGAGGATTCCAAACATGCTGTGGATCATGGAAGTCCGAGCCCACCGATCCTTGCAGTCCATGGGTCATGGCGAGTGAGGTGCAGACCTCGACGTGCTGGGCGCCGTTCGCGCCGGTGATCACTTCCAAGGCGGC
>CAZZWE010000175.1:0-7056 GCA_964657675.1 uncultured Steroidobacteraceae bacterium
GCAAGAAGACAAAGGGACTGGGTTTGAATGAGCCCCTTCGCCATCAGGATCACTCCCGGCCGCGTACTCGCCGAGAATTCGTCGCGCAGAGTTTCATGACCGGGGCTGCCACGGTCGTGGGACCCTCGCTGGCTGGGATGCTGTTATATCCAAAAGCAGCCAAGGCTTCCTTGGCGCCGGATATTCAACAAGCGGTCACCAACTGCAACATCACGACCGGAGCGGGGAAGATTCCCTTCATCTGCTTCGACCTCGCGGGCGGCGGCAACATTGCCGGCTCCAATGTGTTGGTGGGTGGACCGAAAGGTCAGCTGGACTTCCTGAGCGTGGCTGGTTACAGCAAGCTCGGATTACCCGGTTCCATGGTGCCAAATTCGAGCAGCACCGGCAGCAACGTCGATGCCAGCTTCGGCCTGCGTTTTCACGCCGACAGTGCACACTTGCGCGGCATGAAGCTGCGTGCCAGCGCCAAGGCGATGGCGGGCACCAACGGCACGGTGATCCCGGCGCTGTCGCAAAACGACACCAACACCAATCCGCACAACCCGATGTATGGCGTGTATCAATTCGGCGCTCGCGGCGGGTTGCTTGATCTGATCGGATCGGAAAGCTCCATGTCCGGCGGCAATTCGATGTCGCCGCCCACGATGGTGATCTCCGCGGCGATGCCCACCAAGGTATCGAGTTCGCAAGACAGCAAAGGCCTGGTCAGCACGGGGCAGTTGAGCACGCTGCTGCCTTTGCCGGCCGACGTCACCAATGTGCTCGAGTCCATGAAGCGCATCAGCGATGCCAAATATGGCGTCGTCACTGCCTATCCGTCGAATGCGTCGTTGAACACCACCGCCATCGGCCCTAATGGCATTCAGGCCTGCGGTTACACCAAGGCGGCGTACATCGTCGACAAGTACAACAGCCCCTCGGCCGTGAATCCTGACGTCGATACGAACATCGTGGGACCCTCGGGCATTTTCACCCAGGCCGAATACAGCGCGAATTCGGATTATCAGAAAACCGCAGCGGTGATGAAGCTGGTCATCGACGGCAACGCCGCCGCCGGTACCATCGAAATGGGCGGCTTCGACTATCACACCGGCGATCGCGCCACGGGCGAAGCCCGCGATTTGAACCTGGGCAACTGCATCGGCGCCTGCTTGGAGTACGCGGCTCGCGTGAACAAGCCGGTCATGATCTATGTGTTCAGCGATGGCTCCCTGGCCAGCAGCGGCATGATCGATAACTCCGTGGGCGGCCGCGGCAAGGGCGTATGGACTGGCGACAATCAAAGCGTCGCAGCAACGTACTTCCTGGTTTTCAACCCGGCCGGCAAGCCGGTGCCGGCGCAAGCCAATCCCGAGATGAGTCTGCAGATTGGCAACTTCAATCCGGACGGCTCGCTGAACACCACCGGAAGCCCGGCCGGCAACAACGTGCCGAACTTGGTCCAGATGGTGGTACTCAATTATATGGCGCTGCACAGTGCCAACGCGATCAACCAATGGCCGACGCTGTTTCCCGCGCCCAATCTCAATAACAACTTAGGGTCAGGTTCGGCTCTTGAACCATTGATCGCCTTCCAGCCGCTGGCCGGATTAACCGCCAACGGCACTGTCCCCTCGTAAGTGTTTTGCTTGGCGGGTTCGGCTCAACGGCCGAACCCGCTTCTCCTTTCGCGCGCATATGCATGTCTCAATCCAGAGACATTCATTTAGGATTGCGAACTTTCACGAATGTGCGCCAAGTCATATAGAAATCGAGTGAACGCAAGCCCGCTGCGTTGACACTGCGGCTCGCATTGTGCGATTTTGCATAAGGTCTGATAAGGGCAAACTCGCTGAAAAGCGAGGGCGCAAAGCTTCCGGTCTACGGGCCTTCCTAGGACAGCGGGGTTACCAGCGTGATTGATAATGTAATTAGCTCGCCGCGGTGAGGCTCCGGTTGCATGCGTAGAGTACTGCTTGCCGGAAGCCTGATCTTGGGCGCATTGTTCGCCGCGGCTTCGCCGGCGGCGACTGCGACTATCGTCGGCAAAGAGGCGCCCGATTTCGTTCTGAAAGGATTGGACGGTAGGAATCTGCGGCTGTCTGAATTTCGTGGCCAGGTGGTGTTGGTCAATTTCTGGGCGCGATGGGCAGGCGATACTCGTTTGTTGATGCCGGCGTTGGATCGCATCAATACGACCTATCAGCGCGCGGGTTTGGTGGTGCTGGGTGTGTCCGTGGACGATGATGTGCGGCGCGCACGTGAGTTTGCCGCCGCGATGTCGGTCTCCTATCCGATACTTTTCGATGCCGGCTCGACCATCGGCCAAGATTACCAATTGCAAAAAATGCCGATGACCGTGTTGGTAGACCGTGCCGGCGTCATTCGGTACTCATCAGTGGGCTTCAAGCGCGGCGATGAGCGTGCTTATCTCGATCAAATCCGCGAATTGCTGCGCGAGTAACGACAGGTTCCGATATGAATTTCAAGAGTTCCTTTTTAGTCATTTTCGTGAGCGCGGCATTGTTGTCCGCAGCCTTGGCGCAGACCCCGGCGTCGCCCGAGCCGGCACCGGCGCCTGCGGCCGCCGTGGAACCGGCCGCGCCGTCGCCTACCCCCGACGCGCCTCCCCCGGAACTGAAGACTTTGGATCAAGAGGTGCAAGGCCTTAAGAAAGATGTGATCGATCTGAACAAAGATCTGTTCGTGTTGCAGGAAGAACTCCTGTTTCCTGCCAATACTCAAGTGGCGTTGTATGTGTCGATGGATGTGGGCGCTTTCTTCGCCCTCGATTCGGTTACGGTCAAGATCGATAACAAAGAAGTCAAAAACTATCTGTATACCGCGCGCGAGGCGCAGGCATTGCTCAAGGGTGGCGTTCAGCAGATTTACCTGGGCAATCTGAAAGTGGGTAAGCACGAATTGGTGGCGTTCTTTTCGGGTAAGGGTCCGGTGGATCGCGACTACAAACGCGGTGCCACCATCAACTTTGACAAAGGCGTGGGCGCCAAGTATCTGGAACTCAAGATCACGGACCGAGTACCGAAGCATCAACCAGAGTTCATGATCAAAGACTGGGAATGATGCGTGCAGCGCGTGACTAACAGATTCGCTCCGCTCGTGCTCGGCGGCTTGCTAGCGGCGTTGCCGTGGCTCGCCCACGCGAAAAACGTCAAGCCTGATCCGAACGGCTTGGCGCCGCATCCGGTGGAGGATCTGGCCTACGGCGACGTGCTGTTTTATTTCTTCCAGGATGACTACTTTGACTCCATCACGCGGCTCTTGGCCGCCCGGCAACTGGATCGCATTCCCCATACCCAGGATGAAGCGGAGCTGCTGTTGGGCGGCCTGTACCTGTCCTTAGGCGAACATGTCGAAGCCGGCCGCATTTTTCAGGAACTGCTGAATAAAAACACCTCGGAACTGGTGCGCAACCGCGCCTGGTTCTATTTGGGCAAGGTGTGGTATCAGCGCGGTTATCTCGAGGAATCTGAGAAGGCCCTGCGCCAGGTTTCAGACAAGATGGATCAGCGCATCAATGCGGAGCGCTACATGTTGTTGGCGCAATTGATGATGCGTCAGGGCCGCTACGATGATGCCATTGTTGCGCTCAGCAATTGGAAAGGCACACCGGATTGGACCGCCTACGCGCAATTCAACCTCGGGGTGGCGCTGGTACGCCGCGGCCGGCTGCCGGAAGCGGTGAGTTATTTAGACCGCGTCGGCACCATGGAAACCCACAGCGAAGAGCTGCTGGCCCTCAAGGACAAAGCCAACCTTGCGCTTGGCTTCGCCTATTTGCAGGCGCAGCGTCCGGCAGACGCCCGTCCGGTATTGCAACGCGTTCGCCTCGAGGGGCCGTATTCCAGCAAGGCGCTGCTCGGCGTCGGTTGGGCGGATGCCGGATTGGGCGAGTTCAAGCGCGCGTTGGTGCCATGGCTGGCGCTGCGGCACCGCAGCCTGCTGGATTCGGCTGTGCAAGAATCCTTTTTGACGGTTCCCTACGCCTATGTTCAGCTGGGCGCCACGGGTCAGGCGGCGGAGTTTTACAACACTGCGATCGAATCGTTCGATGGCGAATTGCTGAAAATCGACCAATCGATCGAAGAGATCCGCCAGGGCAAGCTGCTGGACCGGTTGTTGAACGACGATAAGAAAGACACCCTGACCTGGTACTGGCAATTGGAGACGGTGCCCGATGCGCCTGAGTCGCGCTATCTCTATAGTCTGCTGGCCACCAATGAATTTCAGGAAGGCTTGAAGAATTATCGCGAGCTCAATTTCATGAGCCGCAACCTCGATGCCTGGCGCGAAGATACATCCGCGTACGACGATATGTTGGACACCCGTCAAGCGGCCTACAACCTGCGTGTGCCGAAAGCCGATGCGGTATTGGCGGCCACGGATCTTGATGCCTTGACGCAGAAGCGTGTCGACTTCGAGTCGCGCATCAACGAGATCGAGAAGTCGAGCGACGTGGCGGCGCTCGGTACGCCGGAGGAGCAGGCGACCTGGGCTCGCTTGAAGCGCATTGAAGATTATTTGGCCGCGCACCCGGACGATCCGGATCTGGCGGAGATGCGCGAGAAGCATCGGTTGATGAAAGGCGTCATGTACTGGCGGCTGTCCGAGAGCTTCAAAGCACGGCTCTGGAACGAGCGCCGCTCGGTCAAAGAACTGGAAGCCTCACTCAAAGATACTCAAAAGCGCGCATTGGCGGTGCGCCAGGCTCGCGTGGGCGTTCCGGCGAGCACGGGCGATTACGGCTCGCGGGTGGCTGCGCTTCGCGGACGCATCGATGATATGCAGCTGCGACTGGCCGATGCATCGGAGAAGCAGAATCATTTCCTGCAGGAACTGGCGATCCGTGAACTGCAAGGCCAGAAACAACGTATCGACACTTATGAGATTCAGGCGCGCTACGAATTGGCCGCCATCTACGATCGCGCGGCGAATCCGCCGACACCTGCGCCGGCCGCGCCGCCCAAGGAGCAGCCATGACGGCTGCCCGCAATCGCTTGGCCGTGTGCGTAGTGCTGGCCATGGGGCTGGCCCAGTCCGCCGCGGCGGCGGATAAAAAGCCCGCCACCATCAAGGATCTCGACAGCCAGCCGGTGGATGTGAGTACCGATCCGCCGAAGAACGTCGATTCGGCCAAGGCCATGGCAAGCTACAAGCGTTTCTTGGACTTGAACGCGGGCGACGCCGCGCTGCGCTCCGAGGCTTTGCGGCGCCTGGGCGACTTGAATTTGGAAAGCTCCGAATCCGAACGTATCGAGCGTGAACTGGAGACCAATGAGGGGCTGCGTGCCACCGAGGCCATTCACCTGTACACGGCGCTGCTCAAAGCTTATCCGAAATATGAGCGCAACGATGCCGTGCTATACCAATTGGCGCGCGCCTATGAATTGAATGCTCAGCCGGACAAGGCCTTGGTGTCGTTGGATCAACTGGTCGCACAATACCCCAACAGTCGCTACATCGACGAAGCCCAGTTTCGCCGCGGCGAAATTTTATTCTCCGAAAAGGCTTATCCCAAAGCGCAGGCCGCCTACGAGACCGTGGTCAAGATCGGGCCGTCATCGTCATTCTACAATCAGAGTCTTTATAAGCATGGCTGGTCCTTGTTCAAGCAAGGCGAAAATGAAAAGAGCCTCGAGTCCTTCGCCGGCGTGCTCGACTCGGTGCTGGTCTCGAAGAAAAATCCGAATGCGCTGGTTGAAATCGAATCCTTGAGCCGGCCCAACCAAGAGTTGGTGGAAGACACCTTGCGAGTCATGTCGATCACCTTCTCTTATTTGGAGGGGCCGAAGTCCATTGCGGATTTCGTGAAGCATCGCAAGCAAAGGCCGTACTTTTACCTGATGTACGCGCGGCTGGGTGACTTGTACATGGAAAAGGAACGCTACACGGACGCTGCGGACAGTTATCGCGCCTTCGTCGCGCTGGATCGCAACAATGAAAAATCGCCGCTGCTCGAAATGCAGGCGATCGAGGCTTATCAGAAGGGCGGTTTCCCGCAACTGGTCTTGCAGGGCAAGAAAGAATTTGTCGAAAACTACAGCTTCGGCACCGCGTATTGGCAGGGCCGTACGCCGCAGGGCGAGCCCAAGGTGGTCGAGGTACTCAAAACCAATCTGAAGGATGTGGCGCAGTACTATCACGCTCAGGCGCAGCGCACCAAGGACATCGCGGATTATCAGGAAGCGGCCAAGTGGTACCGCAGCTATCTGACCTCGTTTCCCGATGAGACGGATTCCGCCGCTACCAACTATTTGCTGGCCGACACCTTGTTCGAAAGTAAACAGTACTTAGACGCCGCGCACGAGTACGAGAGTACCGCCTATCACTACGGCACCAATGATAAGGCGGCTGCCGCCGGTTATGCCGCCGTGGTGGCCTACGGCAAACAAGAGGAAACCCGGTCGGGCGAGCCCAAGGCTGCGCTGCATGCCAAGAGTCTGGACAGTTCGCTCAAATTTGCGCAGACCTTCCCCGATCACCCGGAGTCGGCGCAAGTGTTGACGCGGGCGGCGACTGAACTGTACGCGGCGAAAGATTTCCTGCGTGCCTCCGCGGCGGCCGAAGCGCTGCTGGCCAAGCAGCCGCCGGTTGATGCCGCCAAGCAGCGCATCGCGTGGACTGTCATCGGCAATTCCAACTTTGATCAGGGCGCCTTCGACAAGGCTGAAGTGGCCTACGCCCACGCGCAGTCGCTGATGCCTCCCAACGATCCTGAGCGTTCCGCCATCGTCGAGCGGTTGGCCGCCTCGATTTACAAGCAGGGCGAGCAAAAAAGTAAGTCCGGCGACAGTGCGGCGGCGGTCGATGATTTCTTGCGCGTCTCAGCCTTGGCGCCGAGCTCAAAGGTGCGTGCCAATGCCGATTTCGATGCGGCAGCGTTGTTGATCACGCAGAAGCAGTGGGATCGCGCCATTGTCGTGCTGGAAGGCTTTCGCAAGAATTTTCCGCAAAGCCCTTTGCAGGCCGACGTGACCCGCAATCTGGCCGTCGCTTACTCTGAAACCAATCACCCCGGGCAGGCTGCGGTGGAATTCGAGCAGGTGCTTGCCG
>CAZZWE010000176.1:0-7010 GCA_964657675.1 uncultured Steroidobacteraceae bacterium
TCTTTCGCGGCGGCCGGAGCATCGGCGACCGGCATCCCGGGCGCAACTTTAATGGTGGCCGCGGGTGACAAATGGGCCACGCTCGGCGCGATGGCGCGCTGCTGCAGGGCCACGATGGCGACCGCGGCTACGCCCGCCGCAACGCCGACGCCCGCCAAGGGGCGCCACCAGCGGGGTGCGCGGGAATTTTGCGGTTGGGCCATAACCGGCAAGGGTTCGCCGTCGATGGCTAAGTTGACCCGCGAGGCAAAGCCCTTGGTCAACAAGGCCGGGCTGGCACCGCGCAGCGCCTCGCCGATCAATGCATACCGGCCAAAGCTCTCGCGCAGCTCGGCGTCGCGTGCCAGCCGCTTCAAAAGCAGTTCGGTTTCCGAGTTCGGCAACTCTCCGTCCAGAAATGCCGAAACCTGTTCACGAATTTGTTCGCTCATGTGTCCTCGGGCCGGCCCAAGCCGCCATCAAAAATGGGTCGTAACTTCTTGTCAATCGCTTCGCGCGCTCGGAAGATTCTAGAGCGTACCGTACCTACCGGGCAGTCCATGGTCTGCGCGATGTCTTCGTAGCTCAATCCTTCCAACTCGCGCAACACAATGGCGGTGCGCAGATCCTCCGGTAAATTCTCGATGGCGTGATTTACCGTGTTGCGAATCTCTTCGGTCAGCAGCAAGCCTTCGGGCGTTTCCGACTCCGCCAGCCGTGCATGCAGATCGTATTGTTCCGGGTCTTGCAAGTCCAAGTCGTAATCCATCGGCCTTCGCTTGGTCGCCACCAGCGCATTCTTGGCCGTGTTGATCGCTATTCTGTAAAGCCAGGTATAAAAAGCGCTGTCGCCGCGAAACGAGTGCAAAGCGCGGTACGCCTTGACGAAGGCCTCCTGGGCGATATCTTCGGCTTCAGTTGCATCGTGCACATATCGCATGATCAGCTTCAGCACCTTGTGCTGGTAACGCAGGACCAGTAAATCAAACGCCGCCCTTTCGCCGCGCTGAACCCGCTCCACCAGTTTCAGATCACTGTCATCAACACTCATCAGTGATCCCAAACCGGCAGGCATATGAGCCAGCCTGTCGCGATAGACCGACTGAGCAGGGAAAAGTTCGACATTTCCCTCGACGGGAGGATTAAACGTGATGTTGCGCACACAGGCGGATTCTAACAGTGGCGCAAGGTCGCGTTATCGCTCGTCGCCATGGGCCGTGATTCGTTCGATCAGTGCCGAGAGATGGGCCGGCGGCGCGGTGGAACCCAGACAATAGGCGTAGATCACCGGATCTTGGGCGTCCAGCAAGCCTTCAAAGGCTGCTCGTTCCGCCGCAGGTGCGTTATCCCAGCGCCGCGCGAGGTAGCGTTCCAACAAAATGTCGAGTTCCTTCATGCCGCGCCGGCAGCGCCAGCGCAGTTGGCCGGATTGCAGCGGCGCCGACATCATCAATGGCGTCGATGGGCCATGAGCTGCTTGATCTCGGCGATGGCCTTGGCCGGATTCAAATCCTTGGGGCATGCTTCGGTGCAGTTCATGATGGTGTGGCAGCGGTACAGCCGGAACGGATCCTCGAGGTGATCCAAGCGCTCGCCCACCGCCTCATCGCGGCTGTCCACAATCCAGCGGTAGGCGGCCAGCAACGCCGCCGGCCCTAAGTAACGGTCGCTGTTCCACCAATAGCTCGGGCAGCTGGTGGAACAACAGGCGCACAGGATGCAAGCGGAGGGGCGGTCCACTTTTTCCTGGTCTTCCTTCGATTGCAGCCGTTCGCCATCCGGCGGGGGCGGTGTGCGGGTCTGCAGCCAGGGCTTGATGGAGGCGTACTGGGCGTAAAAGTTAGTGAGGTCGGGCACCAGATCCTTGATCACCGGCATATGCGGCAGCGGATAGATCTTGATGTCGCTTTTCACATCGGCGCAGGCGCTGATGCACGCCAGGCCATTCTTGCCGTCGATGTTCATGGCGCAGGAGCCGCAAATCCCCTCGCGGCAGGACCTGCGAAAACTCAACGTCGAATCGACCTCGTTTTTGATCTTGATCAGCGCGTCGAGCACCATCGGACCGCAGGCGTCCATGTCCAGCTCATAGGTGTCGATGCGCGGATTTTCATTCGCATCCGGATTGAAGCGATAGATTTTGAACACCCGCACGTTGGTGGCCCCGGCAGGCGCCTTGTAAACGTGGCCGTCCTTGCGGATCTTAGAATTTGGCGGCAGGGAAAACTCGGCCATCGCTGCTCCTCAATAGGTCCGCGCTTTGGGCGGAATCGATTCTACTTCGTCGGTCAAGGTATTCAGATGCACCGGCCGGTAGTCGAAATGCGTACTGCCTGACGGCTCGACCCAACACAGGGTGTGTTTCATCCAATTCTGATCATCGCGGTTCGGAAAATCTTCCCGCGCCTGGGCACCGCGGCTTTCAAGGCGGTTCTCGGCCGAGTGCATGGTGGCCACGGCCTGCCCCAGCAGATTGTCCAATTCCAAGGTCTCGATCAGGTCGGTATTCCAGATCAGCGACCGGTCGCTCACCTTCACATCGGCAAAGCTTGCGAACACCTCGGAGAGTTTGCGGCGCCCATCGGCCAGCGTCTCAGCCGTGCGGAACACCGCCGCGTCGCTTTGCATCACCCGCTGCATGTCCAAGCGGATGTCGGCGGTGGAACGCGAACCTTTGGCGTTGCGCAACTTATCCAGCCGGTCGATCGCCGGGGTAGCGGAATCTTGTTTCAAGTCCCGGTGCGGGGTGCCGGGCTTCAAGACGCGGGCGCAGTGCTGCGCCGCCTCCCGGCCAAACACCACCAGATCCAGCAGGGAATTCGACCCTAACCGATTTGCGCCATGCACCGACACGCAAGCCGCCTCGCCCACCGCCATCAAACCGGGCACCAATGTTTCGCTGCCGTTGACGCGGGTGACGGCTTCGCCGTGCACCGTGCAGGGGATACCGCCCATGTTGTAGTGAACCGTGGGCAGCACGGGAATGGGCTCTTTATTGACGTCCACACCCGCGAATATCCGCGCCGTTTCCGCAATGCCCGGTAAACGCTCCTTGATCACGGCGGGTCCCAAATGCTCCAGATGCAAATGGATGTGATCCTTCAGTTTGCCCACGCCGCGGCCTTCGCGAATCTCGACCGTCATTGAGCGGCTCACCACGTCGCGCGATGCCAAATCCTTGGCATTGGGCGCATAGCGCTCCATAAACCGCTCACCGGCGGCATTGGTCAAGTAACCGCCCTCCCCGCGCGAGCCCTCCGTAATGAGGCAGCCAGCGCCATAGATGCCGGTGGGGTGGAACTGGACGAATTCCATGTCCTGCAACGGCAGGCCCGCCCTTAGGGCCATCCCACCGCCATCGCCGGTACAGGTGTGGGCAGAGGTGCAAGAGAACCAAGCCCGGCCATAACCGCCGGTGGCCAGGATGGTTTGATGTGCGCGGAAACGGTGCAGCGTGCCATCCGACATGTCGAGGGCAATCACGCCCCGGCACTGGCCATTTTCCATAATCAAATCGAGCGCAAAGTATTCTATAAAGAAGGTCGCCTCGTGTTTGAGCGACTGCTGATACAGCGTATGCAGCATGGCATGCCCGGTGCGATCCGCCGCGGCGCAGGTCCGTTGTGCGATGCCGTTGCCGTAATGGGTAGTCATGCCGCCGAAGGGGCGTTGGTAAATGCGGCCGTCATCGGTGCGCGAAAACGGCACGCCGTAATGCTCGAGCTCAATGACCGCCGCCGGCGCTTCCTTGCACATGAACTCAATCGCGTCCTGATCGCCTAGCCAATCAGAGCCTTTGACGGTGTCGTACATATGCCAGCGCCAATCATCGGCGCCCATGTTGCCAAGCGCCGCGGAAATTCCGCCTTGCGCCGCGACCGTATGGCTGCGGGTCGGAAACACCTTGGTGAGGCAGGCAGTCGACAAACCCGCTTCCGCCAACCCAAAGGTGGCGCGAAGACCCGCACCGCCGGCACCCACCACGATCACATCGAAGGTGTGATCGGTCATTTTGTAGTCGCTCATAAGCGCGCGAATCCCAACACCACGCGCAAAATGGCGAAAACGCCCGCGCCGCCGCACAGTACGTACAGGAACTTCAAAGTCGTCAAGGTCAACACCTTCATCCCGGTGGAATGCACATAGTCTTCAACAATCACGGTCGTGCCGAGATACGAGTGGTACGCGGTCACGATCACCAACAGCGAGGCTAAAAAACCGGTGACCGGCACCGAGAGCCAGAGGTGAACGGTGTCGTAATCCAAGCCGGGCAAGGACAACAATGAAATCGCCAGCCACAGCGTCAGCGGGATCAATGCGACCGCGGTGACCCGCTGCGCCCACCAGTGAGCCGTGCCGTCTTTGGCGGAGCCCAGGCCCTCGACCCGGCTCAAAGGACTGCGCAAGCTCATCGCAGGTGACCCCATACCCAGAGCCAGGTACCCAAGGTCAAGACAATGGAACCGGCCACCGCGAACCAGCCACTGGCATGACGTTCGGCTTTTTCAAACCCACGCCCCGCGTCCCAGAACAGATGCCGCACGCCGTTCAGCAGGTGAAAGAAAAACGCGAAGCTCCATCCGATGAGGAACAGAATTCCAAACGGGTTGCTGAATAGACGCGCGGCCGTGGCGTAATTTTGCGAACCCCCGGCGATGGAGATGAACCAGTAGCTTAAGGCCACCAACCCGAATGCCAACACCACGCCGGTGACACGATGCAGAATCGAAAGCGTATTGCCGATCTGCCAGCGATAAATTTCAAGGTGCGGCGACAACGGCCGAGCGCGTACAGGCATGGGTAGCTCCTACAGGATGGGGCGCGGCGACAAATTAGAAATCAATGCAGCGGCCCTTCAATTCCCAATCTCCGTACCGTGTCGGATCCGGGCCGTCACGGCCACCCACTTCGCGGGGCGTCTTATCGGCGGGAGCGATCGGCGTCGCCTCGGTGAGCTCAGGAGCTTCCACGGCGTTCTTAACTTCGGAAATCGGCGTCACTGCATGATTTTGCCAGAAAATGACCCCGCTGACTCATGCCGCTCGGTGGATTTAGCGAAAAGAGTTACTCGATTTCGGGTTGACATCGGCATCCGAGCACCCATCTGATAGGCGCATGTCCAGTTCTGAAGTTTTATCCTCCGGTCGGCTGCCGCACCTCGGAATACTGCGTTTCACGGGCGCGGATGCCGCCAGTTTTTTGCAAGGGCAGCTGTCCAATGACACCAGCCGCCTGGCAGCACAGTCTGCGCTATTTGCGGCCTATTCCAGTCCCCAGGGTCGCGTGCTGACCCTCATATATCTCCTGCCCCATTCCACCGGCATCGTGGCCATCATGCCGCGCGAACTGCTAACGCCGACCATGGAGCGTCTGAAAAAATTCGTCTTGCGGGCCAAGGTAAAAATCGATGAACCGGGCGATTCACTCATCGTGGTGGGCGTGCACGGAGGCCAGGCCCTCAGTGCATTGGGCGCGCCGCTCCCTGCCGCGCCGGGTCGCTATACCGAGCACGACGGTGTGGGCGTGGCTGCGGTGGGACATGAGCAACGCTTTTGGGTCATTGCATCCGCCGAGACTTTTTCTGCATCGCGCACTCTCGATACTCGCAGCGAGCGCGTCGAGCACGATTGGCGACTTGCCGACATCCGGGCGGGCCGACCGCAAATCTATTCGTCCACCAGCGAGACCTTCGTCGCGCAGATGTTGAATCTCGATTTGCTCGACGGTATTAGCTTCACAAAAGGTTGCTACACCGGCCAAGAGATCATCGCGCGCACCCAGCATCTCGGGCGCATCAAACGGCGGATGTACCATTTACAGTTGCCGGGCGGCGACTGGCAGATCGGCCAGGCATTACGGTTGAGCGATGGACGGCATGGACGAATCGTTGACGTCAGCGTGGCGCGTGACTGCGTTGAGGCTTTAGCGGTGCTCACTCTTGAGGGAGGCGCTGAGGCGGATGCGATGACGGATTCCGTGGTGAGCGGTTTGGTGTTGCCGCTGCCTTATTTGATCGCGCCCGGCTGATTTGCGCCTTGTGGCGTCGCTGAGCTAGGCTCCGCCACTCGTCGACAGGACTAGCTTGTGCACACGGATTCTTTTCGCTGGATAACGGTCGTCCTCTCGATGATTCTCGGGCTGGGCATTACTCGGCTGCTCTCCGCCCTGGTCGCGATGTTTAGATCCAGGTCCCGCTCGCAACTCGACTGGGTGCCGCTTCTTTGGACGGCCTGCATCTTCATGTGGCAGCTCCAGTTTTGGTGGGCAATCATTGAATTGCCAGCGCTTGTTAGGACTTGGACGATCGTCGACTTTCTCGTGCTCGTCTCCCTCACCTTGCTATTGTTCGTCGCTGCAGCGCTCGTGATACCACACACTGAACTGCTTCCGGGCGAGAGCCTGGAGGAATCCTTTGAGCAAGATGGCCGCTGGTCGTTAATTGCATTGAGCGCGTATTTTGTCGTGGCGCTGGCCGCCGATTTACTGCTCTGGCACATCCGCTCGCTTTCAATCGCTGCAGCCGAGCTGGTTATCCTGGCCTTCTTGCCACTGGTGTCGTTTTGGACACGGTCCCGCCGGACCCGGCTTCTCATTGCGGCAATCTATATTTTATTGAGCACGTGGGCAGCTTCGGGGATGTCGCCGCACGAATATTCATGAACACTTTACAGATCGACGATTTCCACCGACTCCGGCCGCAATCCTTCTCCCAAAAAAATACTCCCGACCCGGGCAAAGCGCTCAGCGCCATCGGTGGCCAACCAGGTCATCAGGCCCTTACGACTCAGAAGAGTTCCCGCTCCAGCCTGGCTGATCTGTAGCTGACGCCGAACGGCGTCCGCCGTGGTCACCGCGGAATCCACGATGCGCACCTGCGGGGGCAAGACCATTCGAATCGCTGCAACCAACACCGGAAAATGTGTGCAACCCAGCACCAATGTGTCGGGCATCGCAGCACCCGCAGCAAACAGCGGATCGAGATAGCGGTGCGCAACCGACTCAACCACTGGCCCTTCGGTCCAGCCTTCCTC
>CAZZWE010000177.1:0-6938 GCA_964657675.1 uncultured Steroidobacteraceae bacterium
CTCGTGTATTTGCCATCGTCCCGAACAGCATCGAAGTCGACATCGCCGAATTTGCCTCGCAATTGGTCAACGAACTCAACACCGCCGGCCGCACGGAGCTCGTGTGGGATGCGCGCGCCAGCGACCATACGGCCGCCTGGTTTAATCGCATCGAAGAGACCCATGACTTCGTGGTCTACGTGGCCAATTGCACCGCCTCGGCCTGGACTCGCCAGTGCTGCCGTCAGGCGGACGTGATTTTGTTGTTGGCCCCGGCGGCGGCCGCACCCGCGCCCTGGCCGAGCGGCGTGGCCGAGACTGCGGTGGCACGCGGCGGCCGGGTGGAACTCGCCTTGCTGCACGAATCAAGCATCCAGCCCGGCGCAGCCCTGGCCTGGCAGGAGGAATTTCCGGTCGCCCAGCATCATCATGTCACCGGCCCCGCCGACATCGGCCGCATCGCGCGACTGCTCACCCGGCGCGGCGTCGGGTTGGTGTTGTCGGGTGGCGGCGCGCGTGGCTTCGCGCACTTGGGTGTGATCCGCGCACTGCGCGAAGCGCGGGTGCCGATCGACTTCGTCGGCGGTGCCAGCATCGGCGCCATCTTTGCGGCGGGTGTCGCCATGGGTTGGAGCGATGACGACATGCGGCAGCGCTATCGGCGCGGCTTCGTCGATAGCAACCCGGTCAATGATTACACTTTCCCGTTCGTGGCCCTGACCCGTGGCCGCAAGGTCACGCGGCTGTTGGAGCGCGAATACGGCGTCACCACCATCGAAGACTTACCCCTGCCCTACTTCTGCGTCAGCGCCAATCTCACCACCCGGCGCTCGCTCGAACACCGCTCCGGGTCCGTGGCGCAAGCCTTGCGCGCCTCGGTCGCCATCCCCGGCATCATGCCGCCGGTGTTTCACCCCAACGGTGTATTGGTGGACGGCGCCGCCATCAATAATCTACCGGTGGATGTGATGCAGGCGCACGCACCCGGCATGGTGATCGGCTGCGATGTCGGTGCGGATCGCAGCTTCGGCCAGCGCCGCGTGAATATCTTCCAAATCCTGGTGCATGCCGGCATGGTCAACAGCGCCTCGAGCGAAGCGGCGCAACGGCAGCTGGCGGACGTGCTGCTCAAGCCGCCGCTGCCCAATGTGGAGTTGCTCAACTGGCAGGCGTTCGATTCGGCCATCGAGGCCGGCTACGAGTACGCGCGCGTTGCGCTGGTGGACTTGGCGCGCATTCCGCGCGTCGCGCCGTCCTCACCCGCCGCACCCAAAGTCAGTTCGCTCAGTGTCGAACTCGAGAAGCGCCTGGCTGCTATGGCTGCAGCTGGCTAGCGATCTCGTCCACCCACTGTAGTTCCGCTGGGCTGTATTGCGCGAAGCTCAGCCGGTTCGGGCTGACCGGTTGAATGCTGGCGCCGGCGGCCGAATGCGCGATCCGAAAGCAATGAAATTCGTGTTCGCGCGCCGCCGCGAATCCCACCACGAATTGAAATTCGTGGGGTGCGCCACTCAGTCCGTTGACCCGCTCATCGCAGATCACGAAAAAAGCGTCTTCCAAGCGGCGCTCGCCGAACGCGCCCGCCTGATGCAGTTCTTCGAGAAAGCCGCGCACTTGAACGGCCACGGCCTCGGCCACCCCGGCCTGCGTGCCCGCCATCGCGACCCAGCGAGTGCCACGCTCGATGCTGTTCAAGATGAACAGTGCCAGTCGCCGCGCTCCCAGATAACGCCAGTCCGCGTTGCCGGTGCGTCCCGCGGCCAGCGTGCGCGGCCGCAGACCAATGCGCGCGGTGGAGCGCATGGCCTGAATGGTATTGATGCCGAGGGCCGCCAGCTTGACGCGGCGATCTTCGCTCACCAGGCACGCCGGTCGGTAGCCGGCACGCAGCACCGCTTCCTCTTGCTCCGTCGGCGACCAGACCGGGAAGGACTCATCGTGGCGCGCCAACATGCCAGCGACCGCGCCACAGGGAGCGAAAGACTCGAAGTGGCCGCGCAGCTTGTCGTGCGCCAAAATGCGCGGGAAATACATCAGCGCATTTTCATTGAACAAATTCCACTCACGCACTCCGGCCAGGGCGTCATCGGCCGTGTGCCACTGCGCCGGCGGATCGACGATCAGCAATGCACGCCGCTGCTTGCAGTACAGCGCCGCCACGTACAACACGCTCGGGCCAACATCTTGGTCGCGCGACAGCGGCGGTACGCAGAGGAAATTGAAATCCGCTTCCTTGAGCGCGAACAGGCCGGTGTGCTCAACGCCCGAGCCGATCAAGTCGTAGTCGGTCAACGGCGCACCATCATCGCCGTCGGAATTCGAGGTGACATAGGCGGTGGCGAGGCCGCTGGCCGGATCCAAGGTCCGCTCCGGACGCTGCGTCGGAAGTTCACCGATCAAACGCACCAGGGCCGAAGTGGACAAGACCTGGGGCACAAACCGCTCCGACAGCGGCAGCAAGGACAGTCGATGGAAAATCTCCTGATCCTCCACCTGCGCGGTGTTCTGCGCCCGTACCCGCTGTACGGTCAGATTGAAATACGCTGCGGCCTCCGGCGGTATGTTGTCGTAGTCGACACTGGCGCGCAGAAACTCGCGCGTGCCCGGGCGTACCGCCTGCAGCTTGAGCACCTCAGAGCCGGCTTTCAACGTCAGCGTCGCCGAGCGCGCCCCATTGACCACGCGCACCACCAGCGCTTCGCGGCCGCCATTGTCGAAAAATTGCTCGACCGCATAGCCTAGAGGACTTGGCTGCCACAGGCCGCCGAACACATGTTGGAATTCGGCGAAGTTCTTGAGGAGGATGGAGCGGTTGACCGGACCGCGGAGCGTTCGACCGACGAAGGCGGTGCGAGCGGTGGAGAGACGCGCGATGGACTGGTCAGGACCGCGTTCTTCCTCGACCTTAAGTCCTACGTTGCTCGGGGTCACACAATGTCGGTCCGTTAGCGCACTGCATCGGACTCTATCACAACCGTTCTATGGACGCGCTTGGCGTTTGTTCCTCCGCAGCTTCAGCCGCGCGGGTCTGTTCTTCGACACGCGCCTGCTCGGCCTCGAGCCTCTTGCGCGCGATCTCATCGAGCATGACCTTCATCCATTCGCTCGTCACTCGAGCTTCTCTTTCTCGTCGTCCTTATCCTTGTCGGGCTCGACCACGGCCTCGAGCGCACTCACGGTCTCCGGGTGGTAGCCGAGCTTCGCTTGCTTAAAGACGCGCTTGGCGAAGGTCTGGCCTGAACCCGTGTTCATCAAGTCTTCGTACAGGGGCTTGATCAACTTGGTGCGGCCGATCTCCTTCAAGTAGTCCTCGAGGCGCGGATAGCTCGGCTGATAGTCATGCACGATGACCAACTTGAACCAGCTCGAGGCAATTTCCGCGTTTTCACTCTTGGTGAAGGCGTGTGACTTGTCGAGATCGGTCAGCTGCGCCGCACTCAAGGTGGAGGGCATATTCTCCAGAAAATACAGCCATTGCTGTACGTTCCAGTCGGCCCCGATTTGCTTGGCCGGAAGCTTTCCCGACAGCCACGCAGTTCGCGCCTGATCCACCGTCTCGAACAAGGTCGTCATCGGCAACACCGCATCGGCCGGGATGCCCGGACTGAAGACCCAGGTATTCACCTGTTCGCGGCTGACGATGCCGGGATATTTGTCCAGCAGATGCTCCTGCAAATAGGCCAGGAACAGCTCGGTCGTCACGCTCTTGAATGAGAAATAATCGAAATAGGATTTCAAAAACGCATCGAAGTGTTCGCGGCCGAACTTGGCATCGAGGTAATTGAGGAACAGTCGGCCCTTGACGTAAGGCACCAGCGTGAACACATCTTCCGGGTCGCGATCGCGCAAATCGTTGGCCAGGATCTGGTCGGCCGGCGGAAGCCGCTCCATCTCGGCGCGCAGATCTTTGACGGCCAACACCTGTTCCATGGCGGAGCGCTGCTCGCCATACACCGCTGTCATGATGCGGCTCTCCATGTAATCGGTGAACCCTTCGTTCAGCCACACATCACGCCAGGTGGCATTGCCGGCCAGATTGCCGGCCCAGGAGTGCGCCAATTCGTGTGCAATCACCGACACCAGGCTCTTGTCGCCGGCGATCACCGTAGGCGTGATGAAGGACAAGCGGGGATTCTCCATCCCGCCTACCGGAAAGCTCGGCGGCATCACCAAGATATCGTAGCGGTCCCAGCGGTAGGGACCGAACATTTTCTCATTGGCCTGAATCATGGCCTCGGTGTCGGCGAACTCCTTCGCGGCCCGCTTGACCAGGGATTTTTCCGCATACACCCCGGTACGCGGTCCGGTCGATATGAACTCCAAGTCGCCCACCGCCAACGCCACCAGATAGGAAGGCACCGGCTGCGTCATGTCGAAACTGAATTCGCCGCGTTTCTTGATCTTCGGATCGTTGTCGGCGCTCATCACGGCGCGCTTGCCCGGATCGACGTGCACATCCGCCCCGTAGGTAAAGCGAACCTGCGGCGTGTCTTGCAACGGAATCCAGGAGCGCGCGCCAATGGGTTCATTTTCGGTGTACAGAAATGGTTTCTTGTTGGCGGTTTGCTTGCCGGAGAGCCATTGCAGCGCCACCGCGCCGTCCTGGGTCTCGTAATCGATGCGGATGGTTTCCGTGGCCTTCTTGCTCGCCGGCAAGTCGATCACCAGCGCGCTGCCCAAAATCGGATCCGACTTCTCCAGATGAAATGGACGGCTGACCCAGGTGGTTTGCGACTTGGCGGTCGCACCCATCACGTCGCTGGCTTTTTCCTGCACATCGGTGATCTGCAGATTCTTGGTATCGAGCACCAAGCGGGTGGCGCGCGGGTCCAGTCGCTTGAACTCCAACCGGGCGATGGCCTCGATCGCCTTGGTTTCAGGCACGACGGTGAGATCCAGATCCAGATGCGTCAATCGAAACTGATCCACATTCGCGTTGGAATGATAATCAAAAGTCGGAATAACCGGCGCAGTGGGCGCAGCCCAAGCTTGGGCCGCCGCCATCAACGCGCCCGCCGCGAGACACAATCGCTTCATGGAAGACCGTCCTTAAGGGACAAGGCCTGATTCTGGGTAATGGGGGGACCGTTCGGAGTAGGAGCGCCCAGCGGCGTGGGGGCGCCCGGTGCGGCCGGGGTGATCGGCGGCGGTTTGACCTGGCCGCCCACAAGATCATTGAAAGTCTTTTCATCCACCAGCAGTCCGGACTTACCGTCCCAATTCGAACCGGTGGGCAGTGTGTTTTCCACCAGCAGGGACGAGCCGACAATGGCTTCGACGCCGTCGAGGCCGCCGGTGATCGGCACCGGCACGGCTCGCGGCGCATGCGCCAATTCGCTCACCCGATCCCAGTCAATCTCGCTGGCATGCTGGGAAATTTTCGCGCTCAGTTTGGGATTGAGCATCTTGGACAACAGCCGTTTGCTGTCTTTGCTCCAATCGCTGTCTTTACCCAACTTGCGCGTATCGTCTTCCATCACCGCATAGGCCTGCAGATACAACACGCCGTCGCGCCAGCCGAACAAATACGGCTGATTGACCACGGTGACCTTGGTGCCGATGGGAATCAGATCGAAGAACACCGCAATGTCTTCCGGGTACAAGCGCATGCAGCCGTGGCTCGAGCGCATCCCCACGCCATAGGGCTTGTTGGTGCCGTGAATCAGATAGCTGGGCCACCCTAGACGAAACATGTACTGACCCAAGGGGTTGTCAGGACCCGCCGGCACCTGCGCCGGGAGCTTCTCGCCGTCCTCGGCATGTTCGTCGCGCACCGACTTTGGCACCACCCACACCGGATCTTTCTTGCGGCTCACGATCTTGGTCGTGCCTTCCGGCGTCTTCCAACCCACCCGGCCGATGCCGATCGGGTGCGTGTACACGATTTGCGGCTCATCTTTCTTGTGCGGCGGATAATAATAGATGCGCATTTCCGCCACGTTCACCACCACGCCTTCATGCGGCGCCGTGGGCAGGATGAACTGAGTCGGCACGACGACCTCGCGGCCCACGCCCGGCAGCCACGGATCAACGCCCGGGTTGGCGGTCACCATCTCCTCGTAGCCCACATCGAAGCGGCGCGCGATGTCAGGCAGCGTGTCATCTTTGCCAATGGTGGTGCGCTGCACGTAACCGACGATATCGCTGTCCTGCTGCACGTCGAACACATGCGTGGCTTTCGGCGTCGGCAATTGCGGCTTGGGCGGCGGCAGGGCTCTCGCCACCGGCGGCGCTTCTTTGGGAATAGGACGAAACAGCGAGCAACCCGCCATGACAATGAGCACAGCGCAGCCCGCTGCCAGAGCTTTGTAACGACCAATCATGGGGCTCTATCTACAGCAAAGTCGGCCGATCAGGCAATTGGTTGTGTGGGGGCGAGGCCTGCTGGGCCGATGTTTGCGGAAAATGACGGACCAGTAATGTGCCAACCGCATCAACGCCCGCGATCGAACCTACTTGGAATTGACCGTTGCGAAAATGGCCTTCCATCAGACGGCATACCGCCTGCCACTCAGCCTCGCTCACGCGCCCGTTGAAACCACGGTCCGCGACGATCTCCACATGCCGATCCGCCAACTGCACGTAGATCAGCACGCCATTGTTGTTTTCGGTATCCCACACCCGCAGATTCGCAAACACATCGAGCGCGCGCGCGTGCGCGGTGACCTCGTTGAGGATGTGCATGGGTGTCAACGCCGTCTCGATGGCGAAGCGAATCTCGCCGGCGTGGGTTTGCTCGGCGCGCTTAATGGCCTGCTCGATGGCATCCAGCGTGGAACTGGGAAATATCATTCGCGTGCGCCACTGGGTCGCGGTCACGTGCTTGAGCATGCGTCCGATCTGCATCACCAACTTCCCGAAGCGCCGCCGCCGGCCCCACCGCCACCGCCACCGCTGAAACCGCCCCCGCCCCGGCCGCCGCCAAATCCGCCCCCACCGAAGCCGCCGCCCAAGCCACC
>CAZZWE010000178.1:0-6922 GCA_964657675.1 uncultured Steroidobacteraceae bacterium
TGATGACTACTAGGCCCAGGGCCAATCGATCGAAGTGGATTACCGGCATAGCCGTGTGCGCAAGTGCGGTCGGATTGGCGGCCCTGCTGGGCGCAGCGATGACGCCGCCGGCGCCGGCACCCGCCGCTGTTGCCACCCTCGCCCCCACCGAACAAGAAAGTTACGTCGCGCGCCGGGTCGCCGACATCGTCGCTCACGAGCATTACCGCCGGGCGCCGCTCGATGATCATCTCTCCAGTTTGATCCTCGACCGCTACCTCGACACCATCGATGGTGCACGCAGCTACTTCTTGGCGAGCGATATCGCCGAGTTCGAGAAGTACCGCTACCAATTGGACGACGCCATTAAGACCGGCGACGTCGAACCCGCCTTCGTCATCTTCCGCCGCTATCAACAACGCAGCCGTGAGCGCATGGCGTATGCCGCTGAACTGCTGACCAAGAAGCCGGACTTTGATGTGGACGAAAGTTTCAATTTCGACCGCGAGAAAGAGCCCTGGCCCGCCAGCGTCGCGGAGATGAATGAGCTGTGGCGCAAGCGGGTCAAGAACGACGCCCTGTCGCTGATCATCACCGGCAAACAGTGGCCCGATGTGGCCGACACTCTGCGCAAGCGCTATGAGCACGTGGCCAAGCGCATGGACCAGAGCAAGCCGGACGATGTGTTCGAAGCCTTCATGAACGCCTTCGTGCTGTCGCTCGATCCCCACTCGAATTACTTCTCAGCGCGTAACTCGGACGAGTACAACATTCAGATGAGCTTGAGCTACGAAGGCATCGGCGCATCGCTGCAATCCACCGACGACTACGTCACCGTGATGGATGTGATCGCCGGCGGCCCCGCGGCCTTGAGCGGCAAGCTGTCGGCCAATGACCGCATCACGGCAGTCGGCGAAGGCAAGACGGGCGAGTTGACCGATGTCATCGGCTGGCGCCTGGATGATGTGGTCACCAAGATTCGCGGTCCTGGCGGTTCGCTGGTGCGGCTGCAAGTACTACCCGCCGGCGCCGCGCCCGGCTCGGTCCAGAAAATAGTCGAGTTCACGCGTAATCGCGTCTCGCTGGAAAGCCAGGCCTCGCACAAGGCGATGCGCACCATCACGCGCAACGGCCGTGACATCAAGGTCGGCATCATCACCGTGCCGAGTTTCTATCAGGACTACGATGCCTGCCGGGCCGGCGCTAAAGACTGCCGCAGCACCACCCGCGATGTGCAGCGTTTGATCGGCGAGGTCCGTAAGGAAGGCGCCGACGTCGTGATCATGGATCTGCGCGCCAACGGCGGCGGCTTCCTGCCGGAGGCCGAATCGCTGACCGGCTTATTCATTGATCGCGGGCCGGTCGTGCAACTTCGGGACACCACCGGCCACATCGAGGTCGACGATGACCCGAACCCGGCAATCTTCTACAGCGGACCGATGATTGTGTTGGTTGATCGTTTCAGCGCCTCGGCCTCTGAGATCTTCGCCGCCGCCATTCAGGACTACGGCCGTGCGCTCATCGTGGGTCAGCAGACCTACGGCAAGGGCACGGTGCAAAACGCGCATCCGCTGAACTACACCATCTTTGGCCGTAAGCCGGAGCTCGGGCAGCTCAACGTCACCATCGGCAAGTACTACCGCATCACCGGCGAAAGCACGCAGGACCGAGGCGTGACGCCGGACATCGCACTGCCCTCCCTGATCGACGCCAATGAAGTAGGCGAAAGCACCCGCGATCGCGCCCTGCCATGGGATCACATCGAACCGGCGGCATTCCACGTCGAAGGCGATTTGAAGCCTTTGGCCGGCACGCTGCAGAAGCTGCATGAAACCCGTACCGCGGGCAGCGCTGACTTCAAGTACCTGCATGATGACATTGCGGCACTCGATACCATGCGCAGCCAGAAGACGCTGTCATTGAACTTGAAGACCCGGGAAGCCGAGCGTAAGCGCGTCGAGGCGGATCGCCTGGCGCGCGAGAATGCCTGGCGCGCTTCGCGCGACATGAAGCCTGCGGCATCGCTGGAAGACATCAAGGATGACGCCACGGCCGGTATCTTGTTGGACGAGGCCTCGCAGATTGCAGCCGATCTGGTGGTTGTGTCCTCGAGCTCGAAGCGCCCCGTGCCAACCCAGGCGCGCCGCAACGACGAGGCCAAAGGCACGTTAGCGCAATAGTACGGTGTACAGGTCCCAGTAATCCTCGGCCAGAACGTTGAATGCGTTCTGGGCCGGGGCCCGGGGCTTGCCGAGCTCCTGGTCCATCATCGGTAGCGTGAGCGAATCCGCGGTGGGCACGGTATCAGCGCTGTTGCGATACTCGCAGCTGACGCGCAATCGATCCAACTTGACCCGCACCGCGCCGGCAATCTGCTTCTGATTGGCGACGGCCACATGCGCCTTCTGCACGCGCTGCATATAGCCTTCGCAGTCTTCCCGGGTGCCAAAGCTCATCTCGTGCACGCGCCGCGCCACCGCCTCCTTGGCGCGCGCTGCCAAGCCAAAGGCATCGACATGCTCGCACAACAACTCGGCATAGCCGATGATGGCAAGGTTGATATTGCGGCGGGCCGCGAGCGAAATACCCGGAAATTCAGGGAGCGCCTCGTGTTCGATGGCACTGCGCACCGCATGCAACTCGCCGACCGCCGAGTCGGCGGTGACCACGTGGTTGCGCAATAGCTCCAAGGATTTCTGACGCCGGCGCCGCTTGAAGTAATGCCAGAACGCAGTCAGGCGGCCGAGTTCGCTTTGCGCTTCCGCGAGATTGCGCCGGTGCTCATCGGCTTCGATTCCGGCTTGGCGTAAATTTTGGTCGGCCTCGGCCAGACGCGCATTTTTTTCCGCCTCGACGTCGGCATTGTGCTTGGCCACTTCGCGGGCCTCCTGCTGTCGGGTCAGGTCAGCCGCGAAGGCCGAGAGATTCTGGTGGCAGGTTTTCCAAAGGGCGCGCAGCTGAAAGAATACCAGCGCGCTGAATCCGGTCTTCGGATCGCCGAGCAATTCGCCCAAGGAATCGAACTGCTCTTGAATGCGGATGGTGGCGCCTTCCTGCTGCTTGAGCCGGTCGCGCAACAAATGAAATTCATCTTGCAGGTCGGCGTGAGCTTTTTTGAGGCCCGCACGATTCTGGAACAGCTGCATGAGCCGCTCTTCTTCGGGACTCACCGTGCCGCCGTCCGCACCTCCTTTGAGAAAGCCAAGTCTGTCGATCAAAGTCCCGCCTAAAGCCTAGTGGTTGCAGGACACCGGTCAATGACCGCGCAGCGCGCTAAAAGTGGTGCCCCCGCTCGGCACAATATTCCAGCCATTTATTTAACATCATGTTTCGATTCCAGCGCTGATCCAGTTCACGCTTGAGTCCGGACTGCAGTTTCGCCAGTTGTGGATGGCGCTCGAAACCCCGAAAGCTTCTCACTTCCGCAAGCCGCGCATCGTGATACACGCACACCTGCAGGTCGGGATCCTGCACTTTGAGCGAATCGTATTCGAACTCGTAGGTGAGGCGAAATACGCTGGTGTAACGGCTCAACTCCAGCGGGGTGAGATGCAGGTCACAGTCTGAGGAAACGTGCGACACTCGTTCGGCGGTGATGCCGCGCAGATCATCCACGAGCCAGCCCAGCCGTACGAAGTTACTCTCGTACAGCGTCATCAAGCTGACGAAACTGCCGGGACTCGCCCGCCAAGATGTCGTACACCACTGATCCGCTATCATGGTTTAACTATAACACGCAGCGGCGAGAATCTAGGGCCGCAGACGTCGCTCGATCCCCATGCGGTCGAGAATTCGGGTGGCGATTTCTTCAATCGATACTTCGGTCGCATCAATGAAAGGCACGGCGAAACGCTCGAATAAGGATTCTGCGGCGCGGACTTCGAAGGCCACCTGCGCAGCCGATGAATAACGGCTGTCGGGCCGCCGCTCATTGCGAATTTGCTGCAGGCGATCCGGACGGATCGTCAAGCCGAATAATTTACGTGAATGCGCCTCCAATGCGCCCGGCATTCTGCGCGACTCCAAATCATCATCAGTCAACGGATAGTTAGCCGCGAAAATGCCGTACTGCATGGCCATGTACAAGCAAGTTGGCGTTTTGCCGGAGCGCGACACCCCGACCATGATGACATCGGCGCGCTCATAATCGCGCACCACCGATCCGTCATCATTCGCGAGCGCAAAATTTGTCGCATCGATGCGCGTGGCATAGGCATGCGTGTCCGCCATGCGGTGCGTCCTACCCGCCGTATGGGTGGATTGCGTCTTGAGTTCACCGGCCAGCGGTGCTAAGAACGGATCGAAGAAATCCAAGAAAAAGCCGGTGCTGCCGCGGACCACATTGCGCACATCTTCCTGCACCAGAGTGCTGAACACCACGGGACGAGTGCCTTCTTGCGCTGCGACCAAATCGATCTTGCGGACGGCCTCAATTGCCTTGTCAACCGTGGAGATAAATGGCACAGTCACCTGCCGAAATTCGATGCCGTCGAATTGCGTCATGAGGCTGTGACCCATTGTTTCGGCAGTAATGCCGGTTTGGTCAGATACGAAGAATACGGTTCGTTTAATCACGGTAACCTCTCACTGACGGCAATCCGCCGCGAAGTGTTTCACTTAACTCATTGCCGGACAAGCAGCGCACTATGAAGCCTTACATCATTCCGTTTGAAAAGCTCCGAAATACCGACGTCGAGTTGGTCGGCGGTAAAAACGCTTCCATCGGCGAAATGATTTCCGGGCTGGCGAACCTCGGCGTGTCGGTGCCCGGCGGTTTCGCCACCACTGCGCACGCCTATCGAGATTTTCTCGCTCAAGACGGCCTCGATGAAAAGATCCGCGCTGTGCTCGCAACCTTGGATGTCGATGACGTGGAACGCCTCGCCGTGGTCGGCGCGCAAATCCGCGGCTGGATGCTGGCCACGCCTTTTCCGCAACGGCTGCAGGATGAGGTGCTCGACACCTGGCGCAAGATGAAGGGTACTGCCGACGTCGCCGAGTTTGCGGTCGCGGTGCGCTCCTCCGCCACGGCCGAAGATCTACCGGAAGCCTCATTCGCCGGCCAGCAGGAAACCTTTTTGAACGTGCGCGGCGAGGAGCATTTGCTCAAAACCATGCACGAAGTATACGCCTCGCTGTTCAACGACCGCGCCATCTCCTACCGCGTGCACAACAAGTTCGACCACAGCGCGGTGGCCTTGTCGGTCGGCGTACAAACCATGGTGCGCAGCGATCTAGGCGCCGCTGGTGTGATGTTTACTCTCGACACCGAATCCGGCTTTCGCGATGTGGTGTTCATCACCTCGGCCTACGGCTTGGGCGAAACCGTCGTGCAGGGTGCGGTCAATCCGGACGAGTTCTATGTATATAAACCGGCGCTTCGCGCCGGCAAGCGTTCGATCGTACGCAAGAACATCGGCGGCAAAGCCATCAAGATGATCTACGGCGAACCGGGCTCGAAAGAGCGAGTCAAGACCGTGGATGTGCCGAGCGCCGAGCGCAATAAGTTTTCGTTGAGCGATGCCGACATCGTCGAGCTTGCCAAACAGGCGCTAACCATCGAGAAGCACTACGGTGCGCCGATGGACATCGAGTGGGGCAAGGATGGCTCCACGGGTAAAATCTATATCCTGCAGGCGCGGCCGGAGACTGTGCAAAGCCGGGCCGGACGCACCATTCAGCGCTACACCTTAAAATCCCGCGGCAAGGTGCTGGTCACGGGGCGCAGCATCGGACAGCGCATCGGCGCCGGCCATGCGCGCGTTATCAAGGATGTGAAGGAAATGTCGCGCGTGCGCGCCGGCGATGTGCTGGTGGCGGACATGACGGATCCTGATTGGGAGCCGGTGATGAAGCGCGCCTCGGCCATCGTCACCAATCGCGGCGGCCGAACCTGCCATGCGGCCATTATCGCGCGTGAGCTCGGTATTCCCGCCATCGTCGGCTGCGGCACCGCCACTCAAGACATCAAAGAAGATCAAGCCGTCACGATCTCCTGCGCCGAGGGCGACACGGGTTACGTCTACGACGGCATGCTTGAGTTCGACCAACGCAACATCGAAATGGATGCGATGCCGGAAATTCCGGTCAAGATCACCATGAACGTCGGCAACCCCGACCGCGCCTTCGATTTTGCCGGCATCCCGCACAAGGGTGTGGGGCTGGCCCGCCTCGAATTCATTATCAATCGCATGATTGGCGTGCATCCGCGCGCCCTGCTGGAATTTGACAAGCAGAGCGCCGAGCTCAAGGACACCATTACCAAGCAGATTGCCGGCTACGATGGGCCGGTCAATTTCTACGTCGACAAACTGTCCGAAGGCATCGCACAGATTGCCTGTGCATTCGCGCCTGAGCCGGTCATCGTGCGCCTCTCGGATTTCAAATCCAACGAGTACGCCAATCTCATCGGCGGCAAAAACTACGAACCGCACGAAGAGAATCCCATGCTGGGCTTCCGCGGTGCGTCGCGCTACATCGACAAGGTGTTCCGCCCCTGCTTCGAGCTGGAATGCCGCGCGCTGAAACGCGTGCGCGAGGAGATGGGCCTGACCAATGTACAGGTGATGGTGCCCTTCGTGCGCACGCTCGCCGAAGCGAAGGCCGTCACTGAACTGCTGGCCGAAAATGGCTTGAAGCGCGGCGACAATGGCTTGAAGCACATCATGATGTGCGAGTTACCCACCAACGCCGTACTCGCGGACAAGTACTTGGTGTATTTCGACGGCATGTCCATCGGCTCGAATGACATGACTCAGCTGGCTTTGGGCCTTGATCGAGACTCGAGCGTGGTGGCCAAGTCCTTCGATGAACGCGACGAGGCGGTCAAATTCCTGATGGCGCTGGCGATCAAAGCCTGCCGCGCGCAGAACAAGTATGTGGGCATTTGCGGCCAAGGGCCTTCCGATCATCCGGAGCTGGCGCGCTGGCTGGTTGAACAGGG
>CAZZWE010000179.1:0-6807 GCA_964657675.1 uncultured Steroidobacteraceae bacterium
CAAGGAATCGCGCAAGGGCGGCGATGGTGCCGAAGGCATCCCGGGCGCCTTGAGCAACCAACCGCCGGGCACCTCGGGTGCGCCGAATATTCCCGGCGCGGCCACGCCCGGCAACCCCGCGCCGTTGGCAGTGGCAGCCGCGCAAGCGAACGCCGCGCAAGCGGCGCAGGCCGCCGCGGCCGCCAATGGACCCAGCTCCAATGCCGAGCGGGCCACACGCAATTTCGAAGTCGATCGCACC
Organism: uncultured Steroidobacteraceae bacterium; assembly: GCA_964657675.1. Lineage (GTDB taxonomy): Bacteria > Pseudomonadota > Gammaproteobacteria > Steroidobacterales > Steroidobacteraceae > Bog-1198. Next base: position 242 of record CAZZWE010000179.1, read on the forward strand.
TTGTCGTATACCAAGCAGCCGGTGGGTAATTTGAAACGGCTCAGCGTGGGTGTGGTGCTCGATGACTGGCAGAAGGTCGACGCCGACGGCAAGGTCACGACCTCGCCCATGAGCGACACCGACATCAAGCGCTTCTCGCAACTGGTCAAGGAATCCATCGGCTTGAAAGATGACCGTGGCGATCAGCTCAATCTGTTGAATCAAGCCTTCAAAGGCGCCGGGCCGATTGGGCCGGTCGAGAGCGCGCCAATCTGGCAGCAGCCCTGGATTACCTCGCTGGCCAAGCAAATCGTCGGCGCCGGCTTGGTGCTGGTGGTGGCTTTCTTGGTGCTGCGTCCGCTGATGAAATCGCTAACCAAGCCCGCCGGCCGCGCGGTGGCCGCGGATGATGGCGACTATGCCGGCGACCGGGTGAGCTTGTCGGCGCAAAACGCCAATGCCATCAAGTTGGCGCCAAGCTTTGAACAGCAGATCGCGGCGGCGCGAACTTTGGTGGGACAAGATCCACGTCGGGCCGCACAAGTCGTGAAGGATTGGGTTGCCGCCGATGGCTGACAAGCCGGATGAATTGGCCGGAACCCAGCGCGCCGCCATATTGTTGATGAGCTTGGGTGAGCAGGATGCCGCCAATGTGCTCAAGCAGCTCGATGCGCGCGATGTGCAGAAGCTCGGCATCGCCATGGCGGAGCTCAAAGAAGTATCGCGCGAACAGGTGACGTCGGTATTGGAGAAGTTCATTGGCATCGCCGATGGCAAGGCGAACATGGCCAGCGGTTCGCAGGAATACGTCAGGCGCGTGCTCACCCAGGCGGTCGGCAAGCAGAAGACCGACCTATTGCTCGATCGAGTCTCCACCGGACAGGCAGGCCAGGGCATCGAGGCGCTGAAGTGGATGGAGGCCAAGTCCGTGGCGCAAATCATCAGCGGCGAACATCCGCAAATTGCCGCCATCGTGCTATCGCATTTGGAGCCGGAGCAATCGGCCGCCATCATGCCGCTGCTCACCGACGATTTTCGCACCGAAGTGCTGATGCGCATCGCATCGTTGAACGAAGTGCCGCAAACCGCGCTGACGGAACTCGATCAGCTGGTTGAGAAGCAGGCCAACGTCAAGCCGCCCGCGCCGCTGCGCCGCGTCGGCGGCGCACGCACGGTGGCGAATATCCTGAACGCCATGGAGAAGGACAAGAGCGGCGAGGAGATGGGCAAGATCGAGAAATCCGATGCAGCCATGCATCAGCAGATCAAGGACTTGCTGTTTATCTTCGACAATCTCTTGGACGTCGACGATCGCGGCATCCAGGCGCTGTTGCGTGAAGTCGGATCCGATACCCTGGCCGTGGCTTTGCGCGGCGCGGAACCTGAGGTTCAGGAGAAGATCTTGAAGAACATGTCGAAGCGCGCGGCCGAGATTCTCAAGGACGACATGGAGGCACGCGGACCGGTGAAGCTCGCCGATGTGGAGGCCGCGCAAAAGGAAATCATCGTCATCGCGCAGCGGCTGGCCGAGGAAGGCACGATCACATTGGGCGGCAAGGCGGCCGGCGAATTTGTCTGACGCGACGCGCACCACCGTGACCGGCGTGTCCTTGTGGACTGCGCCCGATATGGGAACGCCGGCTCCCAAGATGGCGACCGTGGGCGGGCTCGCCGATTTGCAGGCGGAGGCCCATAAAGAGGCCTTCGAACAGGGACTCGCAGAAGGCCGCGAGGCCGGCCGCGCCGAAATCCGCGCCCAGGTCGAGCGCCTGTCGGGCATGTTCTACGATCTCGCCAAGCCATTCGAGGAACTCGATGCCGATGTGGAGCGCGAACTGCTGACACTGGCCATGGCGCTGGCGCGGCAAATCGTGCGGCGCGAGCTCAAGACCGATCCGACGCAAATCATCGGCATCATTCGTGAGGCGATCGCCGCGTTGCCGGTGGCGGCACGCGAGGTGCGGGTGCACTTGCATCCCGAGGATGCGGCCGTGGTGCGTGAGCATTTGGCGCCCACGGAAAACGAGCGCGCCTGGTCCATTATCGAGGACCCGGTCATGGCGCGGGGCGGCTGCCAAATTTCCAGCGCGACGTCGCGCATCGATGCCCGTCTTGAAACCCGACTGGGCGGAATCTTGAGCGAATTGATGGGTACGGAGCGGCAGTCGGTGCCGCGCGGTGGATCGACCTCATGATTGACGCATCGGCGCCCGCGCGCTCCAAGCGCTGGGTAGAAGGATTGATCAAGGCGCGCGAGCGCGCTGCCAAAGCCTCTGACATCGTGGTGGAAGGCACGCTGAATCGAATGGTGGGCATGACCCTGGAGGCGGTGGGCTGCGAAGTCGCCGTCGGCGGGCGATGTCTGGTCGACGCCGCCGAGGGCCGTCAGATCGAGGCCGAGGTCGTGGGCTTCTCGGGCGACAAATTGTTTTTAATGCCCACCGGCGATATTCGCGGCCTGATGCCGGGTGCACGCGTGATCCCGACCCGCAGCGAATCGTCCATGGCGGTGGGCGACGAGCTATTAGGCCGGGTGCTGGATGGCGCGGGCCGACCCTTGGATGGTTTCGGCGATTTGCGCTGCACGGATCGCGTCTCGCTCACCGGCGAGCCGTTGAATCCGCTGATGCGCCGGGCGATTCGCGACCCGCTGGATGTCGGCGTGCGCTCGATCAACGCCCTGCTCAGTGTCGGCGGCGGCCAGCGCATCGGTTTGTTTGCCGGCTCTGGCGTCGGTAAGTCGGTGTTGCTCGGCATGATGACGCGCTATACCAAGGCCGATGTCACGGTGGTGGGCTTGATCGGCGAACGCGGCCGCGAGGTACAGGATTTTGTCAGCAACACCTTGGGACCCGATGGCATGCGCCGCGCGGTAGTGGTCGCGACACCGGCTGACAATCCCCCCTTGATGCGACTGCACGGCGCCTGGCTCGCCACGGCCATTGCGGAGTATTTTCGCGACCGGGGTTTGAAGGTGTTGCTGCTGCTCGATTCGCTCACGCGCTTCGCGCAGGCGCAGCGCGAAATCGCCTTGGCGATCGGCGAGCCGCCGGCGACCAAAGGGTATCCCCCGTCCGTGTTCGCGCGGTTACCGCAACTGGTGGAGCGAGCCGGCAACAGTGATCGGGGTGTGGGTTCCATCACGGCTTTTTACACGGTGCTCGCCGAAGGCGATGATCAGAACGATCCCATCGCCGATGCGGCGCGCGCGATTTTAGACGGGCATATCGTGCTGTCGCGGCGTCTGGCGGAAAGCGGCCTGTATCCGGCCATCGACATCGAAGCATCCATCAGCCGCGCCATGCACCAGATTTCCACACGCGAGCAGCTCGACTTGGCCAATCGATTCAAGCAGGTGTATTCCACCTACCAGCAAAATCGCGACTTGATCAGCGTCGGCGCCTACCGGCGCGGCTCGGATCCACGGGTGGATCTGGCAGTCGATCAATGGCCCAAGATTCTGGAGTTTTTGCGTCAAGATATGTATGAGCCAGTCGGAATTGAGCGAAGTTATGCGGATCTGAAGCAACTCGTGACACAGTTCTCGGCGCCGACCGCGGCTGTCGGACGATAGTGCGCTGCCCATGATGAAATCGAAAAGATTCGAACCGATCCAAGAAATCGCCTCCACCTCGGCCAAAGATTTGAGCCGTGCCATGGGCGAAGCCGGCCGCAAGGTGGCGGACCTCGAGCACAAGCTCAAGCAACTGCAAGATTATCGCGACGAATACACCCGCAACTCATCGCATTCCGGCGCCAGCATGGATGCGGTCAAATTGCAGAACTACCGTTCGTTTCTCGATCGTCTTGGCGAGGCTCTGCGCCAGCATCTGAAATCGCTGGAACACGCCCGCGCGGACTACGAGAAAAAACGCGCGCAATGGAGTGAGAAGCGCGTCGAGGCGGAGTCGCTCGGCCGTGCGGTCGAGAAATTCCGCAAAGAAGAGCAATACGTGGTTGAGCAGCGCGAACAGCGCGAAGGCGATGATGCGGCGATGCGTATCGTATTGGCCGCGGGAAATCCGCTCGAATAACGCCGAACTCGCGTGCTATCTTCGTTGCGATCATGCAGCGAGGCATTTAAGTGACGGCGCAGAGTATTTGGGTTGACGCCGACGCATGTCCCGGGGTCATCAAGGAAATCATTTTTAAAGCGGCGCAGCGCACCGGCGTTGCGGTGACCTTGGTCGCCAATCAACCGCTGCATGTGCCGCGTATTCCCAGTGTCCGGCAAATCCAAGTGGCTGCCGGGTTCGACGTCGCGGATGCGGAAATCGTCAAGCGCACGGCGCCGGGCGATCTGGTCATCACGGCAGACATTCCGCTGGCGGCCGAGGTCATCGCCAAGGGCGGCCACGCGCTCAACCCGCGCGGCGAGTTGTATTCCCCTGATACCATACGCGGCGTGTTAGCCATGCGTGATTTTATGGATACGATGCGCGCCAGCTGCAATGTGGGCGGCGGCCCGCCGCCCCTCACTCAAGCCAATCGCAACGCCTTTGCACGCCACCTGGATACCTGGTTGGCGCATCGGCCGGCTGCTTGATGGAGTCCGCCCCCGAGCCGGTGTTCGTGCCTCATACCGAACTGGAACCCGACTTGCTGCACGCAGTAGTGGAATCCTTCGTGCTGCGCGAGGGCACCGACTACGGTGAACGAGAGGTGTCCTTCGAGGCGAAGGTGGCCCGTGTGATCGCGCAGTTGAAGAGCGGCGAGGCCAGGATCCTGTTCGATCCTGAGTCGGAGAGCGTCACCATCGTGCGGCGTTAATGACGGTTTTCAAAGTTTACCTGCGCGTCATCGCGCTGCTTGGGCCGGAGAAGAAAATCGCCGCCTTGCTGGCCGGCGCGAACTTGGCTCTCGCCGCCATTTTGCTGCTGGAACCCTGGCTGTTCGGCCACGTGATCGACTCGCTGGTGCAGCAGTCGCATACCGATGCTTGGAAATACATTGCCTATTGGGCGGGGTTTGGCTTTCTAGGAATTGCGGCCGGCGTGTGGGTGTCATTGCAATCCGACCGTCTGGCCCACCGGCGTCGCTTGGCCGTGATCACGGAATTTTTCGAACATGCCATCGGCTTGCCGTTGGCATTTCACGGCGAACACCATACGGGACGCCTGCTGCGCATCATGCATTCCGGCAGCACCAGCCTGTTCAGCATCTGGCTGGGTTTTTTGCGCGATCATCTGGCGACACTGCTGTCGATTTTCGTGATGCTGCCATTGGCGATTTCCATGAACTGGAAGCTGGCGCTGCTGATGACTGGGCTGATGTTGAGTTTTGCGCTATTCAACGCCTTCGCCATGCGGCGCACCGACAAGGCGCAGAACGAGGTCGAGCACCTGCATCAGGCCATCGCCGAGCGCACCGGCGATGTATTGAGCAACGCCGCGGTGGTGCAAAGCTTCACGCGCCACGAGGCGGAGGTGAATGACATCAAGGCGCTGACTCAGCGAGTGCTGGAAGCGCAATACCCCGTATTGCGCGGCTGGGCCTGGCTCTCGGTCGCGACGCGCGCGGCCAGCACGCTCACCATCGTCGCGATTTTTCTACTGGGCGCCTCGCTGCACGGCAAGGGCGAAGTGACCGTCGGCAACATCGTGACCTTTTCCGGCTTCGCCATGACTTTGATCGGACGATTGGAGCAATTTGCCGGCTTCATTTCGGCGCTGTTCTTTCAAACGCCCTCCTTACGCGATTTTTTCAGCATTCTCGATACACCTTCCGCGCTCAAAGAGGATCCAAGCACGCCGCCGCTTCCCCACGTGACCGGCGAAGTGGTGTTCGATAAGGTGGCGTTCGGCTACAGCGCGGCGCATCCGGCCTTGCGGGCTTTGAGTTTCAAGGCGCCGCCCGGGTCCACGACGGCGTTGGTCGGCCCGACCGGCGCGGGCAAGACCACCGCCTTGAGCCTGTTGTATCGAGCTTACGATCCGAGCGAAGGGCGCATCACGGTTGACGGCACCGATATTCGAACGGTTAGCCTCAACTCGCTGCGAAGCAATATCGCCGTGGTTTTCCAGGATCCCGGGCTGTTGTATCGCTCGATCGCCGACAACATCCGTTTGGGCAATCCCGGCGCGACACAGGAACAGGTCGAGATGACGGCGCGCGCCGCCGAAGCGCATGACTTTATCGTGGTGAAACCCGAAGGCTACGGCACTTTGGTGGCGGAACGGGGCCGTTCTCTGTCTGGCGGCGAGCGTCAGCGTCTGGCCATCGCCCGCGCCATGTTGAAAGATGCGCCCATTTTGATCCTCGATGAGGCCACCAGTGCGCTCGACAACGCCACTGAGGCGCGTATCCAGCGCGCCCTCAAGTCTCTGACCGAAGGCCGCACGACTTTCGTCATCGCGCATCGGCTCTCGACGGTGCGCGATGCGGATCAAATCCTGGTGATGAAAAATGGCGAGTTGGTGGAACAAGGCAAGTTTGACGAGTTGATCAAGAAAAACGGTCTATTCGCTGAACTCAACAACCAGGGCCAATTTCTCGCCGATGCCGTGGAAAGCACGGCTGCCTCGCCGGGCGACGAATACGTGGTCGGAGGGTGACCTCGGAGAGGCTCTGGACCCATAATGGCGAAG
>CAZZWE010000180.1:0-6736 GCA_964657675.1 uncultured Steroidobacteraceae bacterium
CGCCGTTGTGCTGCAAGACCACGTGCTCGTTCTTGAGCACACGGATACCTAAGCGGCGAATTTCCTCGGTCCAGGCGCGTTCGCCGGAATAATACTCGTGGTTACCGGTGACGAAGAACGCGCCATAGCGGGCGGTGAGTTGCGCGAGCGGCGCCGTGTGCGGGGATAACCGCGGCACCGAGCCGTCCACCAAGTCGCCGGTCACCGCGATCATGTCCGGCTTCAGTTCGTTGACACGGCGCACGATGCTCTCGACAAAGCCGCGTTTGATGGTCGAGCCGACATGAATGTCGCTGATTTGCGCAATCGAGAAGCCGTTCAATGCCGGCGGCAAATTAAGAATGGGAACGCTCACCTCGGTGATCTGCGGACGACCGCGCGCGATGATCAGTCCCACCAGCGTCACCAAGGCGGTCATGAGCAGCGTCAATTCGGCGCTTGGCGTAATCCACGTTGCGATTTGCGAAGCGGACAGGAATAAGCGCGCCAGCCCCAGCGCCACATCGCGCAGCAGCGTGAACACGAACAGCGACGAGAAGAATCCCATGGCGGTCAAGCCGATCCACGAGAAGATGTCTGCCAAATCCTGGTTGTGCATGCTGCGAGTGCGCACGGCGAGCGGAATCACCACGCAGGCAATCAACAGAATAGCCACGCCAACGGCGATACCCACAGGCCCCAAGGACAACGCCGACAACAGTCGCCAGCCGATGTAAACCGGCAAGGACAGGATCAGCCAGAAGGGGTTCAGGAATAGGCGGCGGACGGTCATAGGATGAGGTGCTCGGAACAGCTACGGTTGGGGCGCGGCAACCCACTTCAAGGGTCGGGCAGACCCATGGCGGCCTGCTGGGGCAGGCCGCTGAGCATGACTACAGCCGCTAATCGATCAACGCGGCTTACGAAACTTGAGCACGTAATTGTCGGCTTCGCCAATGGCCGCGTACTTGGCCTTGTCCTTTTCGCCCTCGGCGAATGAAGGAGGCAGGGTCCAAACTCCCTTCGGATAATCCTTGGTATCGCGCGGGTTGGCGTCGATTTCTGATTTCCCGACGTACTCAAATCCGGCTTTCTTCAACAGGGCGATGGTGTAGTCCTCGCGCACATACCCATTTTCCGCTTTCGGATCCTGCGGCACATCGTTGCGGCCGCGGTGCTCTTCAATGCCGAAGATGCCGCCCGGCTTCAAGGCCTTGAGCACGCCGGCCAGCGCCTCGTCGTTGAAACCACCGTCCATCCAGTTATGCAGATTGCGGAAAGTCAAAACCAGATCGGCAGAATTCGGCGGCGCAATGTCGAAGTGTCCAGGCCCGAGAACGGTGACCTTGATCGGACCTAATCGGTCTTTCTGTTCGGCAATGTGCGCTTGGAGCTTGGCGACCCCGGCGTCTTCCTCGGCATCGCCAGGCGCGTTCACGGAGACAATGTAGTGGCCGCTGGGTTTAAGGTAAGGACCTAGAATATCGGTCCAATAGCCGCCGCCCGGCCACAGTTCGACCACTGTCATGGTGGGCGTCAAGCCGAAGAAGGTCAGCTCCTCGACCGGATGGCGGAACTTGTCGCGCGCGACTTGCTGCGGCTTGCGCGCAGGATCGCTCACTGCACTCACCAAGGCGGGGTCGGGCTTGGTGGCGGGGGCCGCGCAAATCATCGTGGAGCCTGCAATGCAAGCCGCAGCCAGCCACATCGGGAGTCGCAATCTTTTCATGAGGGTCTTCTTCGGTTAAGGAGGAGGGGTGTCGCCGCTGAAGGGCACCGCAGTGGCGCCGGTGACCGTGCCGATCGTGGCCTGGTCGCTGACGAAAAGGCGAACTTTGCGCTCGAAGCGCAGATCGCCCTGCACCGTGGCGCCCGGTCCAATGACAATGGTGGGATCATCGCTGGCAAATAAGTTGCCCGACGGCTTCTTCACGAGGATGCCGCCATCCACGTGCGAGGTGCCCATGATGGCGATATTGCCGCTGACGGTGTGAATGCCGCCTGCAACGTGCGCGCCATCGAGTTTGATTTTGCCGTTGACGTTGGAAAGGCCGCCGCCGACATCAGCCTCTTTAGCCAAGTTCAGTTCGCCGTTGACCGTCTCGACGCCGCCGGTGGCATGCGCGCCCTCGGCGAGGGTGATGGAGCCATTGACCGTGGCCAGCGAGGTAGCCGTGGCATGGGCACCCAAGCTCACGTTGCCATTGACGGTGCCGGCGGAAGTGACCGCGGCATTGTCATCGATGTGTATCGAGCCATTGACGGTGTGCGCACTGCCGGGTTCTTTTCCTGCCGCAATGTGCACAGAGCCATTCACGCGGTTGGCGCCGTCACCGCTCATCGAGTCGCCGCAACCGGTCAGGCTTGCAAGCGCGATGAAAGCGGCACACTGAAGTGTCGTCGACCTGTGGCTGCCTTGGCGCATGGACTCCCCCGATAACTAGAACGGGCTACTTTAGCAGCATGGGCGGGCGCTCGGAACTGCGCCGGGACGAACTCGACGCTCCTAGAAGGACTGGGCCATCAGTCGGCTGTCCGAGCTTGGGGCGTTGAGCAACGAGGAGTATTTCTGCGATTTGTCGCGCTGCTTGGTGCGGCATTGCTCGACGGTGTCCGATGATTTGCAAGTGGCGCAGCCGGCCACGGCAACAATCAGAACCAGGCTGATCAGTTTCTTCATGCATCCCCCGATGTGTTCTGTCCGCTGTCGATCATACTAATTGTATGGAGCGATAGGCGACCGGTGAGGGGGCCTTAACGGTTTAGTGCGGCGTGCTCTTACGCCGGATGGCCTTGCCGAGCTTGGTGGAGTGCAGCTTCTTGAACAGCACTCGGGCTTGAGCGAACGACTGCAAGTTCGAGGCTTTGACGGTTTGCCAGATCACGACTTCATAGACCATGTAAATGCAGGTCAGAACAAAGCCCCCTGCGGCCATGGCAAGCAACACGTCGTCGGATTTCATTCAGGCACTGTAGCTGCTTCCGAGGCCGATATTCGAGATTTTGATAGTGCCGTTGGCGCGATTCGCCAAAAATCCTTTTCTTAACACCTCATTGGGCGGAGTTTGGCGATTTTAACCGCAAAATTGTCTAAACTGTCTGTCAATCAACGGGCGGTCGAGCCATACGTCCCAAGATAAGGTCATCGCCGTATAATGCGGCCCGTCTCAAAGCCCCGTTAGCACAGTTGGTAGTGCGTCTGATTTGTAATCAGAAGGTCGGCAGTTCGATCCTGTCACGGGGCACCATCCTTCGCCAGAGCGACGATTCTGGCGGCGATTTGCAACAGCGGGTGCAGCGATTGAGCCGCCCCGGCTTGCCAGGCGGCCCCCGGCATTCCCCATACCACGCTGCTCGCTTCGTCTTGCGCCAGGGTCGGCGCGCCTGCGGCGCGCATCTCCAACAGGCCTTTGGCGCCGTCATCGCCCATGCCCGTCAAGATGACACCGATGGAATTTCTGCCGGCGCTCTGCGCGACGGAGCGAAACAACACGTCCACCGAAGGGCGGTGCCGATTGACCTTGGGACCGTCGTTGAGCTGGCAGTAATAGCGAGCGCCGCTGCGAGTCACCAATAAGTGTTGATCGCCGGGCGCAATGTAGACATGCCCGGGTAGAATCGGCTGCCCGTCGGAGGCTTCGCATACATTGAGCACGCAACAGTCGTTCATTCGCCGGGCGAAGGGGCCGCTGAATGCCTTGGGTATGTGCTGCGTGATGACGATGCCGGGCACATCGGCGGGCAGTCCCGCGAGCACGTCTTTGATGGCTTCAGTGCCGCCGGTCGATGCGCCGATGGCGATGACACGGTCGGTGGTCAGAAAAGTCGACGGGGCATTGCGCTTTTCGATCACCACGCCGACATCGTGGCGCTGCTCGACGTGCAGGGTGGCCGGATCCACCAAAGTACGTACCTTGGCATGAGCGGCGGATTTCACCTTGTCGATAATGTCCTGCGCAACTTCTTTGAGTCCATGCGCCACATCGACCGCCGGCTTGGCGATGAAATCAATCGCGCCGAGGCTGAGGGCTTCCAGCGTGACGTCCGCATTGCGTTGAGTCAGCGAAGAGCACATCACCACCGGCATGGGACGCAGCCGCATGATATTGCGCAGGAAGGCCAGCCCGTCCATGCGCGGCATTTCGACATCGAGAGTCAATACATCGGGATTCAGCTGCTTGATCTTTTCGCGTGCAATGAACGGGTCGGGCGCCGAGCCGATGACTTCAATGGCGGCGTCAGAGGACAGTATTTCCGTCAGCAGGCGGCGCATCACCGCTGAATCATCGACGATCAAAACGCGAACTTTCTCTGCCACGACTACTCGGTCAGTTGCAGCAAGTCCGCGACGCCGATCAGATCCGCGGCATGGGTCAACCACTTCGATGCACCGCTCCAGCGGCATTCGATGCCCTGATCGCCGGCGGTGCGCCATAGACTCACCAACAATTGCAGACTCGCAGCATCGATCTGCTGAACCAGCGAACCGTCGATCACGATGGGCACGCCGCTGCCCAACGCGTTGAGCAATTCGGGATGCAGCCGTTTGGCCTGGACCATTCCCATGCGTTCGCTAAGCGTGATCAGTGGTTGCTCGGACATTCTCAGGCAGCCGCGACGCCGGTGTCGAAGCCGGACGCGGCATCGATGCTGTTGCCGATCAGCTTGTCGATGTCGAGCAGGATGATCATCTTCTCCTCGATGGTCGCCAGGGCCTTGACGAAAATGGTGTCGACGCTGCCGCAGATATCCGGCGGCGGTTTGGTGTCTTCCAGGTCGACGTCATAGACCTCGGACACGGCGTCCACCACCATGCCGACGGTGCGCTCGTTGTTTTCCGAGGACACCCTCACCACGATCACGACAGTGGTAGGCCCAAAGTCGATGGCGTCGAGACTGAAGCGGCGACGCAGGTCGACGATGGGCACGACCGTGCCGCGCAGGTTGATGACGCCGAGCACGAAGGCCGGCGTATGCGGTATGCGGGTCACCTTGTCCCATCCCTTGATCTCTTGGACCCGCAGGATGTCGACGCCGTATTCCTCGCCGGCCAGCATGAAAGTCAGGTACTGCCGGGTGTTGGACTTTGCGCTGGTCATGCGGTCATCTCCTCGAGGCGATGCGAACGGTGCCCGTGCGCGGCCGATTGAATCAATCCCGGAACATCAATGATGAGTGCGATCGCCCCGTCGCCCAGAATGGTGGCACCGGCAAGCCCCGACACGGACTTGAAGTTCGATTCCAAACTCTTGATGACCACCTGCTGCTGCGCCAGCAGATCGTCCACCAGCAATCCGATTCGCGTGCCGTCGGCTTCGACAATGACCAGCAGGCCATCGACAGCGTTGTGGCTGTCAGGTTCGATGCCGAATTGCTGATACAGCTTGACCACCGGCAGATACTCATTGCGCAAGCGAAATACCTCGGCCTTGCCCGCAATGCTGCTGAGACGCTCGCGCTTGATTTGGATGGTCTCGACGATGGCCAGCAGCGAAATCACATAGATTTCGCTGCCGACGCGCACCAATTGGCCGTCCAAGATCGCCAAGGTGAGCGGCAGGCGAATACGAATCCGGCTGCCGCGGCCGGCCTCGGAGAACATCTGCACATGCCCCCCTAAATCGGCGATGTTTCTGCGCACCACATCCATGCCGACTCCCCGCCCCGAGACATCGCTGATCTGCTCGGCAGTGGAAAACCCCGGCATGAAAATCAAATTGTCGGTCTCCTCATCGCTGAGCGCATGATCCTTGGCAATCAAGCCGCGCTCGATGGCTTTCTTCAAAATCCGCTCGCGATTAAGGCCAGCCCCATCGTCGCGAACCTCGATGATGATGTTGCCGCCCTCGTGATAAGCGCCGAGTTCCAGCGTGCCGGTCGGCTCTTTGCCGGCGGCGATTCTTTGCTGCGGCGTCTCCAGGCCGTGATCCAATGCATTGCGCACCAAGTGAACCAGTGGGTCGCTGATTTTCTCCAGGACCGTCTTATCGAGCTCGGTGTGTTCGCCGGCAAACTTCAAGTCAACTTTTTTGCCGAGCGTGCGCGACAGATCGTGTACCAAGCGAGGGAAGCGGTTGAAAGCAAAACTGATCGGCAGCATGCGGATCTGCATGACGCATTCCTGCAATTCACGGCTGTTGCGGGCCAATTGCAGCAGGCCCTGGCGCAGTCGCGGCAGATCGCCGGGATCGATGCCGTCGGCAAACCCCGATAGCATGGATTGGGTGATCAATAATTCGCCCACCAGATTGATGATGTTGTCGACCTTTTCGGTGGAAACACGAATGGAGCCCGAGTCCGCTGCAGACTTTGGCGGCAAGTTCGCCAGGGCAGGCTCGACCATTACCGCCGCCGATCGCGGTTGCGACGCTGCGGCCGATGGCGCGAGCGGCGGTGTCTGCAGCGAATACAATGGAGCTACGGCGATACCGCAGCGCGGGTCCACCCACCCAAACACCTGATGGACTTTGGCTTCCGCCGTGGGGCCGATGACATCGATGCTCCACGTGAAGTAGCACTTCTCGACGTCCAGATCCTGCAGATACGGGATGCGCACCACACTGGCGTGGGCGGTCACTTCGTTGCCGCCGGCGGTCAGCTCCTGAAACAGCGCCACCGGATCGGTGCGCAACTTGAACAATTCCTCGACGGGCTCGAACCCGGCCGTCCAACCGATGATGGCGGGTCCGGCCGGCGGGAGGGCAGCCGGCTGCAGGGCACCGTCCGGTTCGCTTGATTGCAACCGCTGCAGGTCCGC
>CAZZWE010000181.1:0-6690 GCA_964657675.1 uncultured Steroidobacteraceae bacterium
ATGTCCCCCCATGCCCTTCGATCTTCTAAATCCGACCACCGAAGTCCGCATCATCCGCTCAGCGTTGGTGATGGAGATTTTCACCCTGCCGCAACTCGCACGATTCGCCGGCATCAAGATCCGCACCTTGCGCAGCATGTTCAGCCGACATCTCGATCATTTCGAAATGCATCCGGCCCAACTTGGCAATCGTCGCGGCCGGCAATCGAAGGTCTATCGGCTAACCTCTGCGGCCCGACATGCCTACGAAGAGCCGCCACGTCCGTTGCAGCCGCCATTGCGGATGCCATTGCAGATGCCACCGGAGGCGACATTTGCGGGGATGCTCGAGGCGGCCGCCATCGCATTCACATCCGCGGAACATGCCCTGAAACGCAGCGCCGACCGCTTCGCGCCCTTCAAGGAACGCGAAGCGCAAACGCAGGCAGCCGCGGCTCACTGCTACGCAGGTGATCAATCGCTGCAGTTAGCGGCACGCCGGGCGACCACAGAACGAGAACGCAGGTTGGTTGCCGAGCAGCGCCGGCTGGCGCTGCAGATACTTAGGAAACTGATGAGAACGCAACTGCCGCGATAGGCCGAGCCCACTAAAAGGCGTGCGTCGAAAGTCCCAGTACGTAATCAAGTCCCGCGCAAACGGCCGCCACCTGAGCCGCATTACACTGCTCAGCGGTGGCACGCGGACTGTCGGGATAGACCTCCGTCGTGGTTCTGCACGGCGCTCGAGTCACGCTTGCGCAAAGTCCCAGCGACTCGAGAGGATAATTGATGACCCCGCGCGCAACCACGGGCGAGCCAATAATCTCACCGTTGCCATCGGCCTCTGCGATGTGCGTGACTTTTTCCACGGCCGCGAGCACTGCCTGCTGAAAGGCGGGATTCGGTGCTTCACTATCATCGACCAGGTAAAAGCCGTCGGGGATGATGCCCGCGACGTACGCCGTGCCGTCGCGCGCCGCCAAGGCGGGGCGAAACTCGGACTCGTCCGTGTCTGTGGTTTCATGCAGATCGATGTGCATCACCATACGATCCCGAACCGGCGCAACCACGCGCATCAACGCGGCGGATTCCTCCGCCAGACTTTCCTCACGAAACGAACGATTAGGATCGACCGCATACATATTCCAACGATTGATGGTTTCGTAAGCCCACGGGCTGACGCACGGTGCCACCAGTAAGTTGATTCGTCCTTCGTACGCCGCCGCGTGTCGTTCGACAAATTGTAATGCGCCATGCACGCCGCTGGTTTCGTAGCCATGCACGCCTCCGGTTACGAGCGCACAAGGCAATTTGTCTTGCCACCGGCGGGTCTTGATGGCGAACAGCGGATATTTATCGGGGTTATATTTTAAGCGGCCGTATTCGACCACATCGTAGGCCGACGCCAAGGATTCGAGCCTGCATCGCACGTCGGCTTCGTAGCTGCGTTTGATGATTTGCCGTGACAGCCACTGCGCCTTTTCGGTATTGCCCCAAGCGATACCCGGCACGCCAATCGAATAGTCCGCATCGCCAATCGTCATTTGAATCTCACCCTCTAGGCAAAGTGCCGCAACAGCTCTCCGGGAACGCCTGAACGCTATCTTATGTTAGAGCGAAACGAATTCCTCGTGCGCTATTTTCCGACCCGCATCGCCCAGCGATCGCAGCAACAATTATTTGGCTTATTGATGGGGAGTACATCATGCGACGAATAGCGCTTACGGCGGCAGCGGCTGCTTTACTGTCGACGTCCATATTGAGTCAGGCGTTTAGCAAGGGCACAGAGCCCTCATTGAAGGGCACCGAGCCCTCATTGATCGCGGCCCGGCAAAAGATTTTTGGGATCGAGAACGTCAATCCGAAGAACGGCAAAGTTCGGGATGACAAAGTCGTTTTTTCTTGGTTGACGAACGCGACGTTCGCAGCCGCCGTCAAAGGACATGTGGTACTGCTCGATACGTTTGCGACGCGGCTCGAGGTTACCCCCGGGCGCACGCCGTTCACCATTCAAGACATGGTGGATCTAAAGCCCGAAGCCTTGTTTCTCGGCCACGGGCATTTTGATCACGCAGACAATGCCGCGTACATCGCGCAGCAAACGGGCGCGATCATTTACGCCACGCCGGAAACTTGCGACAACATGCACATCGATGCCACCAACAACTTTGACAATGGCTATACGTTGGTCCGCGCCGTCACTTGCAAGACCTTGACCACCCGCGGATCACTGCCTGGCAAAGAGATCGTTCAGATCAACGATTTCGAACCGGCCATCAGCATCACGGTGTTCAAGCACCTCCACTCCACCAACACCGGCATGACCGATCCGGATGCCGTGCCTATCGCCGCGACCGTGAACGGCGCCTGTGTACCCACACCCAGCAAGGGCAATACCTTCCCGTGCAACTTGCAAGATCCGCGCGATCCTCAGTTGTTCCCTCTCGGTACCGCCTTGTCGACCGTCATGAATATCGCCACGGCCCGCACCGGTCCCGGCGGTCCGATCTCGCTGTTCTATGTGTTCACGGTAAACGGTAACGAAAAATTTAAATTTGCCTGGCACAACACCACCGGCGACATCATTGATAGCTGCGCATTGCCCAACAACAATCCCGCCACGGGCCTACCGTTTGAACCGCAGCAAGATGCCACGGGCTGCTTCCCTGGTGTAATGGTCAACGGCAAAACGGTGGGCGCCAATCTGGCTTCCATCATGGACAAGCTGGGACCGGTCGACGTCGATATCGGCTCAGTGGTCAGCCTTGGCTACAGTCAAAACGGCGAACGCGACATCGTGTCCTATCTACAGCACCTCAAGCCCCGCACTTTCATCCCCAATCACGTGACGGCCGTGGCCGTCGAGGGGTCCTCACTCGAGTGGAAGGTGGGATTCTTTGATGCGCTGAAGGCCGCCAATGTTCCGCAAACGGAGTGGCCGGACTTGACTTGGTTGGTAGACCCAAACGACTACTTACGTCCGCTCGTCTTCAATCTGCGCGACGACGATTGAGGCATATTCGGTTAGTGGTCGGGCAATTTCGGTGAGTGGTCGGGCCGGTGTTCGCACCGGCCCTTTTTTTAGGCTTCCGCTAAACTGACTGGATGACACCGAACATCGAGTCTAAGCAACCCGGGATCGGTGTAGTTCTCGCCATCATAGGCCTCGACGCGTCTGGAATCGGACTGACGATGCCCATCCTGCCGCGCCTGCTGAGCGAGGTGGCCCACACGACTGAGCTAGGCTGGCGTTACGGCGCCTTTCTAAGCTTGTATGCGCTGATGCAATTTCTGTTTGCACCGGTGCTCGGCATGTGGAGCGACCGGATTGGCCGGCGCCCCGTATTAATGAGCTCGCTCGCCGGCGCCACCATCGATTACCTGTTCATGGCACTGGCGCCATCACTGGCACTGCTGTTCGTAGGCCGCGCCATTGCCGGTCTCACCGGTGCCAGTCAGGCGGTCGCTGCAGCTTACATCTCGGATGTTACTTCAGAGAACCAACGTGCCCGGCGCTTCGGGCAACTGAGTGCTTTCCAAGGTTTGGGCTTCATCGCCGGGCCACTGATTGGCGGTGTACTCGGCAACCAGTGGTTGCGAGCGCCCTTCGTGGCGGCGGCGGTTTTGAACGGCATTACCTTCTTGGTGACGATATTTTTCCTGCGTGAACCGCCGCGGCACCGCCATTCCGAGCAGCCCCTGGCTTCTTTGAATCCTCTACAACCGTTTCGCTGGGCCTTTTCGATTCCGAGCCTGCTGCCTTTGCTGTTGATCTACGTGGTATTCACGCTGATCGGCCAGGTCGGCGCCACGATCTGGGTCATTTACGGCTCGGATCAATTTGCCTGGACACCCCTGTGGATCGGCATTTCCATCGCCTGCTTCGGTTTCGGTCACGCCATCTCCCAAGCCCTACTGGCAGGCCCTGCGGCCGAACGCTTCGGCGAACGTGCCACACTGTTGATCGGCGTGGCTTGCGATTCAACAGCGTCCGTAGTTTTAGGACTTGCGACGCGAGGCTGGATTGCCTTCGCATTGATGCCGGTGTTTTGCTTGGGCGCGCTCGGGTTTCCGGCCCTGCAGTCCATGCTGACCCGCCAGGCCGATGCGCAAAATCAGGGACGGTTGCAAGGAGTGCTGGCGAGCTTGTTGAGTTTGACGTCCATCGTCGGGCCGCTGGCCATCAGCACGCTCTACTTTGCGACTCGAAACCGCTTTCCAGGCTTGGTGTGGGTTGCCGCAGCGGGACTCTACATCCTCACTCTGCCCTCACTGCTGAGTTTGTCCGCTAAACCGGCGGCAGCGAGCCAACCTTCTGCATAACCTCATCGAGCGACACGTAGCGCTGGTGAAATTCCGGCGGCCAGCGCACCGGACGACCGCTGGAGAGTTCGATACAGGCGTATTCAATATCGGCGCGCGCCAAGGTCACGCCATCCGATGCGCGAATCACTTGGAAGCGCCGTCGCACGCGCAACTTGCCCGCCGCCGTTAGCAGCCATGTCCCCACCCGGGCCTCATCGCCGAGCAATGCCGGACGCAAGTAGGCAATCACGCTGCGCAATACCGCCATGCCTCGATCAAGTTGCAGACACTTCTCGATGGGCAGTCCTAAGGCCGCGGAGTGATCCCATGCGGTTCGGTCAAACCAGGTCATATAAACCGTGTTGTTGACGTGGTCATAGGCGTCGATGTCGGTGGGCGCCACGGTAATCGAAGTCACGTGCGGCGCCGGAAGATCCCAATTCATCGATCGATTCTAAACCACCCGACACGTCGACCCGACGGTTTTACGCGGGGATGCGCACCGGCAAATCGCTGAAGCCGCGAACGAACGAGGAGCGCACGCGTATTGGCGGTCCGACGACTTCAATTTTATCGAATCGCTGCAACAACTCTTCCCAGAGAATCTTCAGCTGCAATTCTGCCAAGCGATTGCCCACACAGCGATGAATGCCGAAACCGAACGACAGATGTTGGCGCGGGCGCTCGCGGTCGACGATGAAGCGGTTGGGATCCGGGATGGCGGTTTCGTCGCGGTTGCCGGACAGATACCACATGGCCAGCTTGTCGCCCTTCTTGATTTGCTTGCCACCGAGTTCAGTATCCACCAGGGCGCTGCGCCGCATGTAGGCCAGCGGTGTTTGCCAACGAATGATTTCGGGCACCAGCGACTCCACCAACGCAGGATTCGCGCGCAGCTTGGCCATCTCCTCCGGGTGCTGATGCAACGCCAGCAATCCGCCGGTCATGGAATTGCGCGTCGTGTCATTGCCGCCCACGATGAGCAGTACCAGGTTGCCCATGTACTCATGCGGACTCATTGTCTTGGTGGCGGCGCCGTGCGCCAACATCGACACCAAATCGGTGCGCGGCGGCGCATTGATGCGCTCGTTCCACAAGCGCGTGAAGTACTGCAACATTTTGTGCAGCTCGGCCATGCGTACTTCCGGCTCCGGCGCATCCGGATTGGTCAGCTTGTTGGCAGTGGCCATGTCGGACCAATGCGTCAGCAGGCGCCGATCTTCCAGCGGGAAATCAAACAGCGTGGCCAGCATGTAGGTGGTCAGTTCGATCGACACCTTGTCGACCCAATTGAAAGTTTGATTGCGCGGCAGGCTGCTCAACACCTTCACGGTGCGTTCCCGAATCAAGGTTTGCCAGTTATTGAGATTCGCCGGCGCCACGATGGAATTGACCGCCTTGCGCTGCAGATCGTGCCGGGGCGGATCCATCGCGATGAACATCGGCAGCTTTTGTTCATCGCCCGGAGGAAAATCCATCAGCGTGATGCCGTTTTCCGAGGAGTAAATACCGTGACTGGTATCGACCTTCATGATGTCCTGATAGCGAGTCACCGACCAATAATCGTCGATGCCGGGAATCGGACTGTGAGAGCGATGCACGGGATCTTCGCGGCGCAAGCGTTCGAACACCTGCCCAACGGTGTCATCGACGAAGTACTGCGGGTCGGCGGGATTCAGCTCGGATAGCGGTTGTTGATACGTATCCATTGCAACTCCTCGTTCTCGTTCTAGTGTTGTGCCTCGGGCAAGCTGACGATGAGACCGTCCAATGAATCGGTCAGGTTGATTTGACAGGCCAGCCGCGAGTTCTCGCGCAATTCCGCCACGCAGTTCAACATGTCCTCTTCGGCGGGATTTCGCGCTCCCACGCGATCACGCCACCCGGCATCGATGTACACATGACAGGTTGCACAGGCGCAATTTCCGCCGCAGTCGCCGTCGATCCCGGCCACGTTGTTATCCGTCGCGGCGCGCATCAGCGTGGTGCCCTCCGGTACCTCCACCGTACGCTCGGCGCCGCTAAAAGCAATGAAAGTCACTTTGGGCATACCTTGCCTTTCATTATCCGCGTTATTTCTTCGACTTTAAATCACCCTGCGCCTCGATCGACACCTCGTTCCACTTTTCCCAAGTTTCCAAGCGGCGCAAATATTCCGCGCGGGTCATCGGCAAGCCGCCGGAGCCAAAGAAAATCCGCAGCGGCGGCTGCGGTGAATCGACAATTTTGAGCATGGCCGGTCCCGTGGCATCCGGGTCGCCCGGCGAGCTCGTGCTGCGAAAGGAAGCGATGGTTGCCCGCGCGCCGTCGTAGGCCGCGATCGTCGCGGCGCGCTTGGCCGAGGCACCACCCCATTCGGTGGCATAACCGCCCGGCTCGACGATGGTGACTTTGATGTTGAAGGGC
>CAZZWE010000182.1:0-6647 GCA_964657675.1 uncultured Steroidobacteraceae bacterium
CAAACCTTCCAACAGGCCTTGACCACCGTGGTCCAAGCGCGCGCCAATCAATTCGTCGACACCGCAGCGTTGTTTCAGGCCTTGGGCGGTTCAATAGCGCCCGGCGTTACGAAAAATAACGCGCCATGATGATGAACGCGACGAACACCGCGTAGAGCAATCCGACGGGCACCAGATTCGCGCCGCTGACTTGGTTGCGGCGGAACATGGTCCACAGCAATAGCACCGCGCAGGCCGTCGTGATGACCGCTGCAATTAATGGAGGATCAAATCGCCACGGCGTGAACAGTACGCCGAGGCCCGCCGGCACAGTGGCCTGGATCATCATGGCGCCGGAAATGTTGGCGAGCGCGAGCCGCTCGCGGCCCTGCCTGACCCAGATGACGGCATTCAAAGTCTCCGGAAGTTCCGTGGCCACCGGACTTAAGAATAGTGCGATGAATTGCGACGACACGCCGAGCGTGCTGCCGATGACTTCCAGCTGGCCTACAAAAATGCGAGAAGCAATGGCAATGACGACGAGCGCCAAGCCGGTCTGCAAAGCCGCCCAGACCAGAGCGGGGTTGGCGTCGTGCGGCCTTAACTTGAGCGGTTCGATTTCGTCATCGTCACCCTCAGCGGTTTGATCGCGCGACATCTCTCGCCACACATACAAACCGTAAGCGGCGAACAGCACCAACCCAAACCAACGCTTGAACGGAAAGTCGGTCAACCCCAGCACCAACGACAGCGCGAAGATGACCAGGAACCAAGATTGATCGCGGCTGAGACGCCGGCCGTCGACCTGCAGCGAGGTGTCGCCGCGATCGAGCCGGCGGTGAGACAGGCACAGCACCAGACCTACGACGGCATAGGAGATGGTCGCCAGCACCAGCGGTCCCCCGACGGCAGCGCCCACGCCGATTTGTTTGGCCGAGGCGTCGTGTCCGAAAACTACGGCCACAAAGGTCACCGCAGATTCGGGGAGTGCGGTGCCAAACGCCGCCAGCACGGTGCCGGTGGTGGTTGCGCCCAGATTGAAACGCCGGCCGACCCACTCGACCCCATTCACGAAGTATTCGCAGGCAAAATAAATTGCCAGAGCACAGGCCAGGAAAAGAATGACGCTTATGAGCACGATGAAACCTTTGGCCGGCGAGCAAGAACCCATGGCGCCCGGATACCGCTCGCCCGGCAGTCACCCGCCACAGCGCCGCAGGCAGCTTAATGATTTAGCCAATCCGCGGCAATATTGGCCAGTCACGTGGCTTTCTTAGCCGTCTCGGGCACACTAGGCACCCTTTTTAGACAGCTTTAGGCGGAGTTCACTATGTGCGGCATCGTGGGAGTGGTTGCGGAGCGCAACGCTGTTCCCATCCTGATGGAAGGCTTGCGGCGCTTGGAATATCGCGGCTACGACTCCGCCGGCCTTGCAGTTCTGGACCATGGCCATTTGGCCCGATTGCGCGCCGTGGGCAAAGTAAAAATGCTGCAGGAAGCGCTCGAGGCACAGCCGGTGGCCGGCGCGGTGGGTATCGCGCATACCCGCTGGGCCACGCATGGTGTTCCCACCACCGAAAACGCGCACCCACAGATCTCCAGCGGCAACGTCGCGATCGTGCACAACGGCATCATTGAAAATCACGAGGTGCTGCGCGCCAAGCTGAAAAAACTGGGCTACGTGTTCACGTCCGAGACGGATACCGAAGTCATCGCGCATCGCATCCATCACCACTTGGCCGGCGGCACTGAACTATTCGCCGCGGTACGAAAAACCGTCACCGAATTGGAAGGCGCGTATGCGCTGGCCGTGATCTGCGAAGCGGATCCTGAGTGCATTGTCATGGCTCGCCAAGGGTGCCCCGCCGTCATTGGTCTTGGCATCGACGAAAATTTCGCCGCCTCGGATGTTGCGGCGCTATTACCCGTCACACGCCGCTTCATGTTTTTGGAAGAAGGCGATGTCGCCGAAATTCGCCGCAAGTCGATTCGCATCGTCGATGGCGCCGGCAAGCCCGCCGTGCGCGCGATCCGCGAAAGCGATTTGCCGGCCGACGCGGTCGAGCGCGGCGCTTATCGTCATTTCATGCTCAAGGAAATTTACGAACAACCCTGGGCCATATCGCAAACCTTGGAAGAGCGCATTGCCGGCGGCAAATTGCTGGACGCGGCCTTCGGGCCGGGCGCCGCGGAAATCTTCAAACGAGTCAGAGCCGTGCACATCGCGGCTTGCGGCACCAGCTATCACGCCGGTCTGGTGGCGAGTTACCTGATTGAACAAATCTGCCGCATCCCCGCGCGCGTGGAAGTCTCCAGCGAGTACCGCTATCGAAATCCGGTCGTCACGCCCGATACCTTGTTTGTGACCATTTCCCAGTCCGGTGAAACGGCGGACACCTTGGCGGCGTTGCGCAATGCGAAGCAGGCGCTGTACCTGGCGACCTTGACGATTTGCAACGTCGCCGAGAGTTCCATGGTACGTGAATCAAATCTGGTGCTGTTAACCCGCGCCGGCCCAGAAATTGGCGTCGCTTCGACCAAGGCATTCACCACCCAGTTGACGGCGCTCGCGATGCTGACCTTGGCGCTGGCGAAAAATGGCGCCGCGGCGGATCAAGAAGGCGCACTGGTATCACAGTTGCTGCAGTTGCCGGGACTGGTTGAAAAGACCCTGCAGCTCGATGGCGCAATCCAGGAGCTGGCCGGGGTGTTCGTGGAAAAACACCACGCCTTGTTCTTAGGTCGCGGGCCGCTGCAGGCGTTGGCCTTGGAGGGCGCGCTGAAGCTCAAAGAAATTTCTTATATCCACGCCGAAGGATATGCCGCGGCGGAGCTGAAACACGGTCCCCTGGCGTTGGTCGACGAGGACATGCCGGTGGTCGCCGTCGCTCCCAACAACGAGCTGCTGAGCAAGTTGAAGTCCAATCTGCACGAGGTTCGTGCGCGCGGCGGCAAGCTGTACGTATTTGCGGATCCGAAAGCCGGCATGGAGAGCGAGGACGGCATCTCCGTCATTACCATGCCGGTGCATTGCACCGAATTTCAAGCGCCGGTCGTATTTGCGATTCCGATGCAACTGCTGGCGTATCACGTCGCGGTGCTCAAAGGCACGGATGTCGATCAGCCGAGAAACCTGGCAAAAAGTTTGACGGTGGAATAGCCGCCATTGGCGGCGGCGCCGGCTTGGGCGCCGGCACCGCCAGAACGTTTATTGCTTGTTCAGTTTCTCGATGGCGGCGGTGATGCCGGCAGGATCCAAGCCTTGATAGCCCATCTGCTGCCACAGCCCGCCGCTGCCCTCGAGATGCGTGCCGAGATGGTTGTATTTGCCCTTGAAGCCGAACTTTAGCAAGTAGTCGCCGAAGCGGCTGCCCAAGCCGGTTTTGACATTCCATCCTTCCACCACCAACACCCACGGCGCTTTGGCCAGCGTTTGCATCATCGATTCATCGATGACGTTGAGCGTGGCCTTGTTGACCAAGCCCACATCGATACCCTTGTCCTTCAAACCAATGATGGCATCCAAGGCGCGATACACCGCTTCGCCGACCGCAACCACATAACCACTGCCGTCCTTCGGTTTGCGCAGTAGATCATCCTTGCCGGGTTCGAAGCTCTTGCCCTGATAAAAGGGCTTACCGTCCTCGCCCAAAATGTCGGGGACCGGTGCGCGTGTGCTGAACAGGAAGCGCAGGCCCGGATCGCCAAAGATACGTTTTACGCAGCCGGCAAACTGGTGCTGATCCGCGGGGAAATACAGACGCGTCGTGTCATCGCCATGGCCGGGCTTCACGCCGCCATCCGCGAACATGCCGTTGATGCCGAAGTGACAGGTGTTATCCGCCATCTCATCGACGCCGCTATGACTGAAATGCGCCAGCACGTTGGAGAAATTTAGGCGCGCCATGGTGACTTCGCTGATGCACATTTCCAAAAATGCGCTGAAGGTCGCGAAGATGCCCTGTTTGCCTTTGGAGGATCCGAAGCCCGCAGCCGCGGAATAGTTGCCGCGTTCCATGATGCCGCCGCGCACAAACACCTCGGGATACTTCTTGCGGATGTGATGCAGCCCGCAGGAACCCTCGAGGTCGCAGTCAAACACGCGCACCGTTTCCACGCGCTTCGCTTCGTCCATGCCGTCAAGCATTTCGTTGATCAATTTGCCGAAGTCATCGCGGGGTTTGCCGACGCCGGACGAACCGCGATAGGTCAGGGGACTTTTTTCGGGCTTCGCGGCCTTGAGCATGGCGATCGCGGCATCATAGCCGCCGCGCTTCTCGAGGTACCCAATGGCGACTTCCGCCTTCAGCACTTCGTGCGCATGCGGACTGCCCTCGGCGCCGGCGATGCCGGGCGCCATCGGGCGCTTGATGATCAGGGCGTGCGGAATCGGGTTGTTGAATACGCGGCACAGATCGATGTAAAGCGCGTCGAGATCTTCGCCCATGGTTGTTTCGGTCGTCAGCCCATAGCCCGACAAGGTGCGGGTCAGGTCATAACCCGTCATGTATTCCTGCGGATGTCCTGCAATGGTGACGTTGTTGTCGTCGATGAGGATCTTGATGTTGAGCTGCTTGCCGACCGCGAGGCGGGCGGCCTCGGCGTTGTCGCCTTCCATCTGGCTGCCATCGGAGCCAAGCACCACCACCGCCTTGCCGGGATTCGCCATGGCCACGCCATTGCAGAAGGCCCACATGTGGCCGAGACGACCGGAACTGAACTCCACGCCCGGCGTGAGCATTTTTTCCGGATGTCCCGGCAGGCCGCTGTCGTACTCGCGGTAGTGCAGCAAGCGCTCGGCCGGCATGGCGCCGTTCAGAACGCTGAGCAGATACTGGGTGGCGACCCGATGGCCGGCCTCATCGTAGAACACCGGCACAATCGGCACGCCCTGCTCGATGAAGGCGCGGATGATCATGACCTCGGGCACCGTGTCATAGGCGCCGCCTGAATGGCCGGAGAGTCCCTTGGCACCGGCCAAGGCTGTAAAAAATATAATGGTGTCCCGGCACAGCTGAATGTTGTGCTTCAGGGTGGCTTTGTCCTCCTCGGACAGTGCAGTGACCGCAGGATTTAACTTGAGCGGTTTCAGTTGCTTAAGATCAATGGGAAAGGTTTCTGTGGCCATAGTGTGCTTCGCAGTTCGGTTGGGGATACTGAAGTGTATCCGCGGTGGACTACGATGGCGTGAAATCGTTCAATGCCAGCGTCTATATGAAAAAATCCAAACCCCCCACCATCAGCAATTTCGGCGCCGAGTACTTTCGTAAGTTTTACTTGAATCCCGCGACACGCGTGGTCACGGCGGCGGAAATGCTGAATCGCGCGGCCGTGATCTGCAGTATCTTGCGCCACGCCCAGATTCCCGTGCGCAACATTCTGGACGCGGGCTGCGGCATCGGCCTGCTGCGCAAGCCGTTCGCCAAACTCATTCCGCGCGCCAAATACACCGGCCTTGAGAACAGCGACTATTTATGTTCGCGCTTCGGCTGGAAGAAGGGATCGGTCGTGGATTTCGCACCGCGCGAACCGTTTGATTTGGTGGTGTGCTACGACGTGCTTCAATATCTAGACGACAAGCAAGCCGCGCGCGCCCTTCTGAACATGGCTTCCTTGAGCAGGTCTGCGCTGTATGTATCCGCGTTGACGGTGGAGGACTGGCGGGAGAACTGCGATCGCACCCTGACGGATCGCTCCGTGCATCTGCGCCCGGGCGATTGGTACCGGCGGCGACTACAGCGGCATTTTCGCTACGTGGGATTCGGCGTGTGGCTGCGCAAGCATGTCACGGCGATTCTATGGGATTTGGAAAAGCCCTGACATCGACGGACGCCGATGCCTGGGTTCCGTCTCCCGTAATCAAACGGATGCCACCGCCGAACGTGAGATAGGCCCAAAACCAATTGAGCAACGTCGTCACGCGGTTCCTGACTCCCAACATGAGACCGATGTGCACCACGCCCCACAACCACCAGGCCGGTGCACCCCAGAGCTTGATTGCGCCGAAGTCCGCGACGGCCGCTTTGCGGCCGATGGTGGCAAGACTGCCAAAATGCCGGTAGGCGAATGGCGGCAACGCAGGCCGGCCCTCAACCCTCGCCAAAATTTGTTGGGCCACGTAGGCACCGCCTTGTTTGGCAGCCGGCGCCAGACCGGGAACAGGCTGCCCCCGCCATCCGCTACTCGCGACCGTGTCCCCGAGTGCGAATACATTCGTCATGCCCGGCACGCGAAGATCTTCGCCCACGACGATACGCCCCGCGCGATCGGACGGAACCTTCAACCAGCGGGCGGCGGGCGATGCGGCCACTCCCGCCGCCCACAGGACGGTGCGTGCCTCTAAGCGCTCGCCATTAACTTCCACGCCTTTCGCGTCGATATGAGTGACCCGAGCTTCCAGTCGAATCTCCACACCTAACGCCTGTAACGCATGCTCCGCATTGTGCGACAAGCGCTCTGGGAAGCTTGGCAGTAGGCGGGGACCCGCTTGCACGAGGATGACGCGCGCCGAAGTGGGATCGAAGGTTCTGAAGTCCTGATTCAGGCCAAATCGGGCGAGCTCCGCGATGGCCCCGGCGAGTTCGACGCCAGTCGGTCCGCCGCCCACGATCAAGAAGGTCAACAAGGCCGCCTTCTCAGCCGCATGCACGCTCTCTTCAGCGCGTTCG
>CAZZWE010000183.1:0-6593 GCA_964657675.1 uncultured Steroidobacteraceae bacterium
CGCCGCTGCGGTTGCGATCCCGGTCGCCGCCACTTCGATATCGATCCTGGCGTGCGTCGCGTTGCGGACGATCGCGTGGCGCTGTGGTGGGAAGGGGTGCCTCGGCGGCTGCTTTGGCGTCTGCGCCGGTGCCGAAGAAGAAACGCCACAGCTTGACGAAGATGCCGACCTGAGGGGCCGCCACCACAGGCGGCGGCGGTGCGACTACGGGTACCGGCATGGGAATGATGGGCGCGCTCGCCGCGGGCACTATGCTCGGCACTAACGGGACTTCACCGACCGGCTTCTTATCTCGCGTGCCGATGGCTTCATCTTCAACCACCGGTTGATCTGCCAGGTGATAGCTGACCGTGATGTTCTCCGGCAATTCCTTTTCATCGTCGCGGATGCGGCGCAAGGAATAGGCCGGTGTGTGCATGTGAGGATTCGGCACGATGACCAACGACACCTTGTCGCGGGTTTCGATTTGGCGCAGCTGTTCGCGCTTCTCATTCATGAGGTAAGTGGCCACGTCCACCGGAACCTGGGTGATCACGCGGCCGGTGCGCTCCTTACGAGCCTCCTCGCCAATCAACCGCAACAAAGCCAGCGACATTGATTCGACGCTGCGGATGTTGCCCATGCCGCCGCATCGCGGACAGTTGATATGGGTGGTCTCGCTCAACGCGGGACGCAGCCGTTGGCGCGACAGTTCGAGCAAACCAAATCGTGACAACCGGCCCAACTGGATGCGGGCGCGATCCATTTTGACGGCATCGCGCAACATGTCTTCAACGGCCCGTTGATTGGCGGTCGACTCCATATCGATGAAATCGATCACGATCAGGCCGCCAATGTCGCGCAGGCGCAGTTGCCGGGCGATTTCTTCGGCCGCTTCCAAATTGGTGTTCCGTGCCGTGGCCTCGATGTCGCCACCGCGGGTGCTGCGCGCCGAGTTGATATCAATGGAGACCAGGGCCTCGGTGTGATCGATCACCAGGCTGCCGCCGGAGGGCAGATTCACCTTGTGGGAGTACGCCGATTCAATCTGGCTTTCGATTTGATAGCGCGTGAACAGCGGCACCGGGTCCTGGTACAGCTTCAGCTTGCGCTGTGCGTCGGGCGGCATGAACCGCTGCATGTACTCCTGCGCCTTCTCGAAGGCCGCCGGATCGTCAATGAGGCATTCGCCCACATCGTCTGAGAAGTAATCGCGCAAGCCGCGAGTCACGGCATCGCTTTCCTGAAATATCAGAAACGGCGCCGGCTTGCCGTCATTGGCCGCGACAATCGCGTCCCAGGCGGTCTTCAAGTTGTTCAAGTCCCACTGCAGCTCTTCCGTGGTGCGTCCGACACCGGCGGTGCGCACGATGGCACCCATGCCGTCCGGAATCACCAGGCCGCTCATGGCGTCGCGCATCTGTTCGCGGTCTTCGCCTTCGATTCGGCGCGACACGCCGCCCGCACGCGGGTTGTTCGGCATGAGCACCAGGAAGCGCCCCGCGAGACTGATGAACGTGGTGAGGGCTGCGCCCTTGTTGCCGCGTTCTTCTTTCTCCACCTGCACGACCAGCTCTTGGCCTTCGCGCAGCATGTCCTTGATTATCGGACGGCCGCCGTTGCTCGATGAGGTCTGGAAATATTCCTTGGAGACTTCCTTTAAGGGCAGGAAGCCGTGACGATTGGCACCGTACTCGACGAACGCCGCTTCGAGACTGGGCTCAACGCGGGTGATTCGGCCTTTGTAGATGTTTGATTTTTTCTGTTCCCGTGACGGGATCTCAATCGATAAGTCGTATAGTTTCTGACCGTCGACGAGCGCAACTCGCAGTTCTTCTTCTTGAACTGCGTTGACGAGCATTCTTTTCATGTGCCCCAACTAAGATGGTAGGAGCCGAGGAGAGCTTGAGAATAGAAGCCGGGGTCGTAGACCTGCAGGCGATTAGGAATAGAGGTAAGCCGAGCGCGAACAACGCGACCGGTATCAACTCAATCACTTTAAGCCAAAACGTATACAAAGCCCGGGACCTTCATCTCGGTTAACCGCTTATCGCACCGCCGAAGCCTAAGATCTAGGTCTTCGCGCGGCCGTCTCTCGGCCGAGCGATGGTCTGGAATTCCAGAACCAACTAATATGCGGCTCCCCAACGAATGGGGGGCCACTTGAAACCGGTGTCTCTATGCGAAACCCAGAAGCGGGACCAAAGTCCTCGTAAAGGTTGTCGCGCCTGACACGGTTTTAAGACATTATCACGACAACCCATCAGGGTCAATGTAATCAATACCTTAGATCAATATGAATACCCCCGCTGTTGAACCGACTCGACTTCACGTCCCGAAAAGTCCCGTAACCTTGCGGACCATCACGGAGGATGAGGCTGGTCAGCGCATCGATAATTTCCTGATGCGCCACTTCAAAACGGTGCCGCGAAGCCGAGTTTATAGGCTGCTGCGCAAGGGGGAAGTGCGGGTCAACCGCAAACGCGTGGACGCCGAATACAAGCTCCAAGCCGGTGATGAAGTGCGCTTGCCGCCGGTGCGCATCGAGGAGAGCGCCGAACCAGGACGTCCCTCCAACAGCCTGATGGAGCTGCTCGAGCAGTCGATTATTTTTCAAGACAAGCATGTGTTGGTGCTCGATAAACCTGCTGGTGTTGCAGTGCACGGTGGCAGCGGCATGAGTTTCGGTGTGATCGAAGCGCTGCGCGCCTCGCGGCCCCGCGAGAATCTGGAATTGGTGCATCGCCTGGATCGCGACACCAGCGGTGTTTTGCTGATTGCACGCGATCGCGCCACGTTGACGGCTTTGCATGCGCTGATTCGCAACGGCGGCATGCACAAGACTTACATGGCGTTGGTGTCGGGCAGTTGGCAACTGGGAACCAAACGCATCGATGCGCCCCTCAACACGGAAAATCGTCAACATGGCGAACGCCATGTGCGGGTTGCGCCGGCCGGCAAGGATTCGGTCAGCGTATTCAAACCGGTGCAATTCTTCGGCTCATTGGCGACCCTTATGCAAGTGGACATTCCAACGGGACGCACGCATCAGATCCGTGTGCATGCCTCGTTTGCAGGTCATCCCTTATTAGGAGATGACAAGTACGGCGATCGAGACAAGAACGCCGAACTGAAGGCCTCGGGTTTGAAGCGCACGTTTCTGCATGCACAGTCAGTGGCCTTCGAATGGCCGGGAAGCGGCGTGCCGTTTCATGTGAGTGCGCCGTTGCCGGCGGAATTGCACGCCGTGCTCGACAAGATCACACCGCAGAAGCGGAAGGCCGGACCACGCAAGCCGGCGAGCAAAGCTTAAGGCAGGTCGAAGCCCGCGCCGCGCAGTAGCGCGGCGAGCTTGATCAGCGGAAGACCGATCAAGCCGGTCGGGTCGTTTGATTCAATGGAATCGAACAAGGTGATTCCAAGGGCCTCGCTCTTGCAACTACCCGCGCAATCTAATGGCTGCTCGCGTTCGACATAGCGTTCAATGGTGGGGCGATCGAGGATGCGGTAACGCACCCGAGTAATGTCCATGAACTCGTGTCTTTCGCTCGATTCCTGTCTGACCAACGCCACCGCCGTGATAAAGGCCACCGTGTGCCCCGAGCATTGTTCCAATTGCTGAATGCAGCGCTCCGCGGTTCCCGGTTTGCCCAAGATCGATTCCTGGCCGGCACTGTTACCGTGCACTGCCACCTGATCCGAGCCGATGACCCAGGCCTGCGGGTGCTGCGACGCCACAGCGTTCGCCTTTGCCCCGGCCAAACGGGCAACCAATGCCAGGGCTTTTTCGCCCTCTGCGGCAGTTTCATCCACCCCCGGGGCGAGGCAGGAAAAGGGCAGCTTGAGGCGTTCTAGGAGCTCGCGCCGATAACGGGAGGTCGAAGCCAAGATCAACTGAGGCGGGGACTTCAAAAACAAAGACTTGCACCGGATTCAGTTTTGACAGGGGTGGGATCGAGCCCTATTATACGCGGCCCATGGCGCCCGGCTTGCCTGACCGAGTTGATTGCACGCGCTTGGCCGATGAAGCGGCCGTGTTGGAACGTGTGTTCGCTCTCAAGGATATGCCGCGATTGCATGACCTGTTGGCGAATACTAACGGGTCGGTCAAGGCTCGTTATGAGTTTCAGCGAGTGGATGGCAGCCGTGCGGGCGCGACGGTGTCGGTGGAGGCTGCGCCTCAGTTGGTGTGCCAACGCTGCCTGATGGGCTTCGCGTTCCCGGTGGCGGCGAGCAGCGAGATTGAGTTTGCGACGAGTGAAGCCGCGGCACCGGCGGATACGCCGCGCGAGATTTATGTGATGACGGATGGCTTGGTATCGCTGCGCGAGCTGGCCGAAGAAGAGTTGTTGCTGGCTCTACCTGTGATCGCGGCGTGTGATTCGCCGCGTACCTGCGGGCGAGCGCCGGCGTTGGATGCAGATGTTGCTGATGCGCCGAGGCGGCCATTCGCGGGTTTGCAGGACATGTTGAAGAAAACTTAAGGTAGTAGTAGTCATGGCAGTTCAAAAAAGCCGCAAGACCCCGTCCAAGCGAGGCATGCATCGTTCCCACTCCGCCCTGGCGGCCCCCGCGGTGTCCATCGACGCGAAGAGCGGCGAGACGCATTCGCGCCATCGCATTTCCCGCGACGGCTTTTATCGCGGTAAGAAAGTGCTGCAAACCAAAGCCGACGCGGCTGCCGAAGCAGCCGAAGAATAAACTCGAAAATTCGTGAGGCGGAAGCACTCCGCCCGGGCCGCCATGCAACGCAAGTGACTGCGCCGCTCCATATTGCCATCGATGCCATGAGCGGCGACCGCGGCGCGTCCGTCACCGTGCCTGCGGCCATCGCGGCGGCGCGCGAGTTTCCCGATTCGCGCTTTACCTTGACCGGCCGGCAGGCGGATCTTGAGCGCGAGCTAAACGGTACGACGCTGCCGAATCTGGCCTGCCTGTTTGCCAATGATGTGGTCGAGATGACCGATCATCCGCGTGAAGCGCTGCGCCGTAAGAAAGATTCGTCCATGCGCCGCGCCATCGACCTGGTGAAATCGCATGAGGCGCACGCCTGCGTCAGCGCCGGCAACACCGGCGCGCTGATGTCCACCGCGCACTTTGTTTTAAAGATGCTGCCCGGCGTGGAAAGGCCCGCCATTGTTTCCATGATTCCTTCGCGCGGCGGCCATACGTACATGCTGGACCTTGGTGCCAACGCGTCGAGCACACCCGTTCAATTGTGTCAGTTCGCCGTCATGGGCTCGGTACTGGCTGCGGATCTTGAAGGCGCGCACGAGCGTCCGCGAGTCGGCCTGTTGAACATCGGCGAGGAGGACATGAAAGGCAACGAGACCGTGCAGGCGGCTCATAACTTGATGGCCAGCGCCGACGTCAACTACATCGGTTTCGTGGAAGGCCACGATATTTTCTCGGACAAGGTCGACGTCGTAGTAACCGATGGATTCACCGGCAACATCGCGCTCAAAGCCATGGAAGGGGCTTCACGCCTGATCGCTGGCCTGATGCGCGAGGAGTTCACGCGCTCCCCGATGCGCAAGCTCGGAGCGCTCGCGGCTCGGCCGGCGCTCAATGCGCTGCGCGCCAGGATGGATCCACGCCGCTATAATGGCGCCACCATGGTGGGCCTGAACGGCATCGTGGTGAAGAGTCATGGCGGCACCGACATTTTTGGATTTCAACGCGCCATCGAAGTCGCGATCCTGGAGGCGCGTAGCGACGTGCCTGCCAGAATCGTTCAGCGTTTAGGTGTTTCACGCGAAAGTTGAAGGATAAGAATGTATTCACGAATCGCCGGCACCGGCAGCTATCTACCGGAAAAAATCCTCACCAATGCGGATCTGGAAGGCTTGGTGGATACCAGCGATGAATGGATCCGCAGTCGCACCGGAATCTCCGAACGGCACATTGCGGCCACGGGCGAGACCACCACGGACTTGGCGGAACATGCGGCGCGGCGGGCCTTGATCGATGCCGGTGTGGATGCGTCTGAAATCGATTTGATCGTGGTGGGCACGACCACACCGGATCTGGTGTTTCCCAACGTCGGCACCTTGCTGCAGGATCGCTTGGGGATTCACGGCTGTCCTTCCTTCAGTCTCGAAGCCGCGTGTACCGGATTTGTCTACGCGTTGAGCGTCGCCGATAAGTTCGTGAGATTGGGCGAATCGAAGTGCGCGCTGGTGGTCGGCGCTGAAACCCTCACCCGGATTACCGATTGGACCGACCGCGGGACCTGTGTGCTGTTTGGTGATGGCGCCGGCGCGGTCATCTTAAAGCCCTCGGAAGAGGCGGGCATCATGGGCACGCGGCTGCATTCGGACGGCAAGTACAAAGACCTGTTGCACTATCCGGACGGTGTGTCCAAGGGGTTCGATCTGGCGCGCGCCGGCAAGGCGGGCATCATGATGAAGGGCAACGAGGTCTACAAAGTTGCCGTCAATACGCTGGGCGCGTTGGTCACCGAGACCTTAAAAGCGCATAACATCGGAAAGAGCCAGCTCGATTGGCTCATCCCCCATCAAGCCAACATTCGCATCATCGAAGCCATGGCCAAGCGCTTGGAACTGCCCATGGAAAAGGTCATCGTGACCATCGGCTCGCATGGTAATACCTCG
>CAZZWE010000184.1:0-6471 GCA_964657675.1 uncultured Steroidobacteraceae bacterium
CCGTGGTAACGGTCGGCAGTTTTCATGGCGGTACCAAACGCAACATCATTCCGAACGAAGTGAAGCTGGAACTCACCACGCGCGCGTTCAGCGACAAAGCCCGCCAAATCGTGATCGACGGCATCAAGCGCACAGCCCAAGGTGTGGGCGTGGCCGCAGGCTTGCCAGACGATCTGATGCCGGTCGTTACCGTGTTGATTCGGAGTCGACCCCGGTGATGTATAACGACCCCGCCATGGCTGCGCGAGTGAAGCTGGCATTGGTCGCCGCTGTAGGCGCGACCAATGCGTTCGACGAGGACCCCATCATGGCCAGCGAAGACTTTGGCGTCCTGGGATTGGACGGGCATCAAATCCCCACGGTCATGTTTTGGCTGGGTGCCATGGATCCCGAGAAATTTGCCGCGGCGACTGCGGCGGGCAAGGCGCTGCCGGGACCTCACACCAGCAAGTTCGAACCGGTGCCTGAAGCGACACTGCGTACGGGAGTCACAGCAATGTCTTCTGCGGCGATAGCGTTGTTGCAGTAATTCCGGGTAGTCCTTCTCCGGCAGACGGCTCGATGAGGCCTGAGCATAATCGGGCGATGAAAAAATCTAAACCTGTTTGGAAGCGTACAGCGCCTGCGAAGGCCAAGCACCATGCCCTTTCGCCGGCGAAAAAGGCTGCTGCCAAGAGAAGCGCAAAACGCGCAGGGCGCCCTTACCCGAACCTCGTCGACAATATGCGCGCCGCACGCAAGAAGAAGGCCAAGACGTCCAAAGCCAAGACGGTAAAGCGCAAGACTGCCAAGCGCGAGGGCTAAATTGATGGCTGCAAAGAAAACTAAACGCCTCGCGCCGACACGACGCACAGCAAAAGTCGGCGCGCTGAAAAGTGCAAAAGGCGGACTCACCAGCAAGGGGCGCGAATTCTACCGTCGCACCGAAGGCGCGCATTTGAAGCCGGGCGTGAAATCTTCGGGCCGAGCCATGACACCGCAAGAGATGCGGCGCAAGGGTAGTTGGGCGGTGCGGTTTTACGGCCGCAAAGGGGCTTTGCCGCCGTTGCGAAATGCGAAAGGGGAACCCACGCGATTTGCACTGACGGCTGCCGCGTGGGGTGAACCCGTGCCTAAAACGGTAGCCGCTGCACGGAAGATTGCGGCGAAGGGTCGAAAACTACTGGCGGCGTATCACCGCACCCAAGCCTAGTCGAGCAGCGGCGGCAACAGGTGCAGCATGCCGATCAACGATAGCGCCCAGACCAGGGTACGTAGATAAGGAATGCCGAGAAGGTAGATGGGCAGATAGGCAACTCGCGCCCAAAAATACAGTTCGGTGCCGAGCTCGGTATGAGGCGTGTTCTTTTGTGCGACTACGATCGCCAGCACCAGCGCGGCGAAAAACGGAAAGGTTTCCAGGAAGTTCCGGCTGGCACGCGATGCCCGGGCGGCAACGCCGGTGAGCGGCTTGGTCTCACCATCTCGGGCGCTGGCATTCCATTTAAGGCCACGCTGCTGAGTCATCAGCGTGGCAGCGACCATCACGTAGACCAGGCCGAGCACCACGCTCCATCCCAGCATCTTGAGTTCGACAGTCATTTTTTCTCCCGTTCGATTGCCCGGTAGCCAATGTCCAAACGGTACTGCACCAGATTCCAATGGATGGCGTGAACCAACGCGTAAGCCTGAGACTGCGCAGCGCTCACCGTGTCGCCTAAACCCACGGCGCATAGCACGCGTCCGCCTGCAGTCACCACGTGACCCTGTTCCAGTCGCGTGCCGGCATGGAATACCTTGCCGGACAGCGCCGCGGCGGCGTCCAATCCTGAGATCGTATCGCCCTTGCGATAAGCGTCAGGATAGCCCCCCGCCGCCATCACCACGCCCAGCGCCGCGCGCGAATCCCATCGCAGGGGATGTCCATTCAAGGCGTCATCCAAGGCGGCCTCGCACAATTCCACCAAATCGCTTTGCAGCCGCATCAAGATGGGCTGCGTCTCCGGATCACCCAGACGGCAATTGAACTCAATGACATTGGGCGTACCGTCCGCCGCAATCATAAGACCTGCATATAAAAATCCTGTGTACGGGTTGCCGTCCTGTCGAAGTCCGCGCAAGGTCGGTTCGATGACTTCGCGCATGATGCGCTCATGCA
This sequence comes from uncultured Steroidobacteraceae bacterium, assembly GCA_964657675.1. Taxonomy (GTDB): domain Bacteria; phylum Pseudomonadota; class Gammaproteobacteria; order Steroidobacterales; family Steroidobacteraceae; genus Bog-1198. The sequence continues at coordinate 2,138 of CAZZWE010000184.1, forward strand.
CGGGGCCGCTCACGATAGGGGCGGGCGAGTATGCGCCCATGCCGCCGGTATTGGGCCCCAAATCGCGATCATCGCGCCGCTTATGATCCTGCGAGGTGGCCAACGCGATGACCTGTTGATCACGGGCCACGACGATGAAACTCGCCTCCTCACCGTTTAGAAACTCCTCGATGACGATGGTGTTGCCCGCAGCGCCGAAGCTGCCCTGGAGCATGCCTTGCGCGGTTTCAATCGCGGACTCGTGGGTCTCGCAGATCACCACACCCTTGCCGGCCGCGAGGCCGTCCGCTTTGACGACCACCGGCAATCGTTGGCTGCGGATGTACTCGGGATCAAAGTCAGCGGCCGTGAACGTGGCGTAGCTTGCGGTCGGAATGCCGTAGCGCTTCAAGAAATCCTTGGTGAAGGCTTTCGACCCCTCCAATCGCGCGGCGGCAGCCGTCGGTCCGAAACAGCGGCGTCCTGCGGCGCCGAACTGATCGACGATGCCGCCGACCAAGGGGCCTTCCGGCCCGATGATGGTCAGTTCGATCTCTTCGGCATTTGCGAAAGCCAATAGGCCTTCAAGGTCATCGGCCGCGATATCGATATTTTTGAGTTTAGGTTCGAGCGCGGTGCCGGCATTGCCCGGTGCCACAAAAACTTGGCTGACTCGCGCGGATTGTGCGCACTTCCAACCCAGCGCGTGCTCGCGACCGCCGCCGCCCACGATCAATACCTTCATCGCACTCTCTTAATGGCGGAAGTGGCGCATGCCGGTGAAAACCATGGCGATGCCATGCTCATCGGCTGCCGCAATGACATCGGCGTCGCGGCGCGAGCCTCCGGGCTGGATGATGGAGGTGATGCCAAACTCGGCCAGCGCATCCAATCCATCGCGAAACGGGAAAAAGGCATCGGAGGCAATGGCAGCGCCCAGCAGGGTTAACCCCTCATCTTTCGCTTTCATTGCCGCGATTTTGCTGCTGATGACGCGGCTCATCTGGCCGGCGCCGATCCCGAGCGTGGATTTGTCTTTGACGGCGACGATGGCATTGGATTTGACATATTTCGCCACCCGCCAGGCAAAAATCAGGTCGTCGAGCTCCGCCAAGCTCGGCGGACGCTTGGTGACGGTGCGCAACTCCTGCGCGCGGATCGCACCGCTATCGCGCGTTTGGACCAGAAGGCCGCCGGAAACGCTACGGTACTCGAGCAGCTGGGTCACCGGGCGCGACAAATCGCCGACGATGAGCACACGGACGTTCTCGCGCGGGGCGAGGGCGGCCTTCGCTTCATCGCTGATCGAGGGCGCCAGGATCACTTCCACGAACTGCTGTTCGACGATGGCGTGCGCCGTATCGGCGTCCAATTCGCGATTGAAGGCGATGATGCCGCCGTAAGCAGAGGTCGGATCGGTCCGGTACGCTTTTGCGTACGCATCCGCGATGCTGCTGCAGCGTGCGACGCCGCAGGGATTGGCGTGCTTGACGATGACGCAGGCGGCCGTGTCGAATTGACGCACGCATTCCAATGCGGTGTCGGCGTCCGCGATGTTATTGAATGACAACTCACGGCCCTGGATCTGCCGGGCCGAGGTGACCGATGCACCGATGGCGCGTGAGTCGGTGTAGAAAGCCGCCTGTTGATGCGGATTTTCGCCGTAGCGCAAATCCATGTGCTTGCGAAACGAGAGATTCAAATCATCCGCAAACGTCGGCGCGGCGCCGCCGATGGCGCCGGTGAAGTAAGCCGACACCATGGCATCGTATTGCGCGGTATGCGCGAAGGCCTTGGCTGCCAACTTTTGACGCATCGCGACGTTGGTGCTGCCCTGATTGGCGGCCAGCTCGTCCAACAACTCGCGATAATCGCCCGGGTCAACGACTACAGTGACCGAGGCGTGATTCTTGGCGGCGGCGCGCACCATTGCCGGACCGCCGATGTCGATATTCTCGACCGCATCCTCGTAGGTGCAATCCGCGCGGCTGACCGTGGCCGCGAACGGATATAAGTTCACCGCGAGCAGATCGATGGGTTCGATCTCGTGCGTGGTCATGATGTTTTCATCGACCCCGCGCCGGCCGAGCAGCCCGCCGTGTATTTTCGGATGCAGAGTCTTGAGCCGGCCACCCATGATCTCGGGAAAACCGGTGTGTTCGGCGACTTCTTTGACCGAGATCCCGTGGCTCGTCAACAGCTTGGCGGTCCCGCCGGTCGACAGCAACTCAATGCCACGTTCCTTCAGTTCACGTGCGAACTCGACGATGCCGGTTTTATCCGAAACACTGAGTAGCGCGCGACGTACGGGCGTGAGCACTTAAGGGTTACTCGTTGATGCCGAACTCTTTGAGCTTCTTACGCAAGGTGCCGCGATTGATGCCAAGGATTGTCGCGGCGCGGCTCTGGTTGCCCTGGACATGGCCCATGACCACCTTGAACAGCGGTTCTTCGACTTCACGCATGACCAAATCGTAGAGATGGGCCGGCTTGTGGCCGTTGAGCGTTTCGAAATAGCTTTCGAGCGCCTCTTCCGCCTGAGAACGCAGCGGCACACCTTTGCCGTTGACCTTCAAGTCGCGGCCGTTAAAAGCGGGCGCGATTTCACGACGAGATTTTGATTTCTTTTTTGCGACCATGACCTACCGTTCATCCCCCGTCTTATGCAGCGCGATCGACACTGATGTTGTAATGCTCCAACAGCGTCGACAGTTGCTCATGCGGTGTCTCGATTTGCACAAGACGATTCCGCAAAGCCTCTTGTCCTGGGTGCTGCCGGAAATACCAACTCAAGTGTTTACGTGCCACTCGAACACCGGTCGCATCGCCGTAGAATGCGTACAGGTCTTCGAGGTGGGCGCGCATAATATCACGGACTTTTTCCAGCGCTAGGTCTGCGCGCAATTCTCCGCTCGAGAGGAAAAAATTGACTTCATCAAAGATCCATGGCCGACCTTGAGCGGCACGTCCGATCATGATGCCGTCGCAGCCGGTGTCGTTGAGAATTTGTTTTGCACGCTGTGGTGAGTCGATATCACCGTTTGCGAAAACAGGTATTCGCACATTGGCTTTGATGATCGCGACCGTTTCGTGCTCGGCATCGCCCTGGTACATATCGGTGCGAGTGCGGCCATGAATCGCAAGCGCTTGTATTCCCGCATCTTGCGCGATTTTCGCGATGTTGAGTCCGTTCTTGTTGCGCGGATCCCAGCCGGTGCGGGTTTTCAAGGTGACGGGCACGTTTACCGCAGACACCACACTGTGCAAAATTCGTGCAACCAGCGCCTCGTCTTGAAGCAAGGCTGAGCCTGCCAAACGATTGCAGACTTTTTTGGCGGGGCAACCCATGTTGATGTCGATGATCTGCGCGCCGGCATCGACATTTCGCTGGGCCGCTTCGGCCATCATGGCCGGATCGTATCCGGCGATCTGCACCACGCGTGGGCTGGGCTCGCCTTCATGGTCCATTCTGCGGCGCGACTTTGGCGTGTCCCACAACTTCATGTCGGCGCTTAACATTTCTGAAGCGGCGAGGCCCGCGCCGAAGCGGCGGCATAAAATACGAAACGGACGGTCAGTGACGCCCGCCATGGGCGCTAACAGCACGTTGGACGGCAACGTGTAAGGCCCGATTTTAACGCTCATCGTTTAGTCTGCGCCGGCGTCGCGTCGTTGGCACATGAGATTTTTCGATCCGCGACGCGCAAACACACATCGATCTCGAACCCTTCCGCGTTCTTGCCCGGATCCAATATGTCCATCGTGGCATCGACCTGTTCGCCAGGATTCAAATAGCGCGCGGTCGGCTTGCCAAGATACTCACTGGGTTCGAAATCGCGCGCACCAATGCTGGTGCCGAAACGATTCGCCAACGTGACGCGCAGCAGCGGAAAGGGCTCCAGTTGCGCCGCGCTGTTGAGAATGCTGGCGCGCACCCGCAGCGTGCCGTCGGCTGCGGGATCCCCTGACACGCCCCACTGGCGCAATTGATAGGCCGACAGATTTGCTGCGGATGAGACCGGCGCGCCGGCGCCGGCGTACAGGGCTCGCAACACGCCTGCCAACGGTCCATGCGCCACCAAATACTCGCGGTTGTGGTGAATCACTTGCGCCGCCAACAGCACAGCGAACAGCAGAGCAGCCGCCAACCAGCCCCGCAGGCCCTGCGGGCGCGAGCGCTGCAAATCGTGCAGCGGTTCGTCGGAATCCAAACCCGACAAAATTTCAAAGCGCACGGCGTCCGGCACGTCGAACGGCGAATTCTCGGCCGCGACATCTTCCGGATGGGGCGGTGGCTCTTGCGTCACTGGAACCGGTGCGACCGCAGCTGCCGGCTTTGGTGCTTGCGGCGCCGG
>CAZZWE010000185.1:0-6430 GCA_964657675.1 uncultured Steroidobacteraceae bacterium
CGGCCGAGCGCCAAGCCGCCGCGTCGCATGCGCTGGTCGATGGCAGCGACATCGACTCTGCCGCCCTCATGCAGGAAATCCAAGGCCTGATCAATCCAGTCGCGCCGCAAGGCAGCGCCCTGATCCAAAACGTCGAGGACCTGCAGGGTCAAACGCGATTGAAAGTGACTCGCGCGCGGCAACTCGTGCGCGACTCCATGGAATTGCTGGGCGAGGATTTGCTGACCGGCACCTACTGGCTCAATCTGCGCAAAACGCAAAACCCCAAGGTCGAGTTCGGCGAGTCGGTCACCCGTGTGTGGAACGAATTTCGCACCGTGCTGCCGTTGGACGGGTCCCAGGCAGCAGCCGTGCCGCGCCCCATCCACGATGTCGCTGCAGGCTTTTTGCGGGAGCATCCGGCGGCGAATTTCTATCACAATGATGCGCTGGAACCGGAGACGGTGGTGCCCCGCCCCTCAGTGCCATGATCGCCAACGCACGCATGTACTCGCTCACCCCGGAGGTGACGCAAGCGTGGCGTTCCTTATTTTCAAATCTATCGCGCCAAGCCGGCGTGGCATTTGACTGGCTGGACTACCCCGCGCCGGCGCCGCTGGAGAATTTGTGGCAGCGCGCGGACTATGGGGCGGTTTTCATGTGCGGCCTGCCGTTTTCACGGCGACTCTTCAGGACGCAGTTGTTGGCGGCCCCCGTGCCATCACCGGATGATTTTCAGCATCGCTCGCAGTACTGGAGCGAATTTGTCGTGCGGCGTGACCGGCATTTTGACCGGTTGGAGGACACCTTCGGTGGCCGGCTGGCGCTTACCGATCCCGGCTCGCAATCTGGGTTCGGCGCGGCACTGGAAATGTTTCAGAAACATGCCAGCGATACCGGGACGCCGCCGTATCAAACGCTGATCGAACCGCAAATTACCCCCCGCGGCGCCATCGCCGCGGTGCTGGAATCGAGGGCCGACATCGCACCGGTCGATTCCTATGCCTGGGCACTCCTACAGCGGCATCAACCGGAATTATTAGCGCCGCTCAAATCCATCGCCCGCTCGCGCGCGACTCCGATCCCGCTCATCGTGGCGGCTCAAGGCCAACACCAGCCGAGCTTGCAACAAGCCCTGCTCACGGCGCACGAGCACGAGGACAACCACGCGCTGCTCGAGACGCTGTTACTGGAGCGTTTTGCATTGCCGGCGCCAGCCGATTATGACGAACTGCGGCTGCAATTCGAGCGTTCCCGGGCTTTCTGGCGGGAGCGGCCCCTGGCCGCGACGATGCATCCGGCTTTTGTGTAATATCGTTCGATGCCGCATTTTTTTAGGAAAATAGACGGTCCTACTTGGCTCGTTGCGGTGGCCATCTATGCTGGCTGGGCAGTGCTCATCTGGTATGCGAATCGGCTGCCTTGGTGGGTCATCATGCCGGTGGGGGCCTATCTGCTGGCGTGGCATTTCTCATTGCAGCATGAGGCAATTCATTCGTTTCGAGGCGTGCCCGCCTGGTTGCGATTCATGCTGGTGTTCCCGCCGATTGGCCTGTGGTTTCCGTACGCGCTCTACCGCAAGAGTCACACCACGCATCACCGCGACGTGCACTTGACGCTGCCCGGCGTAGACACCGAGTCCTATTATGTGCGCCGCACCGAATGGCTACAGGCTTCAGGTTTTAGGCGCGCGTTGTTGACCGCCAATCAAACCTTGTTGGGCCGATTGCTACTGGGGCCGGCACTGCGCTTGTGGATATTGGTGACGCGGGAGTCGCGGCGAGTGGCGGGCGGCGACTACTCTCACCTGCCGCACTGGGCCATTCATGCGGCGGCGGTAGCGGCACTGTTCGTTTATATCTCGGGCGTCTGCGGATTTCCCTGGTGGCAGTACTGCCTGTTGGTGGCCTATCCCGGCATGAGCTTGGGGCTGCTGCGCGCCTTTCATGAGCACCGAGCCGCGGTCGACTCGCAGCAGCGCACTGCGGCGGTGGAGTCGAATGCGCTGTTCGGGTTGCTTTTTCTCTATAACAACTTGCATGTCGTGCATCACTTGAAGCCGACGATGCCCTGGTATGACATTCCGCGCTATTACCGCGAGAACCGTAGTGCCCTGCTCGCGAGCAATGGTGAGTTTCATTATCGCGGCTACTGGCAGCTCGCGCGCCATTACGCCTGGGCGCCGGTGTTCGATCCCATTCATCCCTTCGAGGACTGAACCCATGCCGAGCGCCGATGAAATACTGAGCGCTCCCTTAGGCGTCGCGCCCGCGCTCGACGCCGGCTCGCAGCGACGCCGCACCATCATTGCCACCTCCATCGGCAATATGCTCGAATGGTACGACTTCACTATTTATGCCTTGCTCGCGCCTTATATCGCGGAGAACTTCTTTCCTGGCGACAGCAAGGATGTGCGGGTCGTCAAAGCCTTTCTGTTTTTCGGCTTAGGCTTCGTGGTGCGGCCGCTCGGCGCCATCGTGCTCGGCAGCTATGGCGACCGCGCCGGCCGCAAAGCCGCGCTGACCTTGACGATTCTCCTCATGGCCGCGGGTACCGGACTCATTGCCGTAAGCCCGAGCCACTCGAGCATCGGCTGGGGTGCGCCGGTGCTGTTGCTGCTCGGCCGGGTGTTGCAGGGATTTTCCGCGGGCGGCGAAATAGGCGGGACCACCGCGTATCTGCTGGAGACGGGCGATCCCGCGCTGCGCGGTCAGATCACCTCGTGGTTGGAAGCCAGCATGGGGTTCGCCAACATCTTAGGCGCGCTGGCCGCATTTTTAGTGAGCGCACTGTTCACCCCGGCTGAGGTCCACGCTTGGGCGTGGCGCTTGCCGTTTGTCTTCGGACTGGCCATCGCCCCGGTTGGCCTGTATCTGCGCCGCTCGTTGAAAGAAAGTTCGGAATTCGAGGCGGCACGCGCGGTGCGAACCACACGGCCTGCGCCGCTGCGCGAGGTCTTTCAGCGTCACGCGGGCGCCTTGGCGACGGGAACGACCGTCGCGATTTTATGGGCGGTGGCTGTGTATGTGCTGATGGTGTTCTTCCCCACTTACGTGCAGCGGCCGGATACGTTTAATTTTTCCGCGCAACAAGCCTTCGGCGCCTCGGCGCTGAGTAATATCCCCTTCGTGCTGGCCTGCGTGCTGTTCGGCGCAATGTCGGACCGGATCGGCCGCCGGCGCGCGCTCAGCTTAAGCGCCTTGGCCCTGCTCGTTTGCATCGTGCCGTTGTTCTCATGGCTCAAGGCCGACCCGACCTTTGGTACATTGCTCTGCGTGCAAAGCTGCATTTGCATCTTGGTGGCGAGTTTTGTCGGCGTCGCGCCCGCGGCACTGTCCGAAATATTTCCTGCCGCGGTACGATCGACCGGCACTTCGCTGGTGTATAACGCCGCGTTCACTGTATTTGGCGGTTTCTCCCCTATGATATTGACCTGGGCCAAACGCGGCTCGCTGGATTCTTTATACTTACCTGCATGGTATGTAATGACGGCGGCTTGCATCGCCCTCATGGCGATACCGCTGCTGCGGAGGCGCAATGCTTGATGCCACGGTTCGAGTGAAAGTGACGCCCTTAAGCCCCACCATCGGGGCCACGATTGAGGGCCTCGATTTATCCGATGAGTTGGATGACGCGCAGATCAGCGTTATCAACGAGGCACTGCTCAAGCACCATGTCATATTCTTCCGTAATCAACGGCTCACGCCGGTGCAACATCGCGACTTCGCCGCCCGCTTCGGCGCGCTGCATATCCATCCGATCTATCCCAAACACGCCGACGCGCCCGAAATCATCGTGCTCGACACCGACTTGGTGGATCTGACCGACAATGCCATCTGGCATACCGATGTGACCTTCAGTAAAACGCCGCCCATGGGCGGCGTGCTGATCGCGCGAGTGCTGCCGGCGACCGGCGGCGACACGCTGTGGGCGAGCAGCGCGGCGGCATTCGATGCACTGTCCCCCGCCATGCAGGAATTTCTGCTGCCGTTGACGGCGACGCACAGCATTGCCCAATCCTTTCCGGAGGCACGCTTCGCGCTGGGTGAAGAGGCGCGCGCACGGCTGGAAGCCGCGAAGCGCGATAACCCGCCGGTGGTGCATCCGGTAGTGCGCACTCACCCCGTGACCAAGCGGCGGGGATTATTCGTGCAAGATGGCTTTACGACGCATATCAATGAGCTCACGGCCGCGGAGAGCAAGACGCTGCTGCAGTTCCTGTATCAGCACAGCGTCAAGCCGGAGTTCGTGGTGCGCTGGCGATGGCAGGTCAACGATGTGGCCTTTTGGGACAATCGCATCACGCAGCACTACGCCACCGATGATTATCGTCCGGCACGGCGCGTCATGAACCGCGCCACCGTCATCGGCGAACGGCCCTTCTAGCTAGCGATCTGCATCCTCGATCAGCCGGCCTTCCAAGTGGCTGGCGTACCAGTCCACGAATTGTGCCGCGCCATCTTCGTGGATGGGCGAATACGGCGCCGGCTCATAGGCCGGTGACATCACGCCGATCTGGTTTTCCTGGCAGATGCGCTTATCCGCGAAGTTGGTAGCCAGCCACACCTCGGTGAGTTCCTTGAGGTCGTAGTCCACGCCTTCCACCGCATCCTTGTGCACCAGCCACTTGGTAGTGAGTTGCGTCTGTGTCGGACCCAAGGGCAGCAACCGGAATGAAATGGCGTGATCGCCCATGACGTGGTTCCAGGTCGTCGGATAGTGAAACAGCAGCAGCGTGCCGATGTCCTTTTCCTGGACGCTGTCGGTCAAGGGTCGGCGCACTGCCGCGTTGCCCGTCATGGTGTACGCCACCGCGCCTTCAATCAGCGGCATGCGCGCGGTGCGATACTGGCCATTGGCTGAAATATTGAATTGGCTGGGCAGCCCGATGCTCTCCCAATGCGCCACTTTGGCCGCGATGCGTGGATCGCCGGCCCCGCCGCCCACCCCCGTTACCGCGGGATCTTCGGGGAAGGTGCGGCAAAGTTCAGGGTGGTTGGCGTTGCAGTGGTAACACTCGCGATTGTTCTCCCACACCAACTTCCAGTTCGCCTCTTCCACCGTGGTCGACACATACGCGAGCTTGGTGTCCTGCAGCTTATGGGGATTGAAGTACGGCGCCAAATGTTGGGCGATGGGCTCGAAATCGGGCGCCGCCTTGGCGAGCGATACCCAGATATAGCCCCCGACCGTCGCGCAGTGCACCGGCTTCAAGCCATGTTGCGACTTATCGAAGTTTGCGCCCATGTCGCGGGCGGCGATCAGACGGCCATCGAGCGCATAAGTCCATTGATGGTAGGGGCACACCAGTCTCGGTGCTGCGCCGCGCTCCGCGGAGCAGATCCTGGAACCGCGATGGCGGCAGCTATTGTGAAAGGCACGCACGCTGCCGTCGCGGTCGCGCACCACCATCACCGGATAGTTGCCGACTTGAAAGGTAAAGTAGTCGCCGGGATTTGACACTTCACAGTCATGGCCGACAAATAGCCAATCCCGATACCAGATCATCTCCAGATCGACTTGATAGTCCTCGGGGCTGCAGTAAAAGTCCTGATGCAGGGGGGTGGCGGCTTGGCGGTGGCGCAGCCGGCTCAACATGGTTTCACGCACGCTCATTGGAATTCCTCGTCGGGACACTGTCCGATGGACGAACAATAGCAATGTTCGCTGTGCCGGCATAAGCGGAAAGCGACCCCGAGTTTAGCGTTTACGACATGGCTGCTACTGCGCCCACCTTCAAAGTCCGTCGCATTTCGATCCGGCACTGTCGCAATCAGCGTGTTGTTTAAGTATCCACTCGCTACACTGACGATATTGCAGGGAGATCGATTATGAAGAGTCATGCCCGTGTCGTCGTCATCGGCGGCGGTGCGGTCGGCGTCAGCACGCTGTATCACCTGGCCGCCAAAGGCTGGACCGACGTCATGCTGTTGGAAAGGGCCGAACTGACGGCCGGATCCACCTGGCACGCGGCGGGCCTGCTGCCGTTGTTCAACATGAGCTATACCGTGGGTCAGCTGCATAAGTACTCGGTGGACCTGTACAAGCGCCTGCCCGCCGAAACCGGTCAGGATGTGAGCTTTCACGTCACCGGGAACCTGCGCCTCGCGACCTGCCGTGAGCGCATGGATGAGTACCAGAAGTATTGCGGGACGGCGCGCACCTTGGGCGTGCCATTCCAGATCATCACTCCCAAAGAAGTCCGCGATTTGTGGCCGCTGATCGAGTTGGGCGATGGCGCCGACACGCCGAAAGTCATCGGTGCCCTATACCACCCGGATGACGGACATATTGCACCGGCCGACCTGACCATGGCCTTGCGAAAAGGCGCGCGCAGCCGCGGCGCCGACATTCACGAGCAGACCGAAGTAACCGCCGTGGCCCGAACGCCCTCCGGTGAGTGGAAGGTGACCACCAACAAAGGCGAAGTGATCGCCGAGCATGTGGTGTG
>CAZZWE010000186.1:0-6345 GCA_964657675.1 uncultured Steroidobacteraceae bacterium
GGTTCATCACTCACTAGGCTGGCCTTATGGTTGTGGCACGTACGACAAACATCGTCCGAGGTACATGCGGCCGCCCTTTATGAGTTTCAAGCTCCGCTCAGAGATGGTCCGAGCCTGTGGGCCGACGCTGTTCCTCAACTGGCGCCACCAAACGAGTTTCCTCAGTCCGGTGGACTATATAAGGTTTGTTATGGCCTTCGATCACCTGTTCGTCGACCACAACCTTCTGCACATTCCGCAATGACGGCAAGTCGTACATCGTATCCAGCAGCACGTTCTCTAGAATCGTGCGCAGGCCCCGAGCACCCGTCTTGCGCTGCATCGCTTTGCGCGCCACCGATCGCAACGCATCTTCCCTGAAATCAAGCTCCACGCCTTCCATGTCGAACAGCTTCCGGTATTGCTTCGTCAGCGCGTTCTTCGGCTGCATCAAAATCGATATCAGCGCATCTTCATCGAGTTCTTCCAGCGTTGCGACCACGGGTAAGCGGCCGACGAACTCTGGAATAAGACCGTACTTGATCAAATCTTCAGGTTCTGTGTCATGGAACACATCATTGCCGTGCGGCCGGGCATTGTGCTCGCGCACTTCGCCGGTGAAACCGATGCCGCTCTTGTGCGTGCGGTTCATGATGATCTTCTCGAGGCCGGCAAACGCGCCGCCGCAGATGAAGAGAATGTTGGTGGTGTCCACCTGCAGGAATTCCTGCTGCGGATGCTTGCGCCCGCCCTGCGGCGGCACCGAGGCAATCGTGCCTTCGATCAACTTCAACAAGGCCTGCTGCACGCCCTCGCCCGACACGTCGCGGGTAATGGAGGGGTTGTCCGACTTGCGCGAAATCTTATCGATTTCATCGATGTAGACGATACCGGTCTGCGCCTTCTCGACGTCGTAATCGCACTTCTGCAAAAGCTTCTGAATGATGTTTTCCACATCCTCGCCGACATAGCCCGCTTCCGTAAGCGTGGTGGCATCGGCGATGGTGAAGGGCACATTCAGCAGCCGCGCCAAGGTCTCGGCCAACAAGGTCTTGCCGGAACCAGTAGGTCCGATCAGCAGGATGTTGCTCTTGGCGAGCTCGACTTCGTCGCGCGAACGCACGCCTTCCGCACCGCGGGTCTGCAGGCGCTTGTAGTGGTTATAGACGGCCACCGACAGGACGCGCTTGGCGCGTTCCTGGCCAATGACGTACTCGTCCAGAACCTTCTTGATTTCCTGGGGCTTCGGCAGCTTGTCGCGGGTGCGCTCAGCGCGCTCCTCGAGCTCTTCCCGGATTATATCGTTGCAAAGCTCGACGCATTCGTCACAGACGAACACGCTGGGGCCGGCAATGAGCTTCCGAACCTCGTGTTGGCTCTTTCCACAGAAAGAGCAGTACAACAGCTTGCCGTCATCATGTTTGCCGCGCGAATCTTCGCTCATGCTGTCCTCAATTGGGCCGCCCCGCTTAAGCTTGAAAGCTCGGCGAAACAGCTATGGTTCTGACTATATAGCACCGGGCCGACCCGGCGCAAAGATAAGGAGCTGAGGCCTGTGACGGGATACCGCGTAATGTAAAGCGTCATTTAGCCCTTGTTGGGCAGCTCGCCGCGCTTTTCGAGCATGGAATCGATCAAACCGTACGCCCGGGCCTGTTCCGGGGTCATAAAGTTGTCCCGATCGCTGTCCTGCTTGATGCGCTCGATCGTCTGGCCGCTGTGCTTGGCCAGGATTCCGTTAAGCCGGGTTTTCGTCTCCATCACGTCGCGGGCATGGATATCGATGTCCGAGGCCTGCCCCTGGAAGCCCGCCGAGGGCTGGTGAATCATGATCTTGGAGTTCGGCAGCGAATGTCGCTTGCCCGGGGCTCCGCCGGCCAATAACACGGCGCCCATGGAAGCCGCCAAGCCGATGCACATGGTGCTGACATCCGACTTGATGAACTGCATGGTGTCGTAAATGGCCAAACCGGCGCTCACCGAGCCGCCCGGGGAATTGATATACAGATTGATGTCCGCGCCGGGGTTTTCGGACTCGAGGAACAACAATTGGGCAACCACCAGGTTGGCCATGTAGTCCTCCACCTGACCCACGATGAAAATGACCCGGTCTTTTAGCAGACGCGAGTAAATGTCATAGGCGCGCTCGCCGCGTGCCGTCTGCTCTACGACCATCGGTACTAAATTCAATGCGCGCGTCGTCATGGTATTTGCCTTCCTAACTATTCAAAATCAACCGCAAGAATGCTCTGTGAGGACTTCATAACATCATTTCAAGGGAGTTGGGCAGTATCAAGCCTCGAAGTTCATTAATTCCTTGAAGCTCGAGGCCGATTCACGCACTTTGGCATGCGATAAAATCCACTCGACCACCTGATCCTCGAGCGCCAGGCTCTCGACCTGCCGCATTGCGTCGGCATTTTGTAAATACGCCCGCTTCATCGTTGCGGCATCGCCATACGCTCCCACCAGCTCATCCAGACGCTGATTCACGCGCTCGCGCTCCACCACCAGATTATTTTTTCGAATGATGTCATTCAATAAGAGCCCTAGGGCGACGCGTCGTTTGGCCGGTTCCACCAACGGTTCCCGTGGCGGCGCCTGCGCAGCATCCTTGGCGCCGTTGCGGCGCATGACTTCCGTCTGCATGTCACGGATCTGGCCTTCCACCAATACATTGGGCACATCGATGGGGTTGGCGGCGTAAAACTTGTCCATGACCGCCGACTTGTTGCGCGCGCGCAAGTTTTGCTCAAGCTCGCGCCGCATGTTGGCGGCCACATCCTCGCGCAGTTTCGCCAAGCCGCCTTCGGTCACGCCAAAGGCCTTGCAGAATTCTTCGTCGAGTTCGGGCAATTTCGGCTCTTCCACCGTTTTCACCGTGGTCGCGAACACCGCCTGCTTGCCGGCCAGCTCGGTGGCGCGGTAGTCGGCGGGGAAATTCACGCTGATGTCGCGCTTTTCATCGGCGCTTGCGCCAATCAAGCCATTCTCAAGATCCGGCAGCATCCGTCCCTCGCCAATGACGATGGCGATATTCTCGCCCTTGCCGCCGGCAAACGGCACGCCGTCAATCGACCCTTCGAAATCGATGGTGACCTTATCGCCGGCTGCGGCAGCGCGGTTGGCGGGTGAAAATTGCACCTGCTGCTTGCGCAGCCGCTCGATCATCGCATCGATATCGGCTTCGGTGACCTCGGCCGTGACCTTGTCGATCTCCAAGCCTTCGATCGGCTGCATGACCACTTCAGGGAATACCTCAAAGGTGGCCACATACTTGAGGTCTTGGCCCTCATCCATGCTCTGCGGCTCGATGCGCGGATTGCCCGCCGGCGAGAGCTGCTTTTGGGTCACCGCCTCTTCATAGCTTGACTGCAACAGCTCACCGATGACTTCACGGTGCACCTGCGGCCCAAACTGCTGCTTGATCACGGTGATGGGCGCCTTGCCCGGGCGGAAGCCCTTCAAGCGTGCCGTGCGGCTCAAGTCTTTCAAGCGCGCGGCAATTTCCTTGCTGACGCGGTCGGCCGGCACCTGCACTTCCATACGGCGCTCGAGTTTGCCGGTACTTTCGACGGAAACCTGCATGTCTATCCTCTACAGTTTGGGAATTAGGGGTTTCAATTGCGGTTGGTGCGAAAGGCGAGACTCGAACTCGCACGGGTTACCCCACTAGATCCTAAGTCTAGCGCGTCTACCAATTCCGCCACATTCGCAACGAATCAGCCCGCTAGTATAGCTAACGGGGCTCGCTTTCGCGAACCAACAGGCGCGCCACTTCCCGCAACGCCGGTAGCCCGTTTTCCAGCATGAAATACAAGGGACTATCGCCATCGAAGGGCGCTCGGGCCGACGGCGCGTGCACCCAAGCCCAGGCGCGATCCTTCGGGCCCTCCTCGGCCATCAACGAAAACTGAATATTGGCAATCAGCGCGGCGCGTTCCTGCTGCGTCGCCGACAGACGCGGCGCCTGGCCCAATCGATAGCGCGTCAACACCTGTGGTGAGGGAATTTTCAGCAGACGGCACTGCTGCAGCGGTGACAACTCCCAGGAGTCGGCAATCGCGAAAAATCGTTTCAGCGCCGTGCTGCTGGTATGACGCGCCGCCCGGCGACTCGCAGGCTGGAGCACCAATCGCGGGCCGGTACGAGGTTTGCTGGGCAAGGACGCTCTCATGGTAGCAACCAAGCATACTCCCCAATGCCGGGGGTGCTTTGATATCATGCAGCGTGCCTGACGGGTCCCTCCAGAGCTTCGCCGCAAGGCTCCAATTCGCGCAAAAGACGAGCGGCGGACTGCTGTGCGTGGGGCTTGACCCGGACCTGGAGAAATTTCCCAAAGAAATCCTCGACGCCTCGGCCGGCTCGGCCAACGCCGCCGTGTTGGCGTTCAACAAACGCATCATCGATGCCACCTGCGACATCACCGCGGCCTACAAGCCGCAGGCCGCCTTCTATGCCGCGGTTGCCGCTGAAGAGGCGTTGACCGCCAGCATTCGCTACATCCGGGAACGCGCACCGCATGCCGTGGTGATTTTCGACGGCAAGCGCAACGATATTGGCAACACCGCCGAAGCCTACGCGCGCGAATGTTTCGATCGCTATGCGGCGGACGCTGCCACCGTCAATCCCTACATGGGCGAGGATTCGCTGCGGCCGTTTTTGAAGCGTGCCGATCGGGGCGTCGTGCTGCTGTGCCGCACCTCGAATTCCGGCGGCAAGGATTTCCAGGATTTGGTGGTCGACGGCGCGCCGCTGTATATGCAAGTGGCCGGCCGCGCCGCGCGCGACTGGAATGGCAATGGCAATTTGATGCTGGTGGTGGGCGCCACCAACCCGAGCGAAATGGCGGCGCTGCGCCGGGCCCACCCTCACTTGAGTTTCCTCGTGCCCGGCATCGGCGCGCAGGGCGGAGACTTGGATTCCATCTTAGGCGCCGGCCTCAACGCCGAGGATGCGGGCCTGCTGATCAGCGCGTCGCGCAGCATCAACTATGCAGACGGCGGCAGCGCCTCAGGCATTCGCGCTGCGGCGCTCGAGCTGTACGAGGCGATTAACCGCCGCCGCTCGGCGCTCGCCAAGGCGCACGTCGCTTAAAAAGCGCTCTTCACCACACCGCCATCGACCCGCAAGGCCGCGCCATTGGTCGCAGCCGACACTGGACTTGCCACATAAGTCACCAGCGCCGCCACTTCTTCGGGCGTCGCAAACCGCTGCAGCAGCGAGGTCGGGCGCGCGGTCTTGAAGAAATCCTTTTCAACCGCCTGCGCGCTTTTTCCGGATTGCTTGGCCATCGAGGTCACGAAATCGCCCACGCCGCGCGAACGCGTGGGACCCGGCAACACGCTGTTCACCGTGATGCCGGTGCCAGCCGTGGTTTCGGCCAGTCCGCGCGCCACCGCGATCTGCGCCGCCTTGGTCATCCCGTAATGAATCATTTCGCTGGGGATTTGCAGGCCGCTTTCGCTCGAGATAAAAATGATGCGGCCCCAATTGCGTTGGCGCATGCCCGGCAGGTATAGCCGCGACAAGCGTGCACCGCTCAACACGTTGACATCAAAAAATCGGCGCCAGTCCTCATCGCGAATCTCTTCGAATGCGCGGACTTCGAAAATTCCGAGATTATTGACCAGGATGTCGATCGTCGGATGCTGCGCGAACAGTTGCTCGGCCACCGCTACCTCGCTCAAGTCGCCGGCGAATCCGCTGACCTGACCGCCCGTACTATTCTTGATTTCATCAACGGCATCTGCGACCGCGTTGGCTTGACGCCCGCTGACAATGACCGACGCGCCCTCGCGCGCCAGCGAAGTGGCGATGGCGTTGCCGATTCCCGCGGTCGAACCCGTGACCAAGGCGGTTTTGCTTTTGAGTTGTAAGTCCATGCCTTTAAGTGTAGCTCAGGACACCATGGCCGCGACCACATCTCCGATCGCGAGCGAAGAGGTCAAGCCCGGCGACTCCATGCCGAACAAATTGATGATGCCGGCGATGCCATGTTGCTGCGGCCCTGAAATCAAAAAATCCTTGGGCGGCTCGCCCGGACCCGTCAACTTCGGACGCACGCCGGCATAAGCCGGTTGCAGCCGCTCCCGTTCAACGGTGGGCCAATACTGGCGTATGGATTCGTAGAACTGCGCGGCGTGCGCGACGCTGACCGCATAGTCGACCGCTTCGATCCATTCCAAGTCCGGACCGAAGCGCGCGGCACCCGCCAGATCAATGGTCATGTGAATGCCGAGCCATCCGTGCTCACCGACGGGATAGATCAACCGCTTGAAGGGCGCGCGCCCGCTCAAGGTAAAATAACTGCCCTTGGCGTAGTGGATCTGAGGGATATGCTGCGCGGGAAATCCTTCGATCGCC
>CAZZWE010000187.1:0-6324 GCA_964657675.1 uncultured Steroidobacteraceae bacterium
ACATCGGGCAAGTCGAAGGAATTGCCGTATTGGTTCGGCTGATAAACGCCATCGACGTAAATCGCGATGCTGTTTTCAGCTCCGGCACCGGTGCTTTCGCTCGAGATGCCGCGCACCGTAGGCTGTGCCGCTCCGCCAATGAAAGTGAAATTGAGGCCCGGGGTTACCTGCGACAACTCGCGCAACATGACTATATTAGAATCGGCCAGGACCTCGCTGGTCTTGACGTTTACGGTGAGCGGCACGTCGCTCAATCGTTCCGACTTACGCCGTGCGGTGACCGTGATCTCCTCCAGCGCGCTTGACGATGAGTCGGGCGTCGCCGCGGATGTATCGGCTGCGATTGAGCCTCCGGGAGTCGCTGCACTTTGCGCGAAAACAACAATGGGTGTCAGCGCGGCGGCGGCAAGCACGCCACGCATCGTGATCGAAACTCGAATTGAATCTGCCATTTAAATGCTCCCCCCGGAGTGCCTATGTGTATTTTTGAGGCACGGCAGTGTGTGTTCCGGGATCAACTAGCGTCAAATATAATCTTCGGCCAGATTTAATGCCGAATCGGTATCAGTGCTGAATATGGTTAAGGCAGAGAGGAGGATTTCGTTTAGTCCCGCGTTGTTGTCGAGCTACACCAAGAATGGATAGTCGGTGTAACCCCTGGGACCAGGTGAATAGAACGTCGTTCGATCTGGCACAGTCAAAGGTGATTGTGATGCAAAGCGGCGCACCAGATCGGGATTAGCAATATATAAACTGCCGAATACGGCAGCGTCAGCGTGGCCGGATGCGATCATGGTTTGCGCCAGTGATTGTGTCAGCCCTCGGCCGACCAGGTAAGCATCGTCGAACAGCGGTGACAGGAAGGTGTGGTACTCGGGCTTGGCGGTTTGCGCCACGTGTAAATAGGCGAGTTGTAGAGGCCGTATCTGCTCGGCCAAAGTCCGGTAGGTTTCCAACGGCGCCGCATCCATGATTCCGTTGATGCCTAATTCGGGCGCAATTTTCAAACCGATGCGATCGGCGCCGATTTGCGAGCTCAGCGCCTCCAACACTTCGAGGACGAAACGGACACGTTTCATGACCGATCCGCCGTATTGATCCGTTCGCTGATTGCTGCCTGAACTTAAGAATTGTTCGGGCAAATAACCCGAGGCTGCATGCAGTTCGATGCCGTCGAAGCCGGCATCAAGCGCATTTTGAGCTGCCGCCTGATATTCACCAATGACTAGAGCAATCTCTTGGATGCCCAATTCATGGGGTATCGAATAGTCCATCAGGCCATCGGGCGTCATTACCTTACCGATCGGCTTGAGTGCCGAGGGCGCGACCGGCAGGGCGCCCTCGGGCAGCAGAGAGGGATGACTGACTCGGCCACAATGCATCAGCTGGAGGAATATCAGACCACCTCTGGCGTGTACAGCATCGGTAATCGATTTCCAAGCCGCCATCTGAGTTTGAGTGTGGATGCCCGGTGTTCTCAAGTAGCCCTTGCCCATGGCGGTCGGGTACGTTCCTTCCGTGACGATCATTCCCGCGTCGGCACGTTGCGCGTAATAAGTAATCGCATCGTCCGATGGGACGCCCGCATCATCGGCTCTACAGCGCGTCATGGGAGCCATGACGATTCGATTACGCAGTGTGAATCGCCCTAGGCGAACCGGCGCGAAGAGCGGATCCACGCAGGGCTTAGATCGACAGGCCGCCGTCAGCCACCATGGCATGACCGACAACAAAAGATGCAGCGTCTGAAGCGAGAAACAAAGCGACCGCCGCCAATTCCTGTGCGGCCGCCATGCGGCCGATGGGTTGCGCGGCCAACACTATCGCGCGGTTTTTAGGGTCGGCTACCCATGCGGCCATCATTTCGGTGTCAGTAGCCCCCGGGCACAGTGCATTGATGCGAATACCTTGCTTGATGTACTCGAGCGCCGCAGTTTGAGTCATGCCAATTACACCATGTTTCGCCGCTGCGTAGGCTGAGGCGCCAGGCTCGCCGAACAGTCCCGCAACGGAAGAAGTATTGACGATGGCTCCGCCGCCGGCCTTTATCATGGCCGGAATCTCATGCTTCATGGACAGATATAAACTCTTCAAATTGATCGCATTGGTCCGATCCCAGAACTCTTCGGACTCCTGCGCCGTTAGCTTGCCGGTGCCGCCGATCCCGGCATTGTTAAATGCAATATCAAGGCCGCCGAAATTCGCAACGGCACATTCGACCATGGCCTCACAAGCGGAATCGAGCGCGACATCGCTTCGATGGAATAAAGCGTGACCGCCGTCGGCGCGAATTTGCGCGGCCACGGCTTCGCCTTTTTCTTGCAAGTCCACCAGCAGAACTTTTGCGCCCTCAGCGGCGAAGGCGCGTGCTGCTGCCGCGCCGATGCCCGACGCAGCGCCGGTAATGATGACGCGCTTGCCTCGGAAACGATTAGGCACGCGTCAGCCCAACTTAAGTTCGTTTTGTGGGCCGGCGGGGCCCGGCGCCAATATCAGCTTCGAGATACGCCAGCCTGCCGTAGAGCGCACGAACTCGTCCTTATAACGGCCGTACACCGCAATGGGTATTGGCGAGTCATGTCCAATAGTCAATCCTTGCAGCGTCCAGCGTCCCGACGCGCGGTCGCCGTTTACTTCGATCACGGGGCTGTGAAAGCTATGCCATACCCAGGAGAAATTCTTTTGCATCACGCCGCCGTACAAATCAAGTACGGCTTGCCGGCCGTGCAGCTGCACGGTCACGAAGTCGACAAAGGTATCCTCAGTGAACAGTTCACCCAACGCCGTCAGCTTTTCCCAATCTAGGCGTTGAGACAATCCGTCCACGAGCTCCCCATAGCGGCCCTTGACGTACTGAATCTGGCTCACGGCCTCGAGTCGCTCGAGACGCGCAACCGCATCGGCATTGTCGGTGGTCACGCTCTGTTACGTGGTGGCACTAACGGTGGTTGCCTTTGCGCCCTTCGACTTGGGAGGGTCTGCCAGAAATTCATCCAGCGCACGGTGGAAGTTCGCGACGGCGACTTCTTGTACCGGGTTCGGCCGCAAATTCTCAAAGCTGCTCGATCTCATGCCTTTCTGCATGCGCTCCAGATTGACGAAGTCTTGTGTGAGAATCATGCCCCACTTGCAATCGCGCCAATTTTCGAACGACTCGCGAACCAGCGGCGGTTCTTCACCCGGCGCGTAGCGCACCAGCGACCACACGTCGAAAATACAGCTGCCGGGATCATCGCCGTTGGGGCGAGCCCGATACCACAGAACTCCATCTACGCTGGAGTGCAGGAACACGGTGTTGGGGAACATGTGCCAGTCGACATAGGAATTCTTGATGTCCTCCAACGTAATGGGAGGCCAACCGGCCCCGTCAGCGATCGCGGCCTCTTGCTGGAATTGCGCCCATTTCATCAAAACTTCGGGCGGTGATGCATCGGCAGCCACCTCGGTACGCAAACGCTGTGTCGCCTCATAGGCGCGTGGAGTGATCATGGCGGCTAGTTCGTGGTGGAAGTGTTCGACGAACCCCAAAATGTATTCGCGCGCGTCTGGGAGCCTTTCCTTGCCCAAACGAGAGGAGCCCGTCATTTGATGGGCGGCATCAACTTCAACCGGATACCAAAACGCTGAGTGTCGGCCAAACGCGCCACTGTTGGAATAGTCCTCGACCCAATTGAGTACTTGACGATGCGTCTGCTGGACGTGGTAAGCCTCGTTGAATGCCTCGATAGCCAATTTCCAGTTGCACGGCAGGGTCACTGTCCGGTACCAGCGAAAGCGTAATTTTTCGAATTCGTAGTTCTTGCAGCGCTCGTTGATGGGGTTGAGAAACTTGGCAAGCGGTTCGGCGTTCAAGTCCATGTTGATGAACACGAAGCCGCCCCAGGTATCGACCAGCGCTTCGCGCAATTTCAGGTCTTCATCGGTGAGCGTATCGCCCCAATCCTTTCGGTCGACGACCAGGGTGTTTTCACCCTGAAGGTTCCAGCGCCAACCATGGAACGGGCAGATCATAGTTTTGCATTGGCCGGTGCGCTCGAGAATTCGCTGTCCGCGGTGACGGCAGGAATTATGGAAGGCCTTGATGGTATCTGCGCTGGTGCGCATGACGATTAGCGATTCGTTGGCGACATCGTACACGACGAATCGGCCGATCTCTGGGATTTCCTCAAGCCGGCAGGCTACCTGCCACACTTTGGGCCACAGCCGCTCGGCTTCCAGCTGCACGTATTTCGGATCCAGAAAACTTTTCTTTGATACGTAGCTTGGCGTGACAGGGGTCGCCGCAGGGCTGACGCGAGGGGTCGCACTCATCTTAGCACTCCTAAAATTACATTCTTCGGCGCGCAGCGCCAACTCCGGTGGCCCGCATTTTGAGCAGGTATGTCACACCGCTGCATAGCGTTAGTCCAATAGAATCGCGGATCGCCAACGATACTATTTTTGTATCAAATGCAGATCAACGCGGTTGCTTGTGGAGGAGACGCCGGTGGATGGTGACATATTAGCTACGGTTTAGATGCTTGCATCGCATGACGGGCGGCAATGTAGCCAAATACCAGCGAGGCAGCAATGCTGGCGCCGGCGCCAGGGTACGACCTGCCGACCACCGAAGCGGTAGCGTTGCCGGTCGCATACAAACCGGGAATCGGAGTGCCGTCAGCCCGCAGCACCCGGGCCGATTCGTCCGCGACAATGCCCCCCGACGTGCCGACATCGCCGGGGAAGATCTGCACCGCGTAGAAGGGCGGTTTTGAGACCTCTCCGAGGTTGGGATTCGGTTTCTGAGTCGGATCGCCCCAATAGCGATGATAGGCGCTTTTGCCGCGGCCGAAGTCATCGTCAACACCTTTGCGGCTCAGTTCATTGAAGCGGTCTACCGTGGCACGCAAGGTGACGGGGTCAATGCCACAGAGCTTGGCAAGTCCTTCGATGGTATCGCTTTGTTTCATGTAACCCGATTCAAGCCATTCCTTCGGGGGGGCGCCGGGCGCAACCATGCCCCAGCGATACTGCGCGCGATGGCGGCTCTCGAGAATGGCCCAGCTCGGCACCGCCGGCACAGTCTTGTCGCGTTTGTACATGGCGATCCCGAATGCCACGTAGGAGGTCGCTTCGTTGACGTAACGATGGCCCGTGCTGTCCACAACCAGGCTGTGCGGTTTGCCCAAGTCGGTCGGGTTGTGTGCGGCGAGCCCGCCATTTGGAAAGCGCGAGCTCGGTAGCCACCACGATAAGTCCATCATGTTGACCGCTGCGCCGGCTTTCATGGCCATCTGCAAGATCTCACCGGTATCGCCGGGATTGGATTGTGTCCACTGTGTCGTCGTGCCGCGCGGTTGGTGCTCGGTACGCAAAGCGGCGCTGTGAGAGAAACCTCCGGCATCTATCAGCACGCCGCGATTCGCCTTGATGCGGATCGACTTGCCCTGATGTTCGGTACGCACGCCGGCGACTCGTCCGTTTTCGACGATAAGCTCGCTGACCGGCTCGTTCAATCGAATCTTTACGCCGTTGCTCAACCCTAATTTCAGCAATCGGCCCTGGAGCGCGTGTCCCATGCGCACCAAATCCCGCCCCAGCCGATTTTGAATGGCGAGCAGCCCAACCTTGAGGAAGGTCATTTTGCTGGCCCAGGTTCTTCCATTGAGATTGATCTGCGCGATGTCGGGAACGCGCACCGGAGGGCTTGGAGGATGTCTTCTGAACTTGGCTTTCCATTCGCCGAGCTGATTCAAATCGAATAAGGCGGCCTCGAACGAGCGGCTGCGTGCCACTCCGCCAGGATATTCTGTCTCGTGATAGTCCGACCAACCTTCGGAATGGATGAATTTCATCCCTTGCGATTCAAGGTAGTCGATCGCCTTTGGTCCTTCGATCAGAAAGGCCTCACGGCGTGCCTTATTGCTGCCCGGTTCTTCGGCGCCCGCGCATGCATCGAGGTACACACGGCCCGCGTCCAACGTATCGGCCACGCCGGCACGCTTCATCACTGGATTATTTGGAATCCAAAGCACACCCCCCGACAATGCGGTCGAGCCACCGAATTTATCCGTCTTCTCCACGATCAGCGCGCTGCCGCCGGCGGCCTGAGTCGCCATCGCCGCTGTAATCGAGCCCGCGCCGCTGCCAACGATAACGACGTCGTACGATTCATCCCATTGCTGTTGCATAGCAGATCCTCGTTTTTTGTGGTGCGCAACGCTACGCCATCGCGCGACTGGCTGCAACGCGATGCCGCTTGGGCATCGATTGGAGATTCGATTTATATCGGATAGGCCAGCGCGCTGGATCATTTTGATAGCGGGTCGGTATTGAACCGAGCCA
>CAZZWE010000188.1:0-6267 GCA_964657675.1 uncultured Steroidobacteraceae bacterium
TTATGAACCTCGATCAGGACTTTGTCGGTCAGGGGCGCATATTGCGCGTCCACCATGAGCACTCCGTCGGGTCCCACCAGCACCCCTATGGTCCCACCCGCGGCATCCTTGTGCACCGGATCGACATTGGCCGAGCCTTTCAATAAGAACAGGCCTGGCGCCAGCTGGCTCGTTTGGATCTCGACCTGGGCGAATGGTACGCCTTGCGCCAGCACCTGAGCCGACAGCAAAGCTGCACCGAACAACACCGCCGAGCCGGCAAGCCACTGAATAGTTGTCATCGCGACGTCCTTAGATCTGCGCCATTCCGCCGTCGACACACAGATCAATCCCGGTCACGAAGCTGCTCTCCTCGGATGCCAGGAACAACGCAGCCGCCGCCAATTCCTCCGGACGTCCTAAGCGTCCGAGTGGAATCGCGGCGGCGACGCCCGTTCTGAACTCATCGGCCTGTGCGTGGTTTTCAAATTGCCCATCGATGATGGGAGTATCGACAGGACCCGGGCTGAGTGTGTTGACCCGGATGCCCCGGCCCTTCAATTCGAGTGCCCAGGTGCGAACGAAAGAGCGGACCGCCGCCTTACTCGCGCTATAAGTGGTGTACCCAGGCATCGCCTTCATCGACGCGATTGATCCTGTGACGATGACCGAGCCGCCATCCCGCATCAGCGGCAATGCTTTCTGCACGGTAAACAGCAAGCCTCGCGTGTTGACGCCGAAGGTATGGTCGAAGTGCTTTGGGGTGATCTCACCGATGGGCACCAGTTCGACCACCCCCGAATTCGCGAACAGCACATCAATCTTGCCGGCGCGTTCCGCAACGCGGGCGTAGAGACGATCCAGATCAGCGAGATTCGACACATCGCCTTGAACTGCCGTTATTGTTCCGCCGATGAGTGTCACCGCTTTCGCCAACTCTGCTTCGCGACGGCCCGTGATAAAGACGCGGGCGCCTTCCGCGACAAACCGTCGGGCGGTCGCAAGCCCGATGCCGCTGCTTCCGCCGGTGATCACCGCAACTTTGCCTTGGAGTCTCGACATACACCTAACCTCGTGAGTGAAGGGAGGTGCAATATCACTGTAGTGAGCAGGCAGCGGAAGTCGCCAGCGCGAGATATCTGTCATTCCTGATAAGAATAAGCCTGGGTTGCGAAGTGGGTGGTCTGCAAACCAGCCGCTACAAATTGCGCAAAAGCGCGTGCCTTGGCGCTTGCTTGCCTGCCGCTCGGGAACACCGCCCAAAGATCAAAGTCGGGCAATGACCAATCCGATAGCACTCGCCTGACCCGGCCTTGTTCGATCTCGGGCTGAAACATCCATTCGGTCGTGACGCAAAGTCCCATGCCCGCGAACACCGCTTCGCGAACTCCCTCCGCCGCGGTGATGCTGATGTCATTTTTAAGTGCCACTGTTTCTTTAATGCCGGACTTCTGAAACGTCCAAGTGGTGCCACCGCCCCGTTGCGCATAGATCACGGCCGAATGACCCGACAGCGCTGAAGGACTCATCGGCTCACCGGCACGCTTGAAGTACGCATCGCTGCCCAACACGACGCGGCGCGTTCTTCCGATGTGCCGCGCCGTGGCACCGGAGTCAGCAAGTTCACCAATGCGAAGGGCTACGTCGACACCTTCCTCGATCAGATCGATGTTGCGGTCATCGAGAATGGCTTCCAATGCGAGCGCTGGATGCTCGGCGAGAAATAAGGGCAAGCGAGGAATGACATGGAGTCTCGCGAACGTGACTGCCGCGCTGAAGCGAAGTTTGCCGGACAGACCGCGGTCTGCACCGGTCGCTGCGAGATCCGCCTCCTGCGCTTCCTCCAAAGCCCGCTTGGCTCGCTCGTAAAACGCTTGGCCCGCTTCTGTCGCAGACAAGCGGCGCGTCGAACGCACCAGCAGCCGCACCCCCAGTCTCGATTCCAACTGCGCAATGGCTTTGGAAATAGCCGGCTGGCGAACCCCGAGCTGGCGCGCCGCTTCCGAAAAGGAACCGGCCTCCACGACGCGTACCAATGCCTCCATCGAAGCGAAGCGATCCATACTCATTCCTTAATAGAATTAATATTATCCGATATTGCCACCTTCTAGCGACTAAAAGAATGGTTTACGGTTCCCAATCTCGCCCCACGGGCCATTCAGGAAACAACCATGTCCCTTCAAGACCGACTTGATGCCTTTCGCACACAGTTCGAAGCAGGCGGACCCCCCTTCAATGCGCCAGCCCACATTCACGAGGTCATGCATCGAGCGACCCACCAACTCATCGCTTCGCACGCCGCCGACAAGGCCCTCACGGTTGGCGCAACCGCGCCGGACTTTTCGCTGAAGGATTCGGATGGCCAAGCCATTGCGTTGGCCGATCTATTGAGAAGCGGGCCGCTGATCCTCACGTTTTACCGCGGAGTGTGGTGCCCTTACTGCAACATGGACCTGCAAGCCCTGCAAATGGCATTGCCAGAGTTCCAAAAGCGCGGCGCACAACTCGTGGCAATCTCTCCGCAAATCGCCGCCAACAGTCGCCGCTCGCAGCGTGAAAATAAACTCAGCTTTCCCATACTCTGCGATCCTCGAAACGACGTCGCGGCCCAGTTCGGCCTGCGGTTCGAACTTCCCGACACCCTGCAGGATTTATACAAAAACGTGTTCAAGAATGACTTGGCCGCCGTGAATGGGGATGCCAGTTGGACGTTGCCGATGCCAGCGCGATTTCTGATCGCGAAAAATCGAATCATTCGCTACGCCGAGATCAATGCCGATTACACCCGTAGGCCGGATCCGGAGGTGATTCTCCCTGTGCTCGATCAGTTAGCGCACGCTGCGGCGTAGGGCGGCGCACGAGCGTTGCAGATTGATGCCATGATGGTTGGATGTCTGAATTCGCTACCTTAAACCTGATCGAACCATTACAGCGCGGACTCAAAGAGCTTGGCTATGTCGAGATGATGCCGGTGCAGGCGTTCAGCTTGCCGCCCATCCTGGCGGGCCGAGACGTGATTGCCCAAGCGCGCACGGGAAGTGGCAAAACAGCAGCCTTTGCACTGGGCGTGTTGGCGGCTCTCGACGCCGCATCGGTGAAGCTGCAAGGCTTGGTGTTGTGCCCAACGCGTGAATTGGCCGACCAGGTCAGTCGCGAAATTCGCCGGCTCGCACGGTTCATTCCTAACATCAAAGTGTTGACCCTCTGTGGCGGCGTGCCGCTGCGACCGCACCTCGCCTCGCTGGCGCACGAGCCTCATATCGTCGTGGGCACGCCGGGACGAATTCTCGAGCTAGTACAGATGAAGGCTCTGCCGCTGAAGGCCATTAGGGTGCTGGTGCTCGACGAAGCCGATCGGATGCTGGACATGGGCTTTGCCGACGATTTGCGCAGCATCATTGATGCCACGAACACCCAACGACAGACCTTGTTGTTCTCCGCGACGATCCCGCATCCCATTCGGGAAATCAGTCGAGAGCTGCAACGCGATCCCCTCGACATCACGGTGTCCGACGTGTCTGACGAGAGCACGATCGAGCAGCATTTTTTTGAAGTCGAGGAGCAGGACAAAATCGCTGCGCTCGAAGCATTGCTCCTCAACTACCGGCCAGAATCCGTCGTGGTGTTTTGCAACACTCGGCAGGATGTCCGCTCCGTGGCGGAGGCGCTCGACGCCCGTGGTTTCGCGGTTTTGTCGTTGCACGGGGAACTCGATCAGCGCGAACGCGAGGAAATGCTGGTGCGCTTTGCGAATCGCAGCTGTACCGTTCTAGTCGCCTCTGATGTAGCCGCCCGCGGCCTCGATATCACCGACCTCTCGATGGTCGTCAACTTCGACATTGCCGCCGACGCCGACACCCATTTGCATCGCATCGGCCGCACGGGCCGCGCCGGCCGTCAAGGGGTGGCGCTGAGCCTCTGCCTGCCGCGCGAATCGAGTCGGGCCAACCGTATCGAGGATCAACTCGGCCAGAAGCTGCACTGGGCCAAGCTACCCTCCCCTTCCGATCGCTCGCCGTTGCTGGCTCCTTTCGTCACGATTGCGGTGGACGCCGGCCGACAGGACAAGCTTCGCCCGGGTGATCTGCTCGGAGCCCTTACCGGCGATGCGGGACTTCCATCCACCGCGGTTGGAAAAATCGATGTATTTCCCACGCGCACCTATGTCGCCATCGCCCGCGAATGGCATGACAAGGCATTGCGGCGTTTGAGTGCCGGTAAAATCAAAGGTCGACACTTCCGGATTCGAGCGATTGGAAGTCAGAATTGAGTTTCTCTTCATTGGGACTTTCGGCTGATCTTCTGCGTGCGATTGGCGATCGCGGTTATTCGGCACCGACTCTGATCCAAGACGCAGCGATCCCAGCGATCCTTGAAGGCAAGGACGTTTGGGCTTGCGCTCAAACGGGGACGGGCAAGACTGCTGCCTTCGCCTTGCCAATTCTGCAGCAGACGCTGACACACGATCGCGACGCGCCGCTTCGCGTACGGACCCTACTACTCGTCCCCACGCGGGAACTTGCCGCACAGGTGGGAGAGTCGTTCCGACTCTATGCTCGTTACCTGCAGCGGCCGACCAAGGTCATCATCGTTTACGGCGGCATATCGATTAATCCTCAGATGATGGCGTTGCGCGGTGGTGCGGATATCGTCATCGCCACGCCGGGTCGCTTATTGGATCTGGTGGATCACAACGCTGTGCGGCTCGCGGACGTGACCACCTTGGTGCTTGATGAGGCGGATCGGCTCCTGGATCTGGGGTTTTCCGATGAACTCGCGCGCATCGTCGAACGACTACCAAAACGCAGGCAGAACCTGCTGTTCTCCGCGACCTTCCCGCCCGCTGTGCATCAAATGGCGGAACAATTGCTAGACGATCCGGTTCGGATCGACGTGCCGGCGACTGCCATCACGCAACCCGCCATCCTGCAAAGATCCATTCACGTTGATGAAGCACGCCGCACGCCGCTTCTGCGCCATCTGATCATTGAGCAAGGCTGGAGCCGGGTTTTGGCCTTTGTCGCCACGCAGTATTCGACCGAACACGTCGCCGATAAACTCCGTCGCGCTGGCATCGCAGCGGCCGCCTTTCACGGAAAACTCAGTCAAGGCGCCAGAACCAAAGCATTAACCGATTTTAAGGCCTCCCACACCCGCGTTCTCATTGCCACCGACGTCGCCGCGCGTGGAATCGATATCGAGCAATTGCCCGCCGTGGTGAATTACGACCTGCCACGCTCGACCGCGGACTATACGCACCGCATCGGTCGGACGGGTCGGGCGGGAGAAAGCGGTGTCGCGGTGAGCTTCGTGACCCCCAACGCCGAGGCCCATTTTCGCTTGATCGAAAAGCGCCATGGGATTCGTCTCGCTCGGGAGATCATCGCCGGGTTTGAGCTTGCGCAGGTTACATAATCCTTTAATTCTGAAAGCAACTGGCCACGCACTGCGGCGATTTTGATGGGAGTGTGCGTCCAATCACGGGTAAATTGGTGACCGAGAATTAGAGTCGGCCAATGCGTTACCGCTTACGATCGGCCTGGGCGTTTCTGACAATCGGCGCTGCCAGCGTTTTACCCGCTCATGCCGACGACCACTCGGTTTATGTCGCGCCCGGGCCTAGGACCATTATTGCACCGAATTTCGTGAGCTCCAATCAAGCCGAGTATTCAGGATCGACCCGCAAACTGGGCGATCTCATCGGCGGCTCCTTGAAGTCTGGGAACACGCATGCCACGGACCTCCTGGTGACCACCAAGTGCGGGCACTATCAAACGGCGATGATCACGTACGCGGACGGCACCGTTAAAAGCTTGAGCTTGAGCAATGCCCCCGCCACGAAAGCGGATTTGGAAAAGGCTAAAGGCGCCATTCCGATTCTGCGTGTTGTGGACGTGCCCGACTGCACCTAGGTGAGTTCGCACCGACTGCTGCAAATAGGTTACAAGTATTCCTCTCTGTAACCGAATTTTGGGGGCAGCGTATGGCCAAGGCCTATTGGATTTCGTTTTATCACCAAATCACCGATCCGACCAAGATGGCGGCCTACGCCAAACTGGCAGGACCGGCGATCGAGGCTGGCGGCGGCAAATTCCTCGCGCGCGGTGTCGCCGCGCACGCGTATGAGGCGGGGAGCAAGGAGCGGGTCACGCTCATCGAGTTCGCTTCAATGGAGGTTGCGGTAGCAACCCATGAGAGTCCCGCGTATCAAGAGGCGCTAAAGGCCCTCGATGGCGGCGCTGCAATTGCTCTGCGGCCTGCGGATTCCCCGCGCTCCCCGGAGGCCCA
>CAZZWE010000189.1:0-6219 GCA_964657675.1 uncultured Steroidobacteraceae bacterium
ATTGCATCACGTGCGCCAACGTCTGGTGGTCATGGTGTTTGCAACCTTGGCGGCGTTGGCGGTGATGGCTTGGGCCGCGCGTCAACCCGCGCTGTACGCCGCGCTGGGCGTACCGCACCCTTCAGCCGAGACGGCGTTGATCCTGTTCGCACTCGTGACACCGGTGTTTGCCTATTTCGTGACACCGCTTGGCGCATGGTGGTCACGCCGTCACGAGGTCGAGGCAGACGAGTTCGCGGCGGCGCATGCCGACCCGGCCGATTTGGTGAGCGCGCTGGTCAAATTGTTCCGCGACAATGCCTCGACGTTGACGCCGGATCGGATTTACTCGGCGTTTTACGATTCCCATCCGCCGGCGCTGGAACGGATCGCGCGCCTACAGAAAGCTCGCATGCGGGCGCATCTTGGTGCTGATCGCTTGAATCCCCTCGCGAATCCGCCGTAAGTGCTCGGCATTCTCGGCGGAACTGATTGAATCGATCAACGGGTTGTAATCCCTTGCGGCGTGACCTTGCCCAAGCATCACTGCGAACCAGCTGGCCTCCTTGAAGAGCTCATCCGTCGCCAAGATGATTCGGCCGGTTCGAGCAAACTGCTCTTCTTTGTAAACCAACGATTCCGGCAGCGGCATGTGGCTGCAAGTGTTCCAAAGCTTCCCACTCCTGCCGCGAGTCGAGTGGTAGTGCAGCACCAAAAAGTCGCGGATCGATTCGAACTCCTCCGCGACAATCCGGTTGTATTGCGCGGCCGTACCCACATCGAAATCTTGAGTCGGAAACAACGACAATAATTTGGCGATGCCGCTTTGGATGGCATGGATACTGGTCGATTCCAAAGGCTCGAGAAAGCCGCTGGAAAGACCGATGGCCACCACGTTTTTGTTCCACACCTTGCGGCGGCGGCCCGTTTTGAATGGAATGATGCGCGGATCGGCCAAGGCCGGCCCATCCAAGTTGCCGAGCAACGTCGCCGCTGCCTCATCGTCGCTGATGTATTGACTGCAATACACATAGCCGTTGCCGGTGCGATGCTGCAAGGGAATGCGCCACTGCCAGCCGGCCTCCCGCGAAGTGGATCGCGTGTAGGGCAGCGGGTCCGCGACTCTTTCCGACGGAACTGCAACCGCGCGGTCGCAGGGCAACCAGTGCGACCAGTCCTCGTAGCCGGTTTTCAACGCACCCTCGATCAGCAAACCGCGCAGGCCCGAGCAATCGATGAACAGATCGCCTTCGATTCGAGCGCCGCGATTGGTGCGCACGGCCTGAATGAACCCACTCTCCGGGTGCTGATCGACCTGCTCGATCTTCCCCTCGTGCCGCTTGACGCCCTTCTGCTCCGAGCGCTCACGCAGATACCGCGCATAAAGACTGGCATCGAAGTGATAGGCATAGCCCAGCGTCGATAGCAGCGTGCGCGGATCGGTGGACGGGAATTCAAACTTGCCGGCGCGCGCCGCCGCCGTGGTCAAAGAATATTGTTCGAAATCTTCCTTGGCGCCCTCGAGGCGCGCGCGAATGTAGCGGTGCTGAAAGGTCGGGCCGTCCGCCGGCGCGCCGTAACGGCCAAAAGGATGCAGGTAACTCGCGCGTTGCGGGGTCCAACCGACAAACTCAATGCCGAGCTTGTAGGTGGCCTGCGTCTTACGCATGAAGTCTTTTTCATCGAGGCCGATCAATTGGTTGAACCAATGAATCGTGGGAATGGTGGCCTCGCCCACCCCGATGATGCCGATGTCATCGGACTCAACCAGACTCACCGAACACCGGCGCATGTCCAACGCCTGGGCGAGCGCGGCCGCCGTCATCCAGCCGGCGGTGCCGCCGCCGACGATCACCACCTTGGTTACGCGCGCGTTGCCCATCGGATCAGATTACGAGCAACGCACGCGCCTGGCCAGAGGTGATCAGAATTTATACGTCAAAGCCACCTGAGCATTGGTCGAGGAAATACCGCGGCCATAGAAGTAGCCATTGACCACCGCCTGTGTCACGCCCGAATTCGGATTGCCTTCGGTGAGTCCTAATTCGTTCGTCACGTTGTACACGTTCACGTTCAAATTCAGCTTCGGTGTGAAGTTCACGTTGCCGCCCACCGACAGTACGCCATATCCAGGCAGCGCCAGCGCGTTGCCAGAATCGGCGTAGATCTTGCCCGTGTACTCGTAGCGAAGATAGACCGCGCCCCATCCTTGCGGGAGATCGTAGGTCGGCTGGATCGAATACAACAGCGTCGGCGTTCGCTGCGGTACATTGCCATCATACTGCGTCGCGGCGGCGCTGTTGACCGTCAAGCCGTTGACCAGTTCGCCCAGGAACACATCCGACAGTTTCGGCTTTTGATACACCGCTTTGACGTTCAAGGAGAATGCCTGGAACGGCTCGAAGGTGGGTCGGTAGGTGCCATCCAAGCTCACGCCATTGGTGGTCGAGTTGGCCTGAAAGCTGCCCTGCACCGCCAGATCATCGGGTTGAACGAACCCATAGTTCTGATTGTTGAAAATGGTATGAAAGTACGTCAGAGACCCGATCACACCGAAGCCGCCAAACCGCACGCCCGCTTCCGACAAGATGACGCGCGTGGGAATGCTCAAATTGTTGCCGCCGTTGGTCTGATCGCTAAACGCATATCGCGCGTACAGCGACAGGTCACGGGTGAGCGTGTAATTCGCGCCCACGGTGTACGAAGTCGGAATGGTCGTGAATTGATTGCGGGTGTAGGTGCCGTCAAAGGCGGATCCCACGGTCTGCGACAAGCCGCCGGTGCCCACGGGCACTGCCGGCGACACGGCGGCCGTATTGCCGTTGTACAGCACATTGCTGACATCTTCGCGACGCGCACCGAAGTCCACGTGCAGTTTGTTGTCGAACACCGCCAACTCGTCGTTGAAGTATTCGGACCAGGAATTCAAGGTGTTGCTCCAGATGCCCGCACCCCAATCCCCATAGTTGAGCATGCCATTGTTGGTCAGCGTGCCCGTCACGCCGCCCGCCGCATTCAAGCCCACCAGGTCGTAAATGCTCGAGCCGTTCGAAACGCCGTTCAACAGCGTGGCCACGGCTGACTGATCGTTGTACTGACGCACGCGGTAGAACATGCCGCCGACGGTGAGCGAGTTGCTCCAGCCGTTGCCCGACAGTTCGTACTTGACGCCAAAATCGTTGCCGAGGTCGCGCGTCGACAAATATTGATGATTCAGCACGGTCTGCTGCAGCAGACCATTGCCGTTCAGCGCGTTCAGCGCCGCAATGTTCGAGGCCGGAATGATTTGGCCGGTCGACAAGCTTCTCAAGCCAAACTGAGTCGTACCCGGAAAGGCCAGCAGCCCGGCCGCCAGCACCGATGAAATCGGCGAGGTGGTCCCGCCTGGCGTCAAATAATTTTCCGCCGTCGTCAGGCCCGAGTTACCCGTGCCGCTGCCGGGAAATATGCCGTTGAAATCCCAGTTCGATTGCAGATAGCGCGTATGCGCAAACACACGCAGCGAATCGTTGATGGGCATGTCGAAATCCACCCGGTACTGATTGCCCGTGGCATGAATTCCCTGCTGGCCATTGAAGTCGCGTACGCAATTCCCCGTGAAGCAGGAATCCGGCACACCAATGCCGGCAAAGCCTGGCCCGAGGATGTTGCCGGACTGCGTATTGAGGCCGTTGATGCCCGTGATCTCGCCGCCCACAAATCGATACGGCATATCGGCGTAGTACGGATCGTGTTCGTCCCAACGCTTGTACGTGAAGCGCACGAAACCACCGCCGTCGAATTTCTTTTCGATTGCGCCTTTGAAATGATAGGTCTGATAGGTGAATGGATTACTACGTTGACCTTTGGTCGAGTCGATATATCCGCCGGCCATGAAGGCCACGCCCGGCCCTAAGAAGGACAACGGCGCGGTGTAAAATAGATCCGCGCGCTCCTCACCATAGGTCGCACCCATGATTCGGCCCACGCCCTCGCCCTCGTCGAAGTTCATCGGCCGGGAAATGAAATTGATGGTGGCGCCGGCGCCGTTGACGTTCAACACGCCCGCGCTGCCGCCTTCGACAGACTCGACCCGTTCAATCGTAATGTCGTTCTGGAAGTATTCGTCGGCACCGCCGCCGCCGTACAGAATGGGCATGCCGTCTTCCTGCAAGCCGACGAAGGATTGGCCGCCGCCAGGCAGGCCACGCACCGAGTAATTATTGGAAACCGGACCCGCTGTGCTCTCGACGAAAACTCCGGGAATCAAGGCCAGCACATCGGCCGTGGTTCGCGGCGCTTTTTGAGCTGCGCTTCGGAGATCGAGGTCACATCGACTGACGCATCCAATAACGTGCGCTTCGAAGTCGATCCGGTCACCACGATGGTGTCGAGTCCGAGGTCCTGCGGGGCTCCCGCCGTCGTGCTGGCAGGCGTCGGCTCAGTCGAGTTCGCACTCGGCGCAGCGGTTTGCGTCGCTGTTGTATCAGCGCCACCCGCGCCCGCGAACGCATGCGAGGTCGCGGTGAGTGACAACGCAGCCAGGATGCTGAGCCGTAATTTATCTGGTCCAAGTTGTTTCATAGCACCGACTCCGTGCGTCAATATTAATAACGCGTGACTTTATGGTGCATTGTGATTCTGAGCGTCAGACATAACGCGGCGCTTTATGTAGGATTTGACGCCACGGAATGTAGGACGACATTCATGCGAAAATTTTTGCTCGTCGCGAGAAAACAACGCGCACTCACTTTGCGAGGCTAATACGAAAAAAGTTAGCGCAAATTTGTTATTGGATCACGGGCCTCGCGCAGCGCGGAGCTCCGCCGATCTGCAAGCCATCTGGGATGCGGTCTCACTGATCCCGCGCGGGCAAGTCTCCACGTACGGCGCGGTGGCGCGCGCCGCGGGACTGCCCGGTCGCGCGCGACTGACCGGGTATGCGCTGCGCGTCGCGCCGAAGAATGCGCATTTACCCTGGCATCGTGTGGTCGGCGCGGGCGGGCGCATCGTGTTTCCCAAGACATCGACTCAATTCAAGGAACAATCCAAACGTCTGCGCGCGGAAAAAGTCATCCTTCACAATGGCCGCGTTCAGGCCGCCTTCATGGCCACGCTCGGGCAGATCTAACCGACCACGCTGAAGGTAATGCCGGCGGCGGCCAATCTCGGTGGTAAATGATCGCGCATCGCGATCACGGGAGTGAGGACGCCGCCCTCCCCGCCCTCCGGACGGGTGCTGGGGTCCTCAGTGAGCGCCAGTACGAAAGCGGATTCGCACAGGCATTTTACGGTGACGCGATTCCCAGGGTCGCCCTGCCCGCGCATCACCGTGCGAATCACCGCGCCGTTGGCAGCACGCGCGATGAACTGAGTTTCAAAGAAGCCGCCATCCATCACCTTCTCCGAGGGACCATCACCCGGCCGCGGCAACATCGGCTTCAGCAAGCGCCGTCCCATCGATGAACTCAACGCCGATTCGAATACGCGGCCGGCCAATGCTGCCATTCGAGCCGATGAAGCTTTCTTGAAGCTCGAGTACTCCTGATAGTCGAACTCCTCGCCGAGGAGCGCTTGAGTACGCCGCACGACTCGCGTGTTGATCGAACCCATCACGAACGAGGTGACCCAACGCTGCAGTTGCGAGTCGAAATGCACGCCGGACGGGTCGGCGTTGCGTGATCGTTGCGCCTCGGTCGCCGCGGCCGGATCCGGGTTCAGCAAATAAACCTCGCGCGCACCGACGATCTCACCGCTTTCGATTAAATGATAAAACGACGCCAGCGTGCCGCCATTGATTCCGCCGCCGAGTTTAAAATATGCGGCCATTGAAGCGCACTGGGAGTGCAGGTTCTCGCGAATGTGTTTCGCCGTCAGCCACGCGCCGAAATCTGACGGGATGGAATCAAAGCCGCAAGTCGGCACGATCCGAGTGCCATCCGCCACCGCCTTGGCGTGATGTTGATCGATCAAGTTGCGAATCCAGGGGGTCTCCCCGGTGATGTCGCAGTAATGCGTGCGCTGGCGAACGCAGGCATTCACCAACTGAGTGCCATATAAACTGAAAGGCCCCGCCGTCGTCGCAACCACCCGCGTACTCGCCGCAATCGAGTCGAGCGCAACGGTATCTTGCGAGTCGGCAATCAACACATCGACGCCTGCGGCATTTACCGCATCGAGTTTCGCGCGATTCCTTCCAGCAATGGCCCAGCGCAGCCCCGCCGGCGCCGAGCGCCGACAGTACTCCACCGTCTGACGACC